>NZ_JAUBQN010000002.1:0-364026 GCF_036701295.1 Microcoleus harperi Pol14_C6 | reverse complement strand
GCACCATCACCGGGGACAACTCCGAATCCAACTCCGGCACCATCACCGGGGACAACTCCGAATCCAACTCCGGCACCATCACCGGGGACAACTCCGAATCCAACTCCGGCACCGAGTCCAAGTCCGAGTCCAACTCCATCACCAGGGACATTGCCGACACAGGTTCCGAGTCCGAGTCCGACTCCGACTGCCGGCGGGACAACTCCGAGTCCGAGTCCTTCGATCGTCCCGACTCCAACTGCGGCGCCCCCAACTCCTCCGCCTTTGGGCGGGGGGCCGACTCCGCCGAGTTTTACATCTCCGACTCCTAACCAGCCGCCGATCGTGGAAGCGGGCAAGACGGTGACAGGTTTGCAGAATTTGCCTCTGTCTCTGAGCATTTCGGCGCCCAGTGACCCGGAGGGGCAACCACTGTCGATCGCGGTAGTCGGACTTCCCAATCCTACTTTTGGTCAGGTAATTACGGGTACGAACCCGGTCACCGTGAACCAAAAGTTAACCGTTCAGGATTTACTGGGGCTGAAATTCCAACCTGGAACAAACGTGATCGGGCAAGCCGGTTCTTTCAGCTACAGCGTAGCTGACGACCAAGGCGGCACCGCAGCAGCGTCAGTCGCAATTAACATCAATTCTTTCGATACCTCCGTAACTGTTCCAACTCTCCTGCCGCCAATAGTTGTTGATGACGGCATCGTATTTACCAATACGAATAATTTGCTGCCCACTTTTATCGACGTACTGGCGAACGATTCCAGCCCGCAAAAAGGGACGCTCAGCATTATTAATGTCAGCACACCGCAACTGGGGATAGCTGTAAATCTTGTCTCTCAAGTGCAATTCATCCCCGGCAACGTAGCGGGTACAACTGCTTTCACCTACAGCGTCAGCGACGGATTCGGGACAATTCCGGGAACAGGTACTATCACCGTCCAAATCTTGCCGGCTGATAGCGGACCTAACAATTTGGTTGGGGGTTCCTTGCCGGACAATTTGAACGGTTTGGCGGGCAGCGATACTATTGACGGTCAAGTTGGCAACGATACGATTAACGGCGATTTGGATAACGACGTGCTCGTAGGGGGTCTCGGCGCAGATACCATGACGGGGGGTGGCGGCAGCAATCAATTCCGCTATACCAGCCCTGCACAAGGTGGGCCTGCCTTTGATGCGGCTTCTTCGGCTGCGATCGATGCTGCGATCGCGGCGGGCGGATACGATGTGATTACTGATTTTAACGGTCTCGGTGTGCCGATCGCCGATCAGTTTAATTTTGCCCCCGGATTCCCCAATCTCAGCAATGGCAGTCAAGTTCTGCTGAATGTGCAGACAACTGTTTCTGCAAATATTCTGGGAGGAAGTGCTTTCTTGTTTGCTTACGATTCCGGCGGCAATACTTACATTATTTATGACGGCAATGGCAATAACCTCACCGGCAGCGATTCTCGCATTTTGGCGAAGTTAAATGGTGTAACTGGGGTTTCTGCTCTTTCGGAATTTGACTTGACGTTTATCTAGGAAGATAAGAGGTTTGAAACCGCAGATTAACGCAGATAAACGTCGATTTTGGTGGCAGTTTATCTGCGTTAATTTGTGTTTATCTGGGCGAAAAAGTAAACGTGATTATATTTATAAAACAATTCCCACAAATGCCAGACAATAGCGGCGAAATTGGAGAAAAATCAGAGGTTTGAAACCGCAGATTAACGCAGATTAACGCAGATTTTTTTGGCAGTTAATCTGCGTTAATCTGCGTTAATCTGCCGTAAAAAATTAAATCTGATTTTCGTCAGAAAAAAGTCCCAACAAAGGGCCGAGAATAGCGCCGAAAACAAAGCCTCCGGCGTGGGCCCAGTAGGCGACTCCCCCGGATTCCATGCCGACACTTGCCGGGGCATTCAAGGAAGCCAGGCCGCTCAATGCTTGCTGTGCAAACCAAAATCCTAGAAAGAAGAAAGCGGGGACTCTGACGGTGGTAATAAAAATTCCCAAGGGTAGCAGTGTCAGAACTTTGGCTTGGGGATATCTGAGAATGTAAGCTCCCATCACGCCTGCGATCGCGCCGCTAGCACCCAGGGACGGAATGGCAGATGCTGAGGAAAAAAACCACTGAGTTAGTGATGCTAAAACGCCGCAAGTAAGGTAAAATATTATAAATTTGACGTGTCCTAAACGATCTTCTACGTTGTTGCCAAAAATCCACAGAAATAACATATTTCCCGCAATGTGGAGAAAGCCTGCGTGCAGGAATTGGGAGCTAATCAGTGTCGTCCATTCGGGAAATGGCGAAACTGGCAGAGCAACACCACACATATTGCTTAACTGGCAAGGAATTACGGCCCAAGAGTAGAAGAATTGGGTTAATTCTCGATCGCCCAAACTGAGTTCGTACAAAAATACTAATATGTTTGCGGCAATCAGCCCGTAGGTAACGTAGGGAGTGATAGTAATGGGATTTTCATCGCGTAAGGGAACCACAGCCTTTTTTTCCTCATCAAAATATTGGCAACACAGTAGCGCATTTATAGCCCAGGTGTCTCCTGTCTAAAGGAAGAGGGAACAAGGCAATCGATTTTAGATTTTAGATTTTAGATTTTAGATTTTAGATTTGAAGAAAGCGACTTTACGGATGTATGCGGGGGCTGGTTATCGGATACTATATTTTTTATTTCTGCAGGGATGAATACGGGGGCTTGTACCGCCCCCGGATGCCGCAAGCTTCCTTCAAACCCGCCATGTCCCGCTGAAACAAAAATAAAACCCTCCACCTTGCAGTTAGTTGAATATCTGCTTTTTAGTGTTGGGTTTTATTTTACCGCAAAGGGGTATATTGTAGGATTGCAGAGCAAGTTTGTAGTTGCGATCTTGGTGCTGGTTTTCACCTCTCAAAAAAACTCCAAACTTATTTATCCCCTTGCTGATTACATTTTTACTGCAGGGCTAGTCGAAGGTTTAGGCGACTTAATTTCCTGGGAAACTGCACGGGCCCGGTAGAGTTTAGCAACGACTTGCTCACACTTGGACAAATCCGATTCTATCTCTGTCAAAATTGCAGTTGATACGGGATCTGTGAACTTCACCCGCAGGTTGTTGATATCGACAACACCGGTTTGCAAGTCACCTAGAGTGCTCCGCAGTAAGAAAGTTTCATCGGTTCCTTGCATCGAAGCTTTTAATTTAGCGTATTTGTCAGCAATTTGGGCAGGAATTGAGGGTTTTTCACCGAAATCGTTGAGGCGTTTTTCGAGAGCGAGGATGTGATTCTGTTTGTTTTGAATCATTTCTCTCAAGAGCGATCGCAAATCGCTATCTTGGGTTTTTTCCGCATAATGTTCAAACGCTTCGCAAGCATAGCGTTCCCCTGCGAGGGCGGTATTCAAACCTTTAACAATGTCCCCTTGTGTCGAGCCTCCCCAACCATTAGCTAATTTCCACCATTCTGCATTTGTGTCAGTTTCTTCTGGCAAACCGACTGCTTTTCCCCCGTAACCGAGGCGAGCCATAATTGCGGTGGTAAATATTGCTAAATCTCCCGGTTGGCGGGAAGTAATCAAGTTGCCGTCAACTACTAAAGCTTCGTTAATGTAGTTAGCTCCGGCATTAATCATGTCTGTTTTTATTGCCAAGAAACCCGTCGCATTTTTGCCTTTCAGCAAGTCGGCTTCAATTAAAACTTGCGGGCCGTGGCACACAGCAGCGACGATTTTTCCTTGCTCAAATGCTTCTCGTACAAAACGTACTGTATTGGGATTAGTCCGCATCATATCGGGAGCCATACCGCCGGGAATTATCACTGCATCGAATTCTGCGGGTACTGCTTCAGTGGTAGTTCCGTCAGCCTGCTGGGCAACTTTTCCTTGTTTCCCTGCATACTTTTCATTTGTCCGCGAACCGAGGACAACTACATCAAAGTTTGCTTGTTTTAAGGCGTTGTAAGGAACTAGAAATTCCGAATCTTCTACTCCATTTTCGATGAGTATGGCAACTCGTTTGGTGTTGGTGCCGTTATCTGTTGTCATAATCAACTTTCCTCAGATTGTCTTTTCATCTAACATTAAGTCATTTATTATGTTTTTAGCGTCTTGCTAAAGTGATAAATTAGTTGGTTTTAAAACATATCAGCGTGAGTCTTGAGAGGTATTTTACAGAACAGTCTCAATGCACGTAAGAGGCTCCATTAATGTCGATCGTAGTCCCCGTAGCGTGTGCAGCTAAACCCGACGCTAAAAACGCGATAACATTGGCAACATCTTGAGGAGGAGCGATTTTGCCCATCGGGATATCGCGAATAATATCAGCTTCACCGAACTCCTGAATAAACTGATTAGACATTTCTGTACTGACGAATCCCGGGGCAACTGTAAAAGCCAAAATATTATCAGCCGCAAACCCTCTAGCAATGCTGCGACTTAAAGCAACAATAGCACCTTTAGAAGCGGCGTAGTGCAGATAATTCGGGTCATCGCCGCGAAAAGCAGCGCGACTTGCTATATTAATAATTGTACCTCCACTGCGAGTTTGAAAATGCAGAATAGATTCCCGGCACAAGTCGGCAACGGCAATTAAATTTACTTGTAGAGTTTGCTGCCAAGCTGAAGACCAAATATCGAATTTGTCCTCTATACCCGCTGACTGCATAATCCCCGCATTATTAACTAAAATATCAATATGACCTCGCCATTTTAAAGCATCTCGCCACAAAGTCGAGGCCGCGTTTTCCACCATCAAATCTGCTGCCAATAAATAACAGCGATCGCGCGCAACACTTGCTGCGATCGCTTCCGCCTCTTTCTGACTGCGAAAGTAATGCAAAATCACCTCGGCCCCAGCATTAACCAGAGTCCGCACCGTCACTGCACCAATCCCTTTCGAGCCACCAGTTACTAAAATTACCTTTCCGGTTAAATCAATCATTTGTCTCTCTCTTTTCTCTTTCTCTGCCCCCCTCAGCACCCTTTGCCGTTAATAAAAAAAATAAATCTCCTTCACATACGAAATAGAATTGCTCTATGATACAGCACATTCCATCTAATGTGTGTGCCATTTCCTCATACTGATAGATATCTGCAACACACATCTCCAAAAACTTTCAAATCTTTTCCCAGGTTGGTTTCTATGGGAAATATAGCCACTACTGAAAGCACTAGAGTTTCTTTGTCCTTAAACTCAATAACTACAATGGATTCGGCAGCAGAGGTCGAATTAACTCCATAATTCGATCAGAATTAAAATTATTGATATAATCCGTTAGGGCGTTGGACAAACTTGCTTTGGATTCGGGAATTTGTACGATTAATTCGTTCATAACTTCTGTATCGAGATAGTAAGCGGCTTGATACATTTGTTCTAACCAATGAGAGGGCATCATGGATATATCTTCTACAGACACCGTTTCAACTAATTGTTTGCGTGGAGTTTGTTCTACGACTTCGTAGATATATTGCACTCCCAAATATTGAGCGAGTTTGTCAAATATCTGTTGTTGCTGAAATGGCTTGCTTATAAAGTCGTTAAAGCCAGCCATAACAACTTTCTCTCGCTCTTCAAAAATACTGGCAGTTAAAGCAATAATGACAGTTTCTTGGCTATGAGGGCGTTCTCTAATATATTTACTAGCTGTGTAGCCATCCACGATCGGCATTCGCAAATCCATCATAATCAGGTGCGGCCGCCAACTCTCCCACAGCGAGAGTGCCTCCACTCCCTGTTTTGCTTCTCTCACCTCAAAACCAACCGAGGTAAGGAACTCGACTAACAAGCAACGATTTTCTTCTAAATCTTCAACAATAAGAATGCGGTAAGCCGGTTGTCCGGGAGCTAAACCAATTACTCTTTGATTACTTGATTCTGGGGGTAAGGAGTCTGCTTGAGGTAACTGTACAGGAATCTCAAACGAAAAAGTGCTACCTCGGTGCAAAGTGCTTTTAACGCGAATTTGACCGCCCATGAGTTTGACGAGTTTTTGACTGATGGCTAAACCAAGCCCACTCCCTTGACTCAACTTATTCCCAGCTTGGGCTTGCACAAATACCTTAAATAGGCTATCAATTTCTGTGGGGGCAATTCCCACGCCTGTATCTTCAATTTCAAAATATAGGTGACAGGATGTTGTGTCTCTTTGTGTTGCTCTTACCCGTAGGGTGACGCTTCCTTTGTTGGTAAACTTAATCGCATTACCGAGCAGATTGACGAAGACTTGGTAGAGTTTTTTATGGTCGCTATGCACAAATCTAGGAATGTCGGGATTTAGATCGAAAATTAGTTGCAATTCTTTAGATTGGACTTTAACTTGGAACATTTCTTCAATAGAAGCCAGCAAATTTGTCAAATCAAAGTCAGAAAGATTGAGTGTCATCCGTCCGCTCTCTATTTTGGATAAATCTAAAATATCGTTAATCAGGTCCAATAAATGTCTACCGCTACGATTGACAATTTGTAAACGTTCTTGAATAGAAGGAGCCAGATTTCTCTCATAGCTCATCAATTGCGTGAAGCCCAAAATTGAGTTCAGGGGGGTGCGGAGTTCGTGGCTCATGTTGGCGAGGAAGACAGTCTTGGCTTGGTTTGCTTCATTTGCCTGGTGAAATTCCAACTCAGCTTGTTTGCGATCGCTAATGTCAATTAAATATCCCAAGATTTCTACTGGTGTACCTGAATTATCTCGAATTAGCCTAAGCTGACCCAGCATCCAGCGATAAACCCCATCGGAGCGACGAAAACGGTATTCGTGGAAATAAAAATCATTAACGAATACATTTGCTAAGCCATTAAGCACTGGTTCTACATCTTCTGGGTGTAAGTGATTCACCCAAAATTTAGAATCTTCTAAAAACTCTCTGCTTTCGTAGCCCCATATATCTTTGATATTTTCGCTGATAAACGTTGCTCCATAATCGCCAGCAGGTTTACTGCTAAAAATGACCACGGGGCTGTAGTTTAGAAGAAAATTGAGGCGATTTGTGGTAGTTTGCAAGGCTTGCTCAGCCAGTTTTAGCTCTGTTGCGTCCTCCTGAACGGCAACATATACAGTTCCGTATTCAGAATGCTCAAACCTGGATGTATGAACTCTGCACCAAAAGAGAGTTCCATCTTTCTTTTTATTGTGGACTTCATATTTCGCTTCCCCGGTCTGTTCAATTTGATTGACAATATCTAGAACGGTTACATCTGGTGTAACCTTTGTATCGACATAATTCAAGACACCAACAGATTGACCTGCTAGTTCGCCCTCTGTGTAGCCAAACATAGCGTCAAAGGTAGGATTGGTGTAGACGATCGTGAGGTCTGAGGCTTTAATCAAACACACCCCTCCTGCCATGTTATTCATGATAACGCTTTGAAGCTCTAGCGTCTTTTGAGCTTCTTTTCGAGCGGTAATGTCTTGGATCTGAGCAATAAAATGCAGTGGATTTCCCTGTCCATCTTGTACTAGCGAGCCATCAAGAATAATCCAAATAATATGTCCTTGTTTGTGGAAATACCGTTTTTCCAGTTGGTAAGTTGAAATTGTTCCTGCTAATAGCTGATGTGCATAACTAATATCCGCGTCTAAATCGTCAGGATGGGTAATGTCTTGGAAAGTTAACGCTAATAACTCTTCTGAGGAGTAGCCAAGAATCTGACATAAGGCAGGATTGACTTTAATCCAGTGTCCATCAAGTGAAACGATCGCCATTCCGATAGAGGCATCTTCAAACGCATGGCGAAACTGCTCTTCACTGTTTCGTAAAGCCATCTCAATTTGTTTGCGATCGCTAATATCGCGCAGAATAACAGTAAATACCGTTTCGTCTCCTATTTCCAGCCTAGAAATAGAGGCTTCAGCCGAAAACTGCGTTCCATCTCGACGACGACCCAAAATCTCGCCTCGTTCTCCCATTCTTCGCGCTCTGGTAGAAGAGTGTGCAAATTGTTTGATATGCTGCGAATGTGCATCTCTAAACTGCTCTGGCAGCAGTAAATTCAGTGGCTTGCCTAAAATATCCTCAATTTTATAGCCAAACATCTTTTCTGCCCCTTGATTAAACAGGGTAATGCGTTGAGTGCGATCGACTGAAATAATTGCATCATTGGCGATTTCTAGAATTCCCGCAAAACGAGCCTGCGATTTTTGTAAAGCATCTGTTCGTTCAGCCACAAGAATTTCTAAAGTTTCGTTAAGTTTTTTAATTTCTTTTTCGGCTTTTTGGCGCCTGTAATCTATCTGGTTTAAAAAGCCAGCCGTCCCCAAGATGAGAATTGAGAACGTGACAACCATAACAGTGGAACGCAATGTATAGCCAAAATTAACGTTATACCAGCCTAAATTTTGTCCCTGAAGAGTCAACCAGTTCAGTGTCACTGGAAAGAGTGTCCCCCAAGGCAGCAACCACCGAACCATTACTCCGCCGACCAGCGGACTGCTTACTACTTGCATTAATCCTTCCTTGGGGCGGAGCCATAAAATTCCTCCATAGAGGATGAAAAAGGTGGCGATCGTGTTTACGGACTGAGTCGTCGTAATTGTAGCCAACCGTTCAAGAATATCGACATTGAATAGGTGTGCAAATAAAGCTAGTAGAGAAATTAAAGTTGCAATACTACTAAAAATCTGAGCCAACCAAGTATCCCGTTGGGAATTTTGCCCTAATAGTAAGAGTGCTAGTCCCATCAGCACAAAATTTAGGGCGGTATTTACTCCCATTCTTCCCGGATAAGGAGTCGCTGAAGACACGAAATCCCGGAAAAGCCACTGATCAATACCCAGATGCCAACCAAAAATATACTGGCTCAGCGTCAGCAGACCGATGATGATTATGAATCCTGCCATCCCTTGAGCGATGCGATCGTGCAGTCGCGTTCTTTGGTACTGCAACAATCTCAAAGACCCTCCAGCCAGCAAAAAGCAAATTGCCGTGTTTGCTTTCATGGTCGAAGTCATACCCGGAAAACCACTTTTGAGTAGGGAGCTCTCAAATTGCCAACCCAGCAGCACGAGACATCCGATCGCAATGACGAGTAGACTTGCCATTTGAGAAATCCGCTTGTTCATAAATCGGCTGCTGGGGTTGAAATACTCTTCTTCTGATGTTAGGCGAAGCGAAGAAGGGCAACCACGGGGGGACTGCCCCTAACCGAACTATTCAGATATTGTAGGGCTGCGCCCCCTTGCCACCCCAATATATCGGGGATCGCAGAACTTCTTTCTGCGTAAAGTGAGCTTTATAACCTAATAATTCAACTATACTATTTGTGCATATGTTTATAGTCGTCTAGCAAGAAACTAGGGAAATCAGTATGATTGTCGATAGAACTAGCGATAGGGTTAGCGATCAAGCTACAAACTACCGAGGCAATATTTTAATTGTTGACGATCTGCCTGATAACCTGCGTCTTCTCAGGGATGCTTTGAGGGCAGAGGGTTATAAAGTTCGCAGTGCTATAACAGGGATAATGGCTATTCGAGCCGCCCAATCGCCATCGACTGAGCTAATTTTACTCGACATTAAATTGCCAGATATTGATGGTTATGAAGTTTGTCAACAATTAAAATCTGATCCTCGCACAGCCGACATTCCAATTATTTTTTTGAGTGCACTCAATGAAACTTTTAATAAGGTGCAAGGGCTGGCTGCAGGTGGGGTAGATTATATTGCTAAGCCATTTCAAGTAGCAGAAGTATTAGCTCGTGTCGAAACGCATTTAACTATCGGAAGGCTGCAACAAAGACTCCAAAAGCAGAATTTACGTCTGTTGAACGAAATTGAAGAACGGCAACGTCTCGAAGAGTCTCTATTTGCCGAAAAAGAATTGGCTCAAGTGACACTGCAATCAATTGGCGATGGGGTCATTACTACAGATGCCCAAGGTAATGTGAGATATTTCAATCCTATCGCTGAGCGACTGACAGGCTGGAAGACTCATGAGGTTCAAGGAGTTCCTTTCTCTACAGTCTTCCTAATTGTCGATCAAGTAACGCGAGAGCCAGTAGACAATCCTATAGACAGGGCTCTATTAGAGGAGCAAATTGTGGGCTTAGCTAACAATACTATTTTGATTGCTCATGATGGAACCGAGTATCCCATTGCTGACTCGGCAGCACCGATTCGAGACCGCCAGGGTCAAATTATCGGGGCCGTCATCGTCTTTCATGATGTTACTGAATCGCGCTATCTCACGCATAAACTCTCTTGGGAAGCCAATCACGATGCCCTAACGGGGTTAATCAACCGTAGAAGATTTGAGCAACATTTAGTTGAGGCGATCGCCTCTGTTAAAGATAGCAATCAGCAGCACGCTCTCTGTTATTTAGATTTAGATCAGTTCAAAGTCGTTAACGATACCGTAGGTCATATTGCTGGCGATGAGCTACTGCGCCAAATCACCGCACTTATTCAACAGGGAGTCCGTGCTAATGATATGCTGGCTCGCTTGGGAGGTGATGAATTTGGCATTTTGCTTACTCAATGTTCGCTCTCTCAAGCAGCCCTGATGGCGGAAAATGTCAAAGATCTAGTGCATCAGTTTCGGTTTATTTGGAATGGCCAAACCTTTATCATTGGAGTCAGCATTGGAGTTGTTGCTATTGACCAAACCAGTCAAGATTTGAGGGAGCTTCTGGGAGCTGCTGATGCAGCTTGTTATGCCGCCAAAGCCAGAGGCCGCAACTGTGTTCATATTTATAGTCTAGATGATAGCGAACTCATTAAACAACGTGGTGAGAGGCAGTTGATTTCCAAAATCAGCCGAGCGTTGGAAACCAATCGTTTTTCTCTCTATTACCAAAAGATTGTCTCTATTACCTCTAAACCATTAATAGAGCATTATGAGATTTTGCTGAGAATGCTGGACGAAAATGGAAAAATAGTCTCTCCAAATGACTTTATTCCCGCCGCCGAGCGTTACGGCTTGATAACTGATATCGATTGTTGGGTAATCGAGACTTTTTTCTCTAACTATCACAAATTGCCGGATAAAGATGTTCTTAGTCGAGGCTTGTATACGATAAATCTTTCTGGGGCTAGCATTAGTAACAATCAGTTTCTGAGGTTTTTAATCGAACAATTTTTTCGCTACCAAGTTCCTCCACAAAGCATTGGTTTTGAAATCACGGAAACCGCAGCGATCGCAAATTTTGAGCAAGCCAGATATTTCATGAGCGAACTCAAAAAAATTGGCTGTCGCTTTGCTTTAGATGATTTTGGCAGTGGGTTGAGTTCCTTTGCTTATCTGCTCAATTTACCAGTGGATTATCTAAAAATTGATGGTGCTTTTGTCAAGAATATTAGTCATAATTTGATTTCTCAAGCGCTGGTTGAAGGCTTTAATCGTATTGCCCATGCGATGAATCTGGAAACTATAGCTGAGTTTGTCGAAGACGAAGCTATCTTAGAAAAATTGCGCGAGATTGGAGTAGATTATGCTCAGGGTTATGGGATCGCCCGCCCAGTCTCTATTAATTTTAATCGCTAGCGATCGCACTGGGCCAGCGAACCCATTGCCTCACGCCTGCCCCTTGTCTGGACGCCTCCAAGAGTCGATCGCCCGCTGCTACAAGGCTGGCTCAATTTACTGTGTCACATTGAGATCGAATGTGCTGTAATTGTAAAGGATTGAGTGTTCTATTGGAAATAAACCGGAAAATTTGCCATGAAAGCAGTTGCGTTCGATCGCTACGGTTCAGCCGAGGAATTGCAATACCGAGAGTTGGAAAAGCCGATCGCCAAATCCAACGAATTGTTAGTGCGAGTTCGCGCTAGCAGCGTCAATCCCGTAGACTGGAAAATCCGGCAAGGACACCTGCAACTATTAACAGGATTTAACTTTCCTCGAATAGTCGGTTCTGACATTTCGGGAGTTGTCGTGGAAGTCGGCCGGGAAGTCACCAAATTTCAACCCGGAGATGAAGTTTATACTTTCTTAAATCCCATCAGTGGGGGTGCTTGCGCCGAATACGCGGTCGTGGCAGAATCGGATGCGGCAATTAAACCGAAAAACATCACTCATGCCGAAGCAGCAGCAGTACCGATCGCAGGTTTAACTGCTTTGCAATCGCTCAGGGATTTGGGTCAAATTCAAGCAGGAAATAAAGTATTGATTAACGGCGCTTCCGGCGGAGTTGGCACTTTTGCCGTGCAAATTGCGAAAGCAATGAATGCGGAAGTAACGGGAGTTTGCAGTGCTAAAAATAGAGAATTGGTCAAGAGTTTGGGAGCCGATTTTGTGCTTGATTACGCAGAAATTGACTTTACTCAACAAACCGATAAATATGATATAATTTTAGATACTGTCGGGACAAGAACATTTGCTGAATGCGAAAAAGTGCTGCAACCAGAGGGAGTTTATATCTCGACTTTGCCAAGTTTCGAGAACCTCGCACCGATGTTAACGAGCTGGTTTATATCGGGTAAAAAAGCTAAATTCATTCTAGCCAATGCCAATCCCAGCGATTTAGAGGCTTTGCGGGAGTTAATAGAATCCGATAAAGTTGAGCCGATTGTCGATCGCACTTACAGCTTACAAGAAGTAGCAGCAGCCCACGCTTACAGCGAAACGGGCCGCGCGGTCGGCAAAATTGCGATCGTGATTGAATAATGAAGGCACGACACGGATTTTGACACCGCTACACGGATTAATGAGCGATCGTTCCTTCTGCTGCTGAAGTCAGAATAAAGAATGAGGAAGGAAGTCGGAGCAATTATGAAATAACTATTCTCAATTTCCAATTTTCCATTAATTACCAATTTCCAATTACCCATTACCAATTACCCATTCCCTATGACTGCTCCCTCAAACTTGGAGACATCCGAACAAGGTTCCGACAACAACCTCGAAGCAATTAGCCAGGAAAACAGCATTGCACCAATCGCGGGCGGTGCAATGGGTTCCCGCAACTTAGAAAACGAATTTCTCGACGAACTTCCCGATGAAGTTGAGATGTCTTTATTCGAGCATTTAGAAGAATTGCGTATGCGACTTTTCTACTCGCTAATTGCAGTAGTAATCGCTGTAATCGGTTGTTTTTTGACAG
This sequence comes from Microcoleus harperi Pol14_C6, assembly GCF_036701295.1. Lineage (NCBI taxonomy): Bacteria > Bacillati > Cyanobacteriota > Cyanophyceae > Oscillatoriales > Microcoleaceae > Microcoleus > Microcoleus harperi. The sequence continues at coordinate 351,020 of NZ_JAUBQN010000002.1, read as the reverse complement.
TTAAACCCATCGTGCAACTGCTAGAAGTACCGGCCGGGCCCGTGAAGTTTCTGCAACTAGCTCCCGGCGAGTATTTCTTTGTTTCTATCGAAGTAGCCGGATACAGCGGTTTGCTGATCGCCACTCCGTTTATTTTTTACCAGATAGCGCTGTTTGTTCTCCCCGGCTTGACTCGCAAAGAACGCAGGTTGCTTGGGCCTGTGTTTTTCGGTTCGAGTTTCCTATTTTTGGGCGGGTTAGTCTTTGCTTACATCGCTCTGATTCCGGCGGCGCTCAACTTCTTTGTTAGCTATGGGGCGGATGTTGTAGAGCAGTTGTGGTCGATCGACAAATACTTTAAATTTGTGCTGCTGTTAATGTTCAGCACTGGCTTAGCTTTTCAAATCCCGATTCTCCAAGTATTGCTCGGTGTTTTGGGCATAGTTTCTTCCAACCAAATGCTCTCCGGCTGGCGTTATGTAGTCTTGGGAGCGGCAGTTTTGGGAGCGGTTTTAACGCCTTCTACTGACCCTTTAACGCAAAGTCTTTTAGGAGGGGCGGTGCTGAGCTTGTATTTTGGCGGCGTTGGTTTGGTGAAGCTTTTAGGACGATGACAATTAAGAATAGCAGACAATGTAAAAGTTACCGAACATCTGAATTTTAAAATTGTCTGCTATTTTTAGCCGAGATTGGGATTGTTGTCTACTTATCTTAAAAACATTGCTTCAGCTATTTTGAGGGCGAATTCCCTATTTACTTAAGTAAAGTTATAAACATTGTGTAAAGCTAAGCTTCTCAGCTATTTGAGTAAGTTGATTGTTTGATCTGATAATCTTTGCTGATTTAGTATCTGTTTGATAAGTATTTAATATAAAATATAAAATTCACATTAGCAAAGTTTAGTGTTAGGTGTCTGGGGTCAAGGTTTTGAGCCTTAATTCACACTATTTTTTAGGCGATCTTGCTGCAATCATAAGTTATTTTAATAATTTAGTTCTTAAGGTTTACATGAAGATTTGACACAAGCCGATCCTTAGTATTCGATTTAGAGATAACATACCCACACAGTGAAATTACGGAACAACAACGTAAAACTTCCGATTCATTTTCTTAATCTCAATAGGAAATTAAATATATGGAACCACCAATAACTGGCACTCCAGGCCCTGACACTTTATACGGCCCTGGCCCTTTCATTGCTAGCGATGACATCATCGATGGCCTAGCTGGTAATGATACTCTCTATGGTGGAATGGGGGATGATACTCTCTATGGTGGAAGTGGCGATGACCAACTTGATGGTGAAATGGGGGATGATGCTCTCTATGGTGGAAGTGGCGATGACCAACTTGATGCTGGAAATCAAGAGTATTCCACCTATATTAACCTTCTGGTGGGTGAAACTGGCGATGACAGTCTCTATGGAGGTTCCGCTAATGACGTGCTCGACGGCGGAGAAGACAATGATTATCTTCTTGGCGACCCGCTCGGTGATAATTATTCAAGTGGTGCGGACACACTCTATGGTAGAGAAGGAAATGACGTTCTACATGGTTGGGAGAACAATGACATTCTAGATGGTGGAGTTGACAATGATGAACTCGACGGTGGCGGAGGGGTAGATCTGCTCTATGGGGGAGATGGCAATGACACTCTGTATGGCGGTGATGGTCACGGTAATCGTCAGTACACAGGCGACGACCACGACACTCTCTACGGTGGCAGTGGCGATGACTATCTCAATGGTGAAGGCAAAGACTTCTTTACAAATTCCAGCCAGGAGAAAGACTGGCTCTACGGTGGGATCGGCAATGACACCCTGATTGGTGGCATTGACGATGACTCCCTAGTTGGCGGGGCTGGCAACGACTTTCTTGATGGCGGGGCTGGCAACGACACCCTAGTTGGCGGGGATGGCATCGACACAGTATCGTACACAAGTGCGACAATTGGTATCAATCTCCAGTTGGAGCCAGTCGGCGACGGGTCTGGGTTTGGCAGGACTACCGATGGATTGCTCGCTGGATACAGGCTCTCTGGCGTAGACTGGCTCTCTGGCATTGAAGTTGTTATAGGTTCTAACTTCGACGACACCTTAGTTGGCGGGAGCTACAATGAAACGCTATTGGGCGGGCGCGGTAATGACTCTTTGTCGGGTCTTGCTGGCAATGACTTGCTCAATGGCGGGGATGGCATCGACACAGTATCTTACAGTTTTGGAGGAACTGGCGTCTATCTCCAGTTGGGGGCAGTCGGCGACGGGTCTGGGTTAGGTCGGGCTTCCGACGGGCAGGGCGGCATAGACTCGCTCTCCGGGATCGAAGTAGCGATAGGTTCTAGGTATAACGATACTCTCCTTGGTGGAGACGGCAGCGAAACGTTGATTGGCGGGGGGGGCGACGACTTATTGTTTGGTATGAGCGGTGATGACTATCTGGTTGGTGGCAGGGGGGCTGACAAGTTTAGGCTTTGGACGAGTGGGAGAATAGATACTGTTGCTGACTTCAAGCAAGGTGAAGATAAACTTTTGGTACGTTCACGCGCTCCGTTTACAGACATAACTTCTAAGTCTGGGATTAATGGTTTAGATACCGAGATTAGTCAAAATGGGGTAATCATCGGAATTCTGAAGGGAGTTCAGATCACAATCACCGCCAGTGATTTGATTACTGGGTGATGGTATTGTCTGGGTTGATATGCGTTAATCTGCGGTTAAGAATTCCGAATTATTCTGCCTGCTGCTTCAGCAAAATATACCGCAGATAAACACAGCACAAAGATACATCGACTCGCAGCAAAAAAAATATAGAGACGCGATCGCCCGCGCCTCTATAATTACTAAAAGTTAAAATTCCACACCAAAGTTTTGTCAAAACTTTGACTACATTCGGAACTGTTCTACTTCGGGAGTATAGCCGATCGGCAAAACGTAATCCAGATTCTCGTGGGGACGAGCAATTATGTGATACGATAGCAACTTTCCGCCATCCACCTTTTTAACTGATTCCACTCCAGCAGCAACGGCTGCTTGCACTTCAGAAACATCTCCTCGCACTATAATTGTCCAGTAGGCGCGGGTTATTTTCTCATAGCGAACTAAAGTAACACGGGCTGCTTTCACCATTGAGTCCGCAACTTCTACTGCAGCGGGAAATCCTAAGACTTCAACCATTCCCAGTGCAACACCCATTACAACATTCTCCTAAATTTCACAAGATATCTGACACTCATTGTATGTGAAATTGTTGACAGAAATTGGTTCCGATGATTTTGGTAAGCTAGAAGTCCGATCGCCCAAAATTTAAAAAGCCCCTAAAAAGCCCCAGAAACTGTTGCGGCATTTAAATCCCACAGTTGGGGGCGCGCAGCAAAGCCCGCCACAGAAGACTTTGAACCAAAACAACTGTGCAAATTAGATGCGTTACAGCTTAGTTTCTCACCAGCAGCAAGTCGTATGACAAGCTCGCCGATCGATTTTCGGGACTTTGGGCTCAACTAATCCAGCCGCGGCGCGACACAAAACTTTAGGGAACTCCCCCAGATCCCGGCTGTGGAGTCAATCTAAAATCTAAAATCTAAAATCTAAAATCGACAGAGTGATTCAAAACTCGTCTAGCAACCACTCCGAGGCTCTTTCACCCAAATCTAGAGGAACGCTGACAGCTTTACCCAAGCGGGGGCGATCGCGAGTAGTTACGATGTATTCTCTCACCTGTTCAGTGCTCCCCCAGCCGTTGAGGTAATTGGCCACCGCATCCAAATGCTCGAAATAATCAGCCTCCGTCATCGGAAAAGACGCCTGTTCTAAATATTTCCACATAACTTGCACAAAAATCTTGCCCCGCGTTCGCCGCAATCTGATATCGTAAGACTTTCCCCATTTTTCTAGCAGTAGCTGGTGTAAATCCTTGCCCGTCATGGTTGCTCCTGAGTTAATCCATTAAACAATAAAAGACAAAGTTCAAAAAATGTAATAATACTCTAATAAAGGCTGGAAGGCGCATTCTTAAAAGGAATTTTCGCGGCCTAAAATTTGTGCGAGCAGATTAACGGCAATTATCCTCCTTCCTCTGCACGTACAGGTTCGCTAACAGCAAACAAACAAACAAACGTAACTTAAAACCGTAAAGGCAGGTCATGGCTCAATCTTCTGCTGGAAATCCCGATGTTCCCGATATGGGGCGTCGCCAATTTATGAATTTGCTGACGTTCGGTACAGTCACAGGTGTGGCACTGGGCGCACTCTATCCCGTTGTCCAATATTTTGTTCCTCCGTCGAGTGGGGCAGTTGGCGGCGGAGTGACAGCTAAAGATGCTTTGGGTAACGACATCATCGTTAGCGAATATTTGACTTCGCACCCTGCGGGCGATCGCACCTTAGCCCAAGGTCTCAAAGGCGACCCCACCTATGTTGTGGTGAAAGAAGACCAATCTATCGCCGACTACGGCATCAATGCAGTCTGCACTCACTTGGGTTGCGTCGTGCCTTGGAATGTTAGCGAAAACAAGTTTATCTGTCCTTGCCACGGTTCTCAATACAATAATGAGGGCAAAGTGGTGCGCGGCCCCGCGCCTTTGTCTCTGGCCCTGGCCCACGCCACTGTCGCAGATGACAAGATCGCTTTTACAACTTGGACAGAAACAGATTTCCGCACCGGCGAAGCACCTTGGTGGTCTTAAACTATTTTGGATTTTTGATTTGAGATTTTAGATAGGGGGTGAATGGTGAAAACCACAGATAATTGCATCCCTAAAGCAGTCTAATAATCCAAAATCCAAAATCCAAAATCCAAAATCCAAAATCCAAAATCCAAAATTGTCTGACCTTTGAGATTGAATACTCTAATGCCACAAACTAATTTATCTGCGATATTTCGCCGCAGTGCCAGGACGATCGCGAAAACAGCCTTAATTGCGATCGCAGCCGCAGCATTTTTCCTCACCAGCGACATCGCACTTCCCCAAGCAGCATTTGCTTACCCTTTCTGGGCTCAGCAAACTGCACCCGCTACTCCCCGCGAAGCAACAGGCCGCATTGTTTGCGCTAACTGTCACCTCGGTGCAAAACCGACTCAAGTTGAAGTACCGCAATCTGTTTTGCCAGATACGGTGTTTGAAGCTATTGTCAAAGTTCCCTACGATACTAACGTTCAACAAGTTGGCGGCGACGGCAGCAAAAGCGGCTTGAATGTAGGCGCTGTAGTGATGTTGCCCGAGGGTTTCAAAATTGCTCCCGCTGACAGAATTCCCGAAGAAATGAAGGAAAAAGTCGGCGATCTTTACTTCCAACCTTACAGCGAAACCCAAGAAAATATTGTTTTAGTGGGCCCAGTACCGGGAGAACAGTACAAAGAATTGGTATTCCCAGTTTTGTCGCCGAATCCAGAAACTGACAAGTCCGTTCACTACGGCAAATACCAAATTTATGTTGGTGGCAACCGCGGCCGCGGTCAGGTTTATCCTACTGGCGAAAAGAGCAATAATACTGTTTACAATGCTTCGGTAGCTGGCACCATTTCTAAGATTGCTCAACCTGAAGATGGCGGTTATCAAGTGACAATTCAACCTGCCGAAGGTGCAGCGGTTGTTGATACGATTCCTGCCGGTCCAGAACTGATTGTTTCCGAAGGACAAACAGTTGCAGCAGGCGAACTTTTGACGAACAATCCTAATGTGGGCGGCTTCGGTCAAAAAGACGTGGAAATTGTGCTGCAAAGTGCAGGTCGAGTTAAAGGATTGATGGCTTTCGTGGCTATAACCATGCTGGCTCAAATCATGCTGGTTCTCAAGAAGAAACAGGTCGAAAAAGTTCAAGCTGCTGAAATGAATTTCTAAACGCGGCTGTCATTAGTTGGGTAACGTGCTCTGTGCACACCCAACTATTAGGTAAGTAGGGCGGGTATTCCCCGCCTTATTCTTTGATAAATAACCAGTAAAATAATGTTAATTGATGAGAAGATAGTTGAAGTAGGCCCGCTGAAATGGTTTTATCGGGAAACAAATCCGGTTAACGCAACTGAGAAACCGCCCGTACTGCTGCTGCACGGTTTGCCGTCCCAGAGTTTTACCTGGACTGTAATGATGCCGGATTTGGCTGCACAGGGATTTAGATCGATCGCCCCTGATTGGGTGGGTTACGGGCGATCGACAAAACCAGACAAGCGCGACTTTGCCTACACTCCCGATGCTTTTGTTGACGCCCTCGCTGGCTTTATTCAAGCTATAGAATTAGACCGATTTTACCTCGTTGTCCAAGGATTTTTAGCTTCAGCCGGCATTCAATACGCTTTGCGAAATCCCGATAAAATTGAGCGTCTAGCCATCATCAATACACCAGTTTCAGCAGATATCAAATTGCCTTGGAAAATGCAGCAGTTGGGGCTGCCTTTTATTGGCGACATGATGACGCAAGACCCGCTTTTGGTTGACAGAACTCTCGAAGGCGGCAGCCGCCAGACAATATCAGACAAGGATTTAGATGTTTACCGCAGCCCGTTTTTGAAGAGTTCGGATGCAGGTCGATCGCTGATGAATACTGTCCGCAATATTCAATTGCCGCAGTCAATGGCAGAAATTGAATCCGGCTTGAAAGGATGGACTCGACCAACTTTATTTGTCTGGGGTTTGACAGATCCTTGGCTGAGTGTTGAACCTGTTCAAAAGCTAGTCGGTTCCCTGCAAAATGCAGAGTTAGTCACACTGGAACAAGCGGGGCATTATCCTCAAGAACATTGGTCTGAAAAAGTTGGCAATTCTGTGATCACTTTTCTGCGCCGCCAGGAGGTAAAATAATATTTTGTACATAACTCTCGGTGCTAGGTCAGTGAACCAGCTCCTCGCCGAGCTGCATTCCCAGGCAGAGCCAGAGAACGAGAAATCTAAAATCTAAAATCTAAAATCGATATGACTCGTCCCCGTTCAATTTTTGCCTTGATGATGGCGTTTTTGATGGCGTTTCTGGTTAGTTGCAGCAGTGTCGAAGCAAAAGTTCCAACGACTTACACAGCAGCCCAGACCCAGCAAATTCAGCGCTATGTTCCTACCCTGACAGAGTTCCGATCGCGCATGGATAAACTGGGAACCTTAATTCAAAAACAGAATTGGGTTGATACCAGAACTTACATTCACGGGCCTCTAGGCGACTTGCGGAACACCATGAAAACCGTCTCTGCGAGTTTGTTGCCTAAGTCTCAACAACAAGCTGTTGATTTAACTAAGAGTTTGTTTACCGAGTTGGTTAACATCGATCTTGCTGCTAAAGAGCTTGACTATGCAAAAGTCACGGCCAGCTATCAAAAAGCTGTCAATGATTTCGATACCTTCTTGCAGCTAATTCCTAAAGCTTAATAGCTTTAGGGGTTTGTAGGCTTGGCAGTTGATGGGTGTCAAATTAAGACTGAAGCCCATAATAAATATCGCTTGTAGTCGAGTCTAAACCCCCCCTAACCCCCCTTAGTAAGGGGGGGACAAGAGTATTCAAACTCCACCTTAAAATGGGGGGCAGAGCATTCAAAGTCCCCCTTATTAAGGGGGATTTAGGGGGATCGAGAATTCGAGACAAACGATAAAAACAGAGGATTTTACTGTTAATTTGACACGCTTTGCGGTCAGAACCCTATGAAAAACTTCTATAAAATATAAAATCTAAAATATAAAATCTAAAATTGAATGATTCGCGTTGCAATTATTGGTTGCGGTATTATTGGGGCTTCGATCGCCTTTGAACTAAGTCAATTTCCCGAACTGAAAGTTACTGTGTTCGACAAACAGCCGCCGGCACAAGGTTCTACTGGCGCGGCACTCGGTGTTTTGATGGGAGTTATCAGCCACAAAACTAAGGGCAGAAATTGGCAGTTCAGGGAAACCAGCCTTCAGCGCTACGAAACTTTGATTCCAGAATTGGAAGCAGTTACGGGGCGAAAAATTCCTTTTAACAAACAAGGAATTTTAATGCTTTGTTCGGAGGGAGAGGATTTAATTAAGTGGGAAAATTTGATAGCAACTCGCCGATCTCAAGGTTGGCAACTGGAACTGTGGGATGTGGAACGAGTGCGCGATCGCTGCCCTCATCTCTCTTTAAACGATCGCATTATTGCTGCGATTTATTCGCCTCAAGACCGGCAAGTCGATCCGACGGCGCTAACTTTGGCTTTGGTTGATGCTGCTGAACGAAATGGGGCGATTTTTGAGTTTGGCGTGCCCGTTGAAGCAGCGGAGATTGCTGCTACTTTGGAGTTCGATCGACTAATCGTGGCGGCTGGTTTGGGTTCTGCTGCTGTGACTGCATCGTTAAATCAGTTGGTTGACATTCGCCCGGTGTTGGGACAAGCGCTGCATTTGCGATCGGCCAAGCCTTTAGGAAACCCTGATTTTAGGCCAGTAATTACTTGCGATGACGTTCACATTGTGCCCTTGGGCGATCAGGAATTTTGGGTGGGGGCGACGGTGGAGTTTTCAGACAATGGCGAGGAAATTCAGGCGAATGCTGATATGTTGGGGCAAGTGATGGCGAGGGCGAGATCACTTTGTCCGGGCTTAGCAGAAGCTGAAATCATCAGGAAATGGTCAGGATTGCGCCCGCGGCCGGAAGGGCGGCCGGCCCCAATTATCGAGACGCTTCCCGGTAACGATCGCGTTCTCATCGCCAGCGGCCACTATCGCAACGGTGTTCTGCTGGCCCCTGCAACAGCGCGATCGATTCGAGAAATGATTTTGCAATAATTAACAAATGTTAATACAATCAAGACAGCCATTCATATCTTACATCTAAATATGTCCGACAAACCTTTAGGTAAACCGCGCTCTTTGTGGCGAGTAATTTTGCTGTCTGGAGTCAGCTTGCTGCTATATTACGGATGGTACAAATGGATTATTCAAGAAGAATTGCGTCGCTATAACGGCAGCGGTTGGTCGGGAACCCTTTGCTTGCTTCCCTTTGTTTTAGGAGTAGCCGTCCCCCAAGCTTTGCGGATATTCGATCCTGACGTTCCCGGATGGTTTGGTTGGTTTTCCTTGCTAGGTATTGCTTGGATTTACATCGTACAGTTCAAACTTTACAAGACAGTTAACGAATTGTACCGCCAAGAAGGAATCAAAGAACCGCTAACAGTTTGGTGGATTTTTGTACCTGGTTTAAATTTAGTTGTAGGCTTGCGGCAAATTCACTTTTTGAGCCAGTTTTGGGCGATAAAACAGGGAATTGAAGTTAAGGATAACTTAGCCGCAAGTATTCCTTTTCTCTCAGCTAACGCTTAATCTGTATTAATGCCTATGGACTTGTTGCTGCAATTTCTCTGGGATTTGCAGCGATCGCCAGTCTATGGATTTATCGCCCCTGTGCTAAGTCAGCGTAGACGATGATTTCCCAACCCAAGATCAGCAGCAGGAGTAGCTCAACCACACCCAAAATATTGATAGCTAAAGGTGTGCCAGGTACTAAGGCCCAGAAGGAAATCAGGGTAATGATTCCTGACACGACGAAGGTAATTTCATCAACAATAAGTTGCTCGATTTTGCGGCGCGATCGGTGGCGATCGCTCCGGTGGGCAATTTCCCAACCAAATAGAGATTCTACCTCTGCGTGTCCGGTCTTTTCTTTAACCTTTTCGACCAAGGTCAGCCGAATGTAGCGCCCGATCGCGCTGATCTTTTCATCGTTTACTAGGTAAGTCCAGCCGAGAATCAAGGAAGCCCAGGGGAGGATTAGAAAGGCGTAGTAGTTGGCGGAGTTGGAAGCTGCAAAGGACACGATTGTACCGAACAAACCCAAGGTGACGTAGAGGAGGTTGTCTCGGAAACCAATCCGCTGGGTTTGCTCGGCTTTGAGTTTGTCGTATTCTAGCAGCCAGATTTTCAGGATGGGGTCTTCTTCAGTCATTTTGTTCTTGGAGTGAGTTTTACTGTTATTGTGCCTGATTTCACCTACTCTGGAGGTCTGAGTGAGGAGAAATGCTTTTGTGGCCAATCGCATTCAATGATGGTCGGTGCGGCGACTACGCAACCTTCTTCTGGGAGCGATGTATAAACCAAATCGATGCGGTTTTCGATCGAGTGTTTCTAATGCAGACCGGGTTTCTCTGAGATTTAAGGCAAGTAGATCCTCGAATATCTGTAAACCAATATCGCGGTATAGGGGTAGGGGGTGACGATGTAGTTGAATGGCGATTGTCGTTAAACTTTCCGCGATGAATGCTGTTGCTGGTGCTGGATTGGTGAGGTCTGCAAAAATGCCAATCAAACTCTGACAAACTTTAACCACAATCTCAGGATTGTTGTCCACTAAATTCTTTGTTTCAATAATTTCAGTCAGATCGTTGGCCGCTGCCAAAAGTGCGCCCCGGTTCTTGCAGATTGCTTCAACGATCTTCACCATTCCAGGATTCAGTTGAAAGCGATCGCGACTCCAGCGGAAAACGCTTGCTACAGCGTGCTGGATTGATTCGGTAGAAGAAGAAGCAAGGGTATAGAGAATTTTTGCGGCGATCGGCCGACATCTTTGTTGAACCCATAGATGACTTGCTGCGTGAGCGAGTCCGCAAAGAATTGCTTCGTTGTCTTGAGTGGCAAGGTGATGGCCAATCCTCTCAACTGACCATTCATCCTGATATTGAAAGTAGTGAATTAGTAGCAATTCACCACAGGCTTGTTGAGAAAAGTTGGACTTATTAGCCCGAAGCATTTCCAGCCAACTCTGTACAGTTTCTTTTGGTTCAAACCATCCAACTGTGTGTGCAATGAAATAGAGTGCAAATTGATATTGCAAAACCTCTGGGTAGTTGTGGATAACAGTGTCAAACAATTCTGTAGCTTTTGCGCGATCACCATTCAAGAGTGGCGGCATATGGGCCAGAATATCAACCCAAACGGCTGGATGAGGTTCGATACTCAGTTGCGATCTGATAAATTTTTCCCAACCTTCTAAATTTGGGGGATTTTGCTTGAGATAGCACGCTGCGATCGCTCGTACAATATTGCCTCGACCACCGGGCCGCACCTCAAAGACTGTCGTATTAAATAAAATAGATGAATTCAGATGGGAATGCCGATCCTCTTTGGCTCGGTAGTGTTCCAGTTCTGGCTTGGTGTGAGTAGATAACCAGTTTTCCAGGAGAGCCAAGACTGATACTGAAAGCCCTTGATGCTCAGCAATTTTTTCTAGAGTACGGGCAACATACTCGCGAAAGTCTTCAGAATTGAATCCTCGCTTGTCAAGCTGTTTAACAAGTTCAGTTAAATCACTTGGTGGAAAGTCTGTCTGAGCCAGACTTTCTAGAGCTGCTCCTGCATATTTTTCATGGCGTTCTGGCTTTAGTTGTGGCAAAATGCGGAGAAAATGCTCTGGATTATCCTTGACCAACCTGCCAAATTCACCAGACTGTTCTGTAGAACCTCCTGTCCCAGCCAAACTATCAGGTGATTTACGAAATAAACAGTTTGCATCTGTTAAATCTGCAAGTTCATCGAATAAATTCAGTAAGTTTTGATCTGAAGCATGAGACATCTGATCTTTGGTCATACGTGGACCCACATTTTGACCAATGGTAGGATATTGACTGTCTCGATCCAATAGATAGGGAAAAGCCCTTTCCTCTTGTTGTCTCAGAAGTTTTGTCTCAACACTCAAATACTCATCGTTAATAGCTCTTAGTAGACGCAACCGATGCTGGCGATTAGATTGCAAACGTCGGAAACGCAAATCAGCAGGATATTCAGATTGGGGAAGATAATAATCAAATTGCTGGATCGCTTCTTCAAGTAAAGCTCTCTCTTTAGGAGATAAGTGTGGAACAACGGCTGCTATCAGTTGTTTTGTTTCTCTGTGGCAATCCCATCTATCACCGATACATAAGCGTTTTGGGTTTGCTAGCAGGTACTCTAAAACTGCTTGAGGTTCCTGTGATGCTACCTCCTCTAAACCACGAGCCAGAAAACGATGGACAGCCAGTAGCTGAGAATTTTCGTTTAGCTGAACGAATCGAAGAAAGGCTATGGGTTCTTGAGTAGCAAACTTTGTGACAGAGACTAATAGCGCTTCTAAAATTTCTCCTCGATTGAACTCTAAACTGATGGATTTGTCATCTCGATAACTATTTATACCTAGTAATTCATTTCGCAGGATTCTGCTGCATACATCGACAAACCAAGCCCAAACCTCTTTCAGGAAGTTTTGAGGATAGGCATCTGCAAATCTCTTTATTTCGTAGAAATCACTCGCGTTTGACTGTTGGAGTAGATTTTCTATTGGCTTGAGTGGGTCATATAGTAAGTTATGATGATACAGAGTCATCTCATCTGCATCTGCGGGTAGTTCTGGTTTAGGTTTGTTCCCCTCTGAGATAGCCCGATCTAATTTTTGATTGAGGTGGGCAAGTAGAATTTTTGGAGCTAAATTGGGAAAGATTGTTGCAACCTTCTCTGCGATCTGCTCAACATCATACCAATCAATATTTGAATGCTGGATGACCTGTTGGGTCAACCCAACCCTTTCGGAAGTCCACTGACCAATATTTAATAGCACTCGAATGCTTAAAAAGTCATAAGTTCGATCATTCAACCAATATTCCTCTAACAAACTCCAGACATCCTCGGCGGCGAAACTTGCTGCTGTCGTCAGGAGGGGACAACAGTAAACTGCTTGCTCTACTGGTTTCTCTAACCAGCGTAGGAATTCGAGGCGATCGCGCAACGTTCTAAACCAACCTGGACTTCCCATCATTGAGTCTAAAACCTTGATTGCCTCTATTTCTGAATCCAGCAAGGGAACGAGCAGCCCTACCTCCGTGGGATTGGGATTAGACTGCGCCCCGACAAACTCGATCACCAAGGTACGAATATGCGATCTGACTTTTAGTTTGGAGGTGTTGACTAAAGCTTGTATTTCTCGTTGGTACTTCTGGCAGGCTGTGCCACGCAAATAGTTGAGGTTCCTCAGCAAAATCGGTCGAATGAAAAGACCATCTTGGCGCTCTAATACGAAGTTAGAAAGCGATTGGGAGCCACGGGCAAAAGAACGAGCCAGTGTATGGTCGTATAGCGTTTGATGGCAGAAACCCAAGGTTGAGTTATCTGGATTAGTCATCAAAATTCCAGCTTTCTCTAGAACGCGACAGATTTTAGGACACTCATCGGCAATTGCGGCTGGTAGCCACAGGACTTCTTCCTCAGTCATGCGTTCAGCCAGTTTCGTCAGAAAAGCAATAGATTGTGCGGCTTCAGGCTCCTCAGGAATACGTTTTTCCCACAACTGATCCAGCAGATTTGGAAAGGATTCAAAAACTTGATCCGGTTTAGCGATTTCCAGAAAGATTCTCAAATGAAATGGATTTCGCAGCAGTTCCCGCAATGGTTCTCCCATACTGTGCGGATTGTGCTTCTCTTTTTCCAAAATAGGAGATATCTGTTCCCATGTTGGTAACTGAAGATCTAACCGTTGAAAACAATCCAGACGAGCAAATTGAGTGCCGTGACGAAACTCGAATTCCCGGCAAGTCGCCACAATGTGAACATTTTTAGTTTCAGATAGGGATTGGATGAATGACAGCAACATATTCAATCGTCCGGGTTGACGATCGAGCAATTCTGAGACAGCATCCAGTTGGTCTATCAAGAGAATAACTTTCTCTGTATTGGCGATCGCTTTAACCGCTTCTTTTGGATGCCTGCTTATCTGAATATCCTGCTGTAAATCTTCAATTGTGTTAACTGTATTGCTGAGATAGTCAGCTTTAATTGCCAGCAGCACATATTTTGCTTCTACCGCCCAATGTCCCAGAGTTGCCATTAGCGCCGATTTTCCACAGCCAGGCTCACCCAGAACAATGGTGCTAGAAAAAGTTTCTGTTTCAATGCGATCGATCAGTTGCTTTAATTCAGGACGAGGAATCTGTTGGTTGTTGTCGCCGAGCGTCCGCTTCCAGTCCAACAAGCCTTTTGAGGCATTCAGGAACTCTTCCTTCAAACTGCTTGGACTAATAGTAATAGTGTCAGACTGTTTACCTGCTGATTGAAACTTTGCCAAAATCTCAAATGCAAACGCACTGGCGTGACGAGCTGCTATTTCTTGATAACCCGCCTTATCCACCTTAGCCTTGTTGTTAATCAAATCAGAAATTCCCCGAATCACCATCGCACACACCTGATGATTGGCACGGGCTGCCTCCAGGAAACCAAATCCTTCCATTTCAACAGCAACTGCATCCCCATAGTTCGATCGCAGAAATTGAAAAATCTTCGATTTCGTGGAGGCAATCACTTTCTCGCCCGCTGCGATCGGCGCAACAAAAACACGAGGGATTGGCTCAGTTACAGATAGTCTTTTCAACCAGTCATCTTCTCCGGCTTCAAAAATGGCTAGTTGCTCTAGCCTATAGGCAGATAAACCAATTTCAGGTCTGGGTTTGAAGGTTTGTTCTGCTTTGCCCGACTCGTAGCCATAGACTTTAGTAGACGCGACAACATCACCAAGGGCTACATCTTTAATTCCCCCAGCCACTCCGACAAAGAGAATAACATCAGGGTTGAAATGAGCGATCGCTCTTTCTGCCTCCATTGCTACACCGGGATTACCTGCTCCAATTTCGACAACGGCGACATCCCACACAGCTTTAGACGAGTCGAACTTCCCCCAGCGATAAATCGTCCCTCGTGGATGACTCTCTTTCTGAATATCGGACAGATGCGCGCAAACGGCTGAGCGCTCAACAGAGAGAGCAGTCAGAATAACGGCACAGGGCATAAGGATTTATATAGAGAAGCTTTTTGTCTATTATGACAAGTTTTTTGGTACTTGGGGATTAAAGATGTCATTTCGATTTTCGATTAAGGAATTAGATCTCCGACTTCTTCAAGAAGTCGGGAATCTGGGTATTGTTCACCAGAACCGATTTGGCAAATCCGCAAGAATGAGTTTGAGTTCCGGTTCGTTGACCCGCTTAATTGCTTTAGGAATACTTACCCACTGCCGCTTTCTCTTGCTAGCTTCGGGCCAAATTTCCAGAACTGCTTGCACTTCCAGTAGAAATACTCCTACCTGACAAAAATAGCCGGACTTTTGATACTCGTAAGTTCCCAGCAAATCCGGGAACACTTTACCCAACAAACCTGC
The DNA here is from genome assembly GCF_036701295.1 of Microcoleus harperi Pol14_C6. Taxonomy (NCBI): domain Bacteria; kingdom Bacillati; phylum Cyanobacteriota; class Cyanophyceae; order Oscillatoriales; family Microcoleaceae; genus Microcoleus; species Microcoleus harperi. Next base: position 335,938 of record NZ_JAUBQN010000002.1, on the reverse strand, counting down.
TTCTTCCCAAGCTTCCTTGGCGGCGGAATCTTGGGGAGTCATGTCAGGTTCAATTAATCCTTTAGGAATCACCCAGCGCTTGCTAGCCGAAGAAGTAATTAGCATTACTTCAATTTTTCCGTCTTGAATACGATAGGGAATTACCCCCGATTGCTCAATCAATACAGCGCTTCTTATACTCATGAGTTCTGCAATATTTATGGGTAAAAACGCTACTGCCACTTCATCAAAAGTTGACAACTAAGAAATAAAAATTGCATCCTGATTTGCGCTAATTCCCCGGTTGAGAGACAACAAAGTGGAGAATAGAGATATTGGGCTTTTCCCCTATGTGGAAAATAGGAAATTCCAATGCACTCCCGCTGAACAATAATATTATTATAATAACCGCGTGCAATCATCTACCGACAAGCAGATAAAAGCCGATCGCCAATATCTGCCTTTATCTGCGCCGGTATGGGGTTTTACACCTAATCTTTCTTCGCCTTAGCCTCCAAATTTTCCATCCGACTCCTCAAATCTTGATTCTCCTTTTTCACCTGGTCTAATTCCTCCCGCAACTGCTTTACCGCTGCATCAGAACCAACATTTTTCTGCACTCTTTGCACAGCTTCATCAGCCATGCGGCGGACGCGGCCATCGGGAGTTTGGTCAGCTAAAGAACGCAAAATGCGAATTGCTTTGCGAGTTTGCATTTGTCCTAATCCCACTACTACAGAGACTTGAGTCAAGAAAAACGTCTCTTTAGATAATTCTGCCAATCGCTGCAAAATCCGTTCTAAATTGACCTTCGTTTGACCAGTCGAAATTGTGCCCAAAGATCGAATTGCAGCCAAGCGCAAAGCTTGCGGAGTACCGGCGGCTGTGTATTTCAAAATTAGATTCAGCGCATCTTCCGAAGTTTTCATCTGCGCCAAACCTGCGATCGCACCCGATCGCACTACCTCATTCCAGCCCTGACGCTCTTTCAGCACCAATTTTAACTCTTTGAGTACCTGTTCGTCGGTCGGTTTTTCGTCGGGGTTAGCCCCTGCAATGGAGCCCATAGCACTCGCTGCTGCTGCTTCTACATAATAGCTGTCGTCGCCTTTTTCGACGATCGACCTCAGCGCTTTATAAGTTTCGTGAGTTTGGATTTTACCCAGCGCATTCACCACAGCGCGACGAACACGAGCATCTTTATCTTTTAAACCACTTACTAAACCTTCAAAAACTTGGTCGAGTTTAATTTCAGCTAACTGACCGGCAACTTCGGTCCGTACTGCCCAAAACGGCTCTTTCTTGAGAACTTCTGACAGCGTTTTCACCGCTTCCAGCCCTCCCTTTTTCGCCAAAGCGTGGGCCGCGTAAATCCGGGAAACAGGGTCGGGATCGAATTGTAACTGTGCTTTGAGTTCCGCAATTCCATACTCTAAAACAACTGTTTTTAAGTATTTATTGCCGACATCAAAACTGATAAAGGCAGGCTTCTGTTCGAGGGGAAAATAGAAGCTTTGCTCGCGCTCATGCACTCGGACTGTGAAAGTTTTTAGGTTCGGGTTTGAACGTACCCAACTGTCATCATCTGCTTCTTTTTCTGGCTTGTAACCGAAGCCTATCGGGATTTTCAAATCAAATACATCTTTGCTGTTGCCGTTGCCATTTTTGCTGTCTTTTACCTGAGTTTGGGTGACAGTCACTTTTGCTAATTTGCTGTCGCCATCCCAAGAATAAGCAACTTTATAATCTGGATGACCGCCACGATAAACGTACTGGTCAAACAAAAACATTAGATTGCGACCGGTAGCCTTTTCTATCGCCCTGAGCAAATCGATCGTTTCTACAGTTTTGTGAGCGTTATCCCGCACAAAAGTGTGAATTGCTTTGTAAAATAATTCGTCCCCCAACTCGGCGCGAATCATGTGATAGACGCAAGCACCTTTTTCGTACAAATGGCGATCGTACAATTCAATGGCTTCGCGGTAAACGTGAGTAACGATCGGCCGACGGTAGCGAGAACTGTCTTCAGCTAAATAATTGCGGGCTTCATTCAACATATAGTAAGCCGCGTCTTCTTTGCCGTATTCTTTGTCAGTCCACAGCACCTCGGAATAAGAAGCCATGCCTTCTTTTAGCCAAGCATGAGACCAATGTTTAATTACTACTAAATCACCGAACCACTGGTGAGCTAGTTCGTGGGCAACTAAGCTTTCAGTACCTCGATTGTCGAGGGCGGCGCGTTCATCTAACAAGCACCTATCTGTTAGCAAAGTTGTCGAAGTATTTTCCATACCGCCGAAAATGAAATCATCGACGCAGACTTGAGCATATTTGGGAAAAGGGTAAGGATAGCCAAATGCTTGAGAGAAGAATTCAAGCATTTGAGGCGTTTTGCCCATGCTGCGCTTAGCGTCTGCCTCGCGGCTTCTTTCCACGTAATAATTAACTGGTTTGCCGTTCCATTCGTCTTTAATTTCGGCAAAATCTCCGACTGCTAATGTCATTAAATACGTCGGGTGTACCTGGGTTTGGGACCAGTGATAAATTTTATCGTCGCCTTCGTTTTTTGTACTAATTAATTCGCCGTTGGAAATAGCAAATAGTTGTCTCGGAACTTGCACTCGAATTTCTGAAGTAGCGAGTTGTCCAGGATAGTCGAAACAGGGAAACCAGAAGCGGGAATCTTCATCTTCGCCTTGAGTCCAAACTTGTGTTGGTTTGTCTGGGTAGTGTTTGTCCGGACCGACAAAATAGAGGCCGCGCTGGGGTTTTTCGACCGAGTATTCGATCGCAATTGTAATTGGTTGGTAAGCTTCGGTTGGTTCGTGTAGTTGAATTTGCAGCACTTCGCCATCGCTGTCGAAATTTTGCTCAATTTCGCCGACTTTTACTGATTTAATATTCAGGTTTACAGCATCTAATGTTAATTTGTCAATACCGCTGCGGACTGGATTGATGCGGATGCTGCAAGTGCCACGAAAGCTTTGTTTGGGAATATTCAGCACTAAGTCGAGGAAAATGTGCTCTACTTGGCCGGGGCGATCGGGGTTGTAGTGGGGCCTGGCACCGGGCATCTCGAAGGATTTGTGACCGTTTTCAGAATCAAAGTAAGTTTGTGACATTGTGATGGCAAAGTTGTGAGTCGATCGGCGATCGCTGGCAGCGCAGATCCGGCTGAACTGCCAGCTTATTATAGAGTAGCGCGTCCTAGCTGCTGTTGTCGCTAACTTGTTAAAAACTGAGTCTAGCGTTGAAGGGATGGAAAATATGATTTTTTCGCTACAATATCAGCAAGGTTAATGTCTGCAATCATCAGCCTGCAATTGAAATTGAGAGGGAAATCTGTATGACAGCTACACTATCAGTTCCCAGTTCGATCGAATCTTGGCTTGGTGACGAAGCCGAAGACTTGCTCACCCATCAAGCAAAAGTTTCTAAAGATTTGTTGCACCTGCCGGGCCCGGATTGGGTCGATCGCATTTTTGCTCAAACCGATCGATCTCCCCAAGTTTTGCGATCGCTTCAGCAACTCTATTCTAGCGGACGCTTGGCAAATACTGGCTATTTATCCATCCTGCCGGTAGACCAAGGAATTGAACACTCAGCCGCCGCTTCTTTTGCACCGAATCCCATCTATTTCGACAGCGAAAATATCATTAAATTAGCAATTTCTGCTGGCTGCAATGCGGTCGCGACAACGCTGGGAGTTTTGGGAAGCGTATCTCGCAAATACGCGCATAAAATCCCTTTTATTGTCAAGCTCAATCACAACGAATTGCTGACTTATCCCAATCAATTCGACCAAATCATGTTTGCGACCGTCGAGCAAGCTTGGAATTTGGGAGCAGTTGCAGTGGGAGCAACAATTTATTTTGGTTCGCCGGAATCGACGCGGCAAATCCAAGAAGTCAGTCAAGCTTTTGCTCACGCTCACGAATACGGAATGGCGACAATTCTGTGGTGCTATCTCCGCAACGATTTTTTTAAACAAGACAAAGATTATCACGTTGCAGCCGATTTAACCGGGCAAGCAAATCACTTGGGAGTGACAATTCAAGCTGACATTATCAAGCAGAAATTGCCCGAATGCAACAATGGCTATGGAGCAGTTGCTAAAGCAAGCGGTCACAGTTACGGCAAAACCGACAAGCGCGTTTATTCGGATTTGACAACGGATCACCCGATCGATCTAACTCGCTATCAAGTGCTCAACTGTTATGCGGGAAGGATGGGTTTAATTAACTCCGGCGGTGCTTCCGGGAAAAGCGATTTTGCAGAAGCAATTCGCACGGCAGTAATCAACAAGCGCGCTGGCGGCTGCGGCTTAATTTCCGGCCGCAAAACTTTTCAGCGTCCTTTTGAAGAAGGCGTAAAATTGTTCAACGCCATCCAAGACGTTTATTTGTCGCCAGAAATCTCGATCGCCTAAAAATTTACCGCACAGAGATTTGCCTCCATATCACAACCTAAACGTAGGGTGCGCACTGCGCACAAATCTTCCTAAACGTAGGGTGCGCACTGCGCACCTTACCTTCTTGAGATTGGTTAATATAACTTGCAACTTAGCTGTAATCTTAATACTAGCTGAACATTTCTAAAGACACAGTATTATAATTTAAAAATGCCCCACAGCCTTGTTTTAAACCTGCTGCCAGTTGCACCAATTCCATCCCAGTTTTTAACGGGACGGCACCTCCACGCTTTATTTCTCAACTTGGTGAGTGCTGTAGACAGCGATTTGAGCGCGTACTTGCACGACCAATCTCATGAAAAAGCTTTCACTTTAAGCCCTTTTCAAGTAAGCAGAAAAGAGGCTTATAAAAGCAGCACACCACAGCCACAAAAGAGAGTTTTGCCTCCGGCTTCCCGCACAATTCCGCAGACTGTACAGTGGGAACACAAGCAAGCTATTCAGGAAAATACGCCGATTTGGTGGCGAATTTCTCTGCTGGATGACGCTTTGTTCGATCGCCTAACTCAACTTTGGCAGCAACTTAATCTCGATATCCCTTGTCATCTCGGTCCGACAAATATATACATTACTAATATTTTGAGCGAACCGCAATCAAGCCAGTCTTGGGTAAACTTTTGTACTTACCCCGAATTGTTCGATAGAGCTTCGGAAAGTGAGCGCCAAATTGCTTTTACTTTTTGCACTCCTACTAATTTTCGGCAAGGTGTATACGATAGTTCTATGCCAACTAGAGAAAGTATTTTCGGCAGTTTAGCGAATCGCTGGAACAAGTACAGCAGTATTGCGATCGAACCTACTTTCACAGAAGCTATTTTTCCCAGTTTCTTCGATATCCGAACCGAAGTTTGTACTGATTCTCGCAGTAAATTTATTGGCTGCGTCGGCGATATTAGTTACCGAATTATGGGAGATATAGCTCCTGCTACTATCAAGCAAATTAACACTTTAGCAGATTTTGCGCTTTACAGTGGAGTCGGGCGAAAAACGCCGATGGGTATGGGAATGACGCGCAGGTTGCAGAATTTTTAATCATTCACTTTTGGGCTGAATTTCACTGACGATTTCATAAACATTAGTGTCTGGTATTTTCGCAAACAAAGGCGTCATCTGCTTCAATATTTCCTGATAAGCTTCGCTTTGATTGGCTGCCATATCTTCTACGCTTTCCCAAAAAATGATGGCAATACCTTTGTCTGTATTGGGCAATTGCAGCAAGTATGCTCCCTTAAAACCTGTGGCATAAGTTGCAACGGCTTTTTCAAAAAGTTGTTCTGCAGCTTCAAATTTTCCGGGTTTAAATTCGCCAATGGCAACGTAGGCAAACTGATGTCTGAGAAAGTCTAGAAATTCTGACATATCTTTTTCCTCACTTAATAGCGATACAGCAAGTTATATTTTACCCGATCGCCACAAATTTGTGAACTTAACAGGTTGGAGTTTCGCGCTCAGCTCATCGGCGGATTTATTAATTACACGTAACTGAGCTCGCCACTTAAATAGAAACTTTTTGAGTCAGGCGGCTGGAATTTTTATTAAATAAACTATTGAAGCGCTGATTTTATACGTTCACAATCCTAGGTACGCCGGAGCGACTTCTACCGCTAGTACACAAGGTAAAGCTGCTGATAACTCAAGTCTTGTGTGTAACTGCGAGCATACACAAAGCTGTAAAAAGTGCGAGTCAAAAGCGGTTTTTTGCAATAACCCTATTGAATTATTTAAAACTCACGTGTAACAATTATAACACAACGCTAAAAACAAAGTAAAGAGCCAGCTCAAACAAATGAAAAAAATATTAGTAATTGAAGACGATCACTTAATTCGAGAAACGGTATTAGAACTTCTGGAATCGCGTGGTTTTGAAGCTATAGGCGCCGAGAATGGAAAAGTTGGTATCCAGTTAGCTGCACAAATTCCCGATTTAATTTTGTCTGATGTCATGATGCCGGAACTCGACGGTTTTGAAGTATTTGCTGCCGTGCGATCGCACCCTGCAACCGCCAGCATTCCGTTTATTTTTATGACAGCCTCCGAACTGGAAAAAGCCCTGGAACTCAAAGCAGACGGCTATCTCAAAAAACCTTGCAGCGTAGCAGAAATGCTCGGGGCGATCGCCGCTCAACTAGAAAAACCGACAGTTACCAACCCACAACATCAAAAAGTACAGGACAATTCTGCGGCATCAAATCTTAGCTTGCGCGCCAGGAATCAAAAATCTCGGTTTGAGATTGCCTCGGTTTGCTGGCAATGACACTCACAGTAACGTTATTGATACACAAGTTGAGGGAATTTCAAATTGGTTCCACCCAGGGGTGGCTTAGACTGGGTATGTTGAATTTGGTTAAATATTTATGAACGCACAACCCAAAGGCCGCCTAGTTTGGAATCACTCTACCCACCTTCCCGGTTTGATACCAATTTTAGAGCGCCTCACCCTAAAAATCGGCATTCAAACTGTCACTCCGGGCGTCATCAACAAAGTTAAAGGACACATCCCCCGCATGACATTAAGAGTGTCAGTACCCATCCGCGGGGGATTTAAAATCATCGCCAGACAGGGCAAAACTGTACAAGAAGTCTTTATATTAACCACTCTCAGTCAAGGGGACTTGGAAGAGACTATCGCCCAAACCCTAGCCAAGTGACAATATTTTCTTAGCAAGCAAAGCCCGAGCCCTAACTGAAGTAGTTTCATCGCTTTGGGTGATTTCCTCAAGTCTGGCCGAAACTTCCGCTAACCAATCCGGTTTAACAGTCGCAGCACCCGCCAAAGCTTGCAAACCCCCCGCTGCTGCGTAGCGAACCACCCATTCTGGATCTCGGGACGCTTGCAGTAGCGTTTTCACAGCGCGAAGTTGAGCATCTGCAATTTGTTCTGCCGGCATTAGTTGCCAACAAATCGTCCCCAAACCCCTAGCGGCTGCCCGCCGCACACTCAAAGCAAAGTCATTCGCCGCTGCATCGAGCAAAATCTCCAAACCCCTGGGGTCGCCAATTCCCGCCAAAGCCCGAACAGCCCAAGCTCTCGCCCCGTAATTGTAGCCGTCAAGCTGTTCTAGAAGCGGCAGCACCGCAGGTTCTCCGAGTTGAATCAGCCCATCAACGGCGGCAACAGCGGCGCCTGGGTTGTTGTAACCGAGCACTGTAATTAATGTAGGAATTGCTTGTTTTGAGGGAGTCGCCGCCAGTGCTTTGACTGCGTTTAACAAGCCTTCGGAAGAATCTGCTTGTTCGACAGCCTGAATTAGTTCTAATGCCATTTATTTGTAAGCTTTACCGTGATTATTGTAATTGTAGGTTGGGTCGATCGCGCGATCGAACTTTTTGCAGCGTGCGTAAGGCGCGGCGATCGACTTGAAAAGCTTCCCCAGCTCAAAGTAGGACTGTCTTGGTTAAAGAGTCGAATCGGCAAAAAACTCGACTCCATACCCGCCCTAGGAGCTCTTGCGCTGTGCGTCGTCATCGCCTTGGCGCTTCCTATAAGACTTAGCCCAAGCATAGCGCTGCGGATTTTTTTTCAGCAGATATTCCACAACTTCCCGACGCTTCTCATCTTTAGCATTTTTGACAACCTGCTTGAGTTCGGAATCTATATCTTCTGACTCAGCACCGCGTTTAATTGCCTCGTTAAACCAACGCTCACCCTCTGAAAATTGACTCCGCTCAAAACAAATAGCTCCCATCAAAGTGTAAGGATGATGACTCTGAGGCTGATACTCAATAGCTTTTAGCGCACATTTTTCAGCATCACCTAATTTATCAATATCTCGAAAAGCACCGCCCCTTGTTGTTAGCAAAGCTGACTTGAGCTTATTTTCTTTGATTTGGTCGAAGTCCAGATTTTCTGTCACCTGCAATGCACTTTTCGGTTCATCTGCCTTACGCCAATGACTGCTGGCGTTGGGCAAGTTCCATTTATTTCCAGTGCGCTCATATTCCTGCTCATAGAAAAGCGCTTCCAGCCTGTGGTATGCCATAGCAATCCTTCCATGACTAGCTAAAAGTTTCTGTTGTATTAACTGAACAACTAACACAGGATCTAGACGCTCTTCTTTCTCCAATTTTACCATGATTGCGTAAAACGGCTCGAAGGGGAAATCACGAGCTATAATCCGATACTTGACCTTGAGAGCAGCAAATTCCTTTTCTTGGGCAAAAGTAATTACATCCTCACGTCCATTTTGTTTCACCCAATCAATATCAGCCTCACTCAACTGCTCTCCCGATTGGATTTTGGATTTCAGACTAGCAGCATATTTGTCAATAGCAAAAGTAATGACATCCTCACGTCCATTCTTTTGTAACCAATCAATATCAGCCTCACTCAACTGCTCTCCCGATTGAATCTTAGACTTCAGACTAGAAACATATTTTTTTATAGCAACAGTAATTGTCTCAGTCAGTTTACGCTTTTTCAAAAAGTTAATATCGGGCTCACCTAGCGGATTTTCTAAATCAATTTTTTTGAGAACTTTATACAGATGGCTCGATCGTGATGAATCCTCAGATTGATTAGGTTTATACTTAACTTTCAGTTCAGCAAAGTGCCGGGTCTGTTCAATCTCCAAAACAATGTTAAGCGTTTCGCTAAGTTGATGCTCTTCTAGCCAGTTAAGTTCTGACTCGGTCAACTGTATATCTGCATCCAGGTTTTTCAGGATTTGACAAAGCGGACTAGAGACAGATGTTTCTGGGTATTCACTAGCTTTGTACTTATCCTTGAGTTGGGCAAACTTAGCTTCCCGTACAGCTTTTTGTTGCCAAAAAATTTCTAGAGTATCAACCAGTTGGTTATTGAACAGCCAGTTAGCCTCTACATCACTTAATATTTGTCGTGCATCGAGTTGCTTGAGAATTTGATACAAGGGGCTATCAAGTGAACAATCTGGATATTGAGTTGCTTGGTACTTACACTTTAGTTTAGCAAAGAGCTGTATTTGCCGATAAATCTTTATCGGTTCATAAAACTGCCTCGATTTCATCCATTCCATCTCTGAATCACTCAGTGGATTTCCACTGTCAATTTTCCAAAGAAGGTCATAAAGACAATTGATCGTTAAATCCGAGCTACTAACTCGATATTTTCTCGCTAGTTCAGACAAATGCCTCTCTTGTTTTATTTTTTCTTGTTGCTTTCGTTCATACTCTCGTTCCACTCGTTCCTGCTCTTGTTCATGCTCTCGTTCCCAAATAATCTTTACTTGTTGTTGCTCTTTTTCCAAAGCCATCGTTTCTTCTTCACTCAGTTTCTCACCGGAGTCAAATTTCTTAAGGATTTGATAAAGAGGATTGGAGGGAGAAAGATCCATTATCCATCCCCATTCTTTTATAAAAAGATGTTCCTCTGAAGTCAGGTTCACTCCCTCAGTACGCATATTCAGAAGTCCTCTCAACGTACAACATATACTAGAAAGAGGGACTCCCCCATATTGCTGTGCTTTATGAGTTGCTTTATACTTAACCAGGAGAAATGCAAATTCTTCACAAAAACTTTGATATTTCATAACAGCTACACCTCAATATTTTCACTCAAAACTCACAAAAATTAACATAGAATGATATCTCTCATTCCATCAAATCATCCGCCGTCGGTTCAGCCGGATCAAACCGATAAAATAGTTCTCAACTGCCTGAAATATAGATAGGCGGTAGGGAAACAGCACTGCTGTTTCCTGAATTTACTGAAATATATATAGTCGGTAGGGAAACAGCAATGCTGTTTCCTGAATTTACGCGAGAAAATTGAGCATCGCTACAGCAATCGTATTTTAGTTATGAACTAATTTTTTTAAAGTAAACTATCCATTAAGTTCATAACTTGGATAGCTTCATCTGACAAAGATAGTGATTCTTGTTGATTGAGGTGATGCTCCAAAACTCCTTTCAGCGCAATCAATTTCATGCTATTTTCTGCTAAAGTTTCAGAAATAGCTTGCGCTCCAGGCAAATAGCCGATCGCCCCCAAGTCCATCAAAGCCGATCGTCTCAACTGCAAATTATCCCCATTCAAAGCACTTACTAACCGCTCTCCGTAAACCCGCTCTCCAGTTAACTGATACATCGCCCGCGCCGCAGCGTACTGCACCCGCTCCACAGAATGTTCTAAAAAAGGTGAAATTAGAGGTATTGCTTCTGTCGCTTTCAGCGTTCCCAAAGCTTCAATTACCGAGTCGTAAGGTTGCACGAGGTGCGATTTTCCTGGCACTCGCACGGCCACAGCTACGCCCCCATCCAATAGCTTCATTAGTGGCTCAATAGAATCGATCTCGCCCAGCATTTCTAGAGCTTGAGCCGCCGCTTCCCGCACGTAATAATCAGCGCATTCCAAACAACGAATCAGGGCCGGTAAGGCTTGCTTGTCGCCCAATTTACCCAGAGCCCGCGCCGCATTTCGCAATAGGGAATAGTCGCCGATTTTTGTTTGTTCTGACTCTTCTTCCAATGCGGCAATTAAAGCTGCAATAGCTGCCGGTTCCTTGACTCTAAATCTACCAATCCACCAAGCAGCATAATACCGCAGACTGTAATCTTGGGAGTGCAAATTTGCGATCGCCTGTTCAACAGTTAAAGACTCGCCCTCAGCTACACCCGCCGGCGGTGAGTCAGATTCGTAATAATCCATAGTCATTAGTTATTAGTTATTAGTTATTAGTTATTCGGCTATTGAAATCGCTGCTACCCAGACACAACCTGCAAGGGTTAGGGAAACTCGTCGATTCAAATCGCTACTAAACAGACAAAACCCGCCTGGGCGGGTTACATTAACTTTTAGTCCGCTTGGAGTGGACTTTATTTGTCTAGCAGTGATTTTCATCGCCCCTTCTAGCTTTTGTAGGAGCGATTTTAATCGCCCCTGCAACCAAACTATTGGTGATCACCCGATGATTCATGGGATGATTCTGCACTCGCGCTTAAAGGATGAATGCTGACAATTTTCCCGCCCATGCGAGTAATCCGCTGCATTTCTTGATTCATCCGATTGTAAGGCACGTTGATAAATGTACTCGCGCTCGATCGAATCGAATAATCCACATTATTTGTTTCATCGCTTTGGCGCAAGCCCACAACTTCATACCGAAAGCAGCGACCAGCCGAAGCTGTATTGCCACTTTTTCCAGCTACAATTTGACCCAGCATAAGCTTCTTGGTAATTGGTAATTCTGAATGTTGACTGTTGACTGTTGACTGTTGACTGTTGACTGTTGACTGTTGACTAAAAGCTAGTAACTGCCAACTGCCAACTGCCAACTACCAACTGACTAAATTGGAGTAATGCTGGCGATTTTCGCGCCCATGCGTTGAAATTTCTGCATTTGCGAGGACAACTCCTCAACAGGTACGATGAAAGCCTTGCTGCTGCGGCGCACGCTGGGATAGCCGCCCGTGCGAATGCCGGAAACTTCCACGCGCACCAGCCGCCCTTCTTTGCCGTAAGCTGCAGCGCCGCCGAAAGTGCTGGTGGGAGTTACGTTTCTGGCAGAAGGCCGATATGCCCAACCTTCGTTACCGCCAGAAGGTCCAACTACAGCCGTGGCGGTGTTAGTGCCGAGTTCGACAGCTAAGCGAGAGTTATTGCCTTCTAGTTGAGATGTATCGCTGTTTGCATAGCCACGATATAACCGGAACATCCGGGTAAAACCGACGGTTTTTTGCCCCCGCTGGGTGTTAAAGCCACGGTAGTAAGGCACGATACTTTCGCCGAAGTTTTCTTGATACTCTACTGAATCGATGTAAGAATCAATATCAGCGTCGTAGCCTTGTGTTTGGTACAAATCTAAGTGCTCAATTACTTCAGATTCGTCGTAGGGAGCGCGACCGAGCAAGTGTTTGTAGTTTAGTTCGATCGTCCGAGTTTGGAAACTGTTGTAGAAAAACTTGGTTTTGTACAGTTCTGACTTAGCTACAGCGCGTACAAATTCTCGTACACTCAAACTGCCGTCCCGCAGCAAAGACTCGGAACTTGTAAGTCGCTCGGATTTCATTAAATAGTCGTTGCCCAACACCTGACGGTAAACCGCACGAATCACAGTTTCAACGTCGTCTTTGGTGTAGTTCGGGCGCAATTCTACCTTCGGCGCATCGCTCAATGCGGATGTTCCTAGTCTGGACGCTGCTGTTGTAATCGCCACCAGATTTTCTCCTAAATTATTAATGACAAAAGTTTAATGCTTGGTTGCACTTGAAATTTTTAGGACTAAGGATAATATGCCTCAAAGTAGGGTGTACACTGCACACCTTACCTATACACATAAAATTGAAGAATTTTTTAGCCTTAGTCCTAATTTGCTAAAGACGTTTCCAAAAAAACCGTCTTTACAAACTTTAAGCTGTGGTAATACTTACCACTTTGCCGCCACGTTTGTTGATTTGCTGCAAGCGGCTCGAAAGTTGCTCGTAAGGCACGAGATATTCGGTAGTAGTCCGCCGCACTTGAGGCAAAAAATTAGCGGAACCTTGCATTGCGGTGACTCGGTAGAGTTGGTCGCGAGAACCGCCGGAGGTGCCGCCAAGGGCTTTTCCGGTGGAGGCCGTGTATATCGGCGAGGCCATATTTCTCGCTACTTCCCAAGTCAGCCGGGCTTGGGTTTGGTTTTGCGATCGATCGCTAGAAGCAAAACCCCGGTACAGTTGAAACATCCGGTTAAAACCGACGGTTTTTTGACCTCTTTGAGTCGCGAAACCGCGATAGTAAGGCACTACACTTTCGCCAAAATTTTCTTGATACTCAACTGAGTCAATGTAAGAATTGATTTCAGCTTCGTAGCCTTCTGCATTGTACAAATCAACGTGGAAAGCAATTTCCGACTCGTCGTAAGGAGCGCGGCCCAACAAATGCTTATAATTAAGCTCAATTAACCGCGTTTGCGAGTTCGGATAAAAAAACTTTTTCCGATAGGTTTCGGAATGTGCAATTGACCGCACAAAATCTTTCACTGAAATCTGCCCTTGCAGTAGCAGAGATTCAGCACTGGTAAGTCGTTCGCTCGACATTAAATACTCGTTGCCGAAAACTTGACTGTAAGCAGCGCGAATTACTGCTTTCGCATCCTCTTGCGTCCAGTGGGGGCGCAGTTCTACCCTTCCCGCTTCTTCAAAGGCTTTTATTCCCAACCGTTCTGCAGCAGCTAGTCCCGCCATCTTCGCTTCTTCCTTTTTTGCTGTAAAAATTGAAAACTGCTTAAAAAAGTATTTGCAAAACTAGGCTTGGATCGCAGATGCCCGGAATTGTAAACAACCGCTAACACTTAAGCTAACAGCAGCTTACAATCCCGGGCATCACGCAAATCTAGCTCAGAGCGTTGATTGCGTAGTCGATGTAGGAATTCGCTTCAGTTGCAGCGTCGCCACTGAGACCGTGGTTGCCTTTGATGTACTTGAGGGCTTCAACGTACCAGCTAGGAGACAATTCAAATGTCCGGTTGATTTCGTCAACACCTGCAATCAGGTACTCGTCCATCGGACCGGTGCCGCCTGCAACTAAGCAGTAGGTTACCATCCGCAAGTAGTAGCCGATGTCGCGAGAGCACTTGGCTTTACCTGTTGGGGTAGAAGCGTAGTTCGGGCCTTGCATTTGTTGGGTGTACGGGAATTTGTTGTACACAGCTTGAGCTGCACCGTCGATCAAGCGCTGAGAGTTGGCGGTCAAAGCCTTGGCTGCTTCCAAACCTGCTGCTGCTTGGCGGAAACGGCCGAAGGCAACTTGTAGTTCAGTGCTGCTCAGGAAACGACCTTGAGAATCGGCTGCTGTTACTGCTTCAGTCAAAGGGGTTTTCATTGTTCTGGTTTCTCCCTAATGTTGTGTTGTTTTTGTACAAAAATGATTGTTTGCAAAAATGCGATGCTCGCTTCTTTACAAGAAAGGTTCGCTTGGCTATTTTTAGCCGACTGCACTAGCTGCGCGGTCGAAGTAGCTGCCGATTTCAGACATTAGCGAGCTGCAATCACCACGGGTAACACCGTTGGGGTCGTTAGCGATCGCAATTGCTGCTTCCTTCATTTTTTGCACGCCGGCTGCAACTGAGCCACCGGGAACTCCCAGAGCTTGGTATGTTTCACGCAGACCGTTCAAGCAGCGGTCGTCCAAAACGCTGGCGTCGCCTGCAAATGTTGCATAGGTGACGTAGCGCAAGATGATTTCCATATCGCGCAAGCAAGCTGCCATGCGGCGGTTGGTGTATGCATTGCCACCAGGAGCGATCAGTTGTGGCTGTTCGGCGAACAAGGTGCGAGCTGCATTGGCTACGATGCTGGATGCGTTGCCGGTGATGCGGTTTACTGCGTCAATCCGCTTGTTGGCGTCGGAAACCATGCTGCTGAGAGCATCGAGTTGACCCTGAGCTAGAAATTCGCCCCGAGCGTCAGATTGGGAAACCACTTTTGTAAATGCGTCAAACATGAAAGAACTCTCCTACTTGAGTTAATTGAGTTTGGTTGCGGTATAAAACCGTTAAGTTAAATTTGTTCAGGCTACGAGTGCCTGCAAGGGTTGAAATTTGATGCCAGCTAATCTGCTGGTCCGATCGAGTTCTCCCTTTCCGCTACCTGCACTATTGTTACATCGTAACGGACGTTTAAGAAACCTTAGAATTTTTTACATCTTTTATGAGATGCGACAAACCTTGTCAATCAGTGTTTTTGTTAACTTTGGCCTGTCGTTTCAACCCTCTGATAATCTTTATACAACGCTCGCCCGTCTTTGTTTATTACAAATTATTACAGAAAGTTATCTCTCTAAGAAGGTAAATGTCTGGGTGGGCAAGTCCGGGCTAATCTCCTTCCTGCGGTAGATGCGGGGTTGCACAAACAAAAGCAGAGTTTGCTTCTTTCGCCCTGCAGTTGCGGTTGAACCGCCCCGAACCATCTCATAGACCGATCGCCTTTGTTGGCTTTCTCTGGAAAAGCCAAATTGTTAAGAAGTATTAAGTAAATTAAAGTTTTGGTAAAAAAAGGCTGGGGGAATAGGGAAAAAGCAAAAATTCTGCCCCATCTCAGGATGGCGGCAGAATTGGGTGTGGGCAAAATCCCAAAGATTGTGAACCCGATCGCCACAGCCTCAGCTTTTGCCGGAAATATCAGCATTTAGCGACAAAACTCAGCCGTTGGAAGTTGAAAGACCGGAGCCGGTCTTTCATAACGCGGGGATGCTGGCTCTGGGGAGTCATTGAACTTCACCCCAGAGCCAGCATCTATATACTGTTTGTCCCCGCAGTGGTTGCAAAAAAACTGTCTTCATCCTGTTCTATGTTCTGCTTCCCACAGGCTAGTCGCACGGAAGGGTGTGGCAAGCTGAGCATTGTTGATGGTGAGAAAACCAACATAGGCGATCGAGACCTGTTGAGGCAGGGCCATTTTTCTTTTAACATTAAAACTCAGCGAAATAGATGAGTTAGGATATTCGCCTTTGATTAGGTTTGTTTTAAGGTAGGTTTTGACCTGCGGCGCACGCTTGCATCCCCGGACTAAAGTCACTCTTGCTTTCAGCTTCTTTTCTGCGTAATAGCCGAAGGAATTGCTAATTTTTAGTAGTAAGGTGGATAGGTGCTATCAGCCGTAGGCCTACAAACGGCGCGATCGGGCCTGCAGAGGCAGTGAAGTTAAAAGCTTTTTGCTCTACCGCATCGAGCCGCCCAAAACCAGTCCCAAGTTCAACAGTTTTTTATTCACAGATCAAAACTTAAAACTCTCTCACTGTAATCAGCCAGATGGATCGGCTGTAGCTGTCCGGCCGCAACCACCTTTATGCCCCATCCTTGATCGTAATTTATGTCTTCAAATTCTCCCTCTTCTTGGCACACCGTAGCAATTGACAAAACTCTCAACCAGCTAAGCAGCAACAAAGAGGCTGGCTTGAGCAGCCAACAGGTGTCAGAACGCTTGCAGCAATACGGCCCCAATGAACTCGAAGAAACAGGAGGCCGCAGTCCGTGGTCGATTTTTGTCGATCAGTTCACCAACATCATGTTGGTAATGCTGATGGGTGTGGCCGTGATTTCGGCTTTTTTGGACATTCGGTCGAATACTTTTCCCAAAGATGCGATCGCCATTTTTGCGATCGTCATACTCAACGGCATTCTCGGCTATTTTCAAGAGCAAAGTGCTGAAAAAGCCCTCGCAGCCCTCAAAAACCTCGCTTCCCCCCTAGTCAGAGTCGTGCGGGACGGCAAAACTTCGGAAATAGCAGCCAAGGAACTTGTACCCGGAGACGTGATGCTGTTGGAGGCTGGGGTAAAAATAGCAGCAGACGCACGCTTGATCGAAACGTCAAATCTGCAAGTCAGAGAATCAGCTTTAACAGGGGAAGCTCTAGCAGTAACCAAGCAAGCAGAGCTAGAACTTCCAGAAGATGCTTCGTTGGGCGATCGACTCAACCTGATTTTTCAGGGCACAGAAGTTGTTCAGGGACGAGCAAAGGCGATCGTCACCAACACCGGAATGCAAACTGAACTCGGCAAAATTGCCACCATGCTTCAGTCAGTAGAAAACGAACCGACTCCCCTGCAAAAGCGGATGGACCAGTTGGGAAAGGTTCTAGTCTCCGGTGCCCTAACCTTAGTCGCAATTGTCGTCATCGGCGGCATGATTACCTTCCAAAACGGCAGCCTGGGGTTCGATACCAGCAGGTGGGAAGAGTTGTTAGAAGTTTCTCTGAGCATGGCTGTGGCTGTGGTTCCCGAAGGACTCGCAGCAGTCGTGACAGTCACTCTAGCACTCGGAACTAGGCGGATGGTGAAGCGAAACGCCCTGATTCGCAAACTGCCTGCGGTAGAAACTTTGGGATCGGTTACTACCATTTGTTCTGACAAAACAGGTACTCTGACTCAAAATAAAATGGTAGTTCAGCTAGTGTCTACGGGCGACTGCACAGTCGCCGTCGCAGGCGATGGCTATGCACCGATCGGAGATTTTACCGATCGCCTGACATCGGCCAAAATTAATAATTTAGAGGAATATCCAGAACTCGAATCTTTATTAATTGCCTGTGCAGTTTGCAACGACGCAGTATTGCAACAAGAACAGCAAGAATGGCAAATTTTAGGCGACCCCACAGAAGGAGCTCTGCTGTGTGTAGCGGGAAAAGCAGGCATTTATAAGGAAAAACAGTCTCAATTGCTGCCGCGGACGGCGGAATTTCCTTTTTCTTCCGAACGCAAACGGATGAGCGTAATTTGCGAAGTGCCGGGCCGATCGGGAAATTCGGGATTTCCCGCAGAAGGACAGCAGCCGAATTATTTGATGCTGACAAAAGGTTCTCCAGAGTTGACTTTGGAGCGCTGCAAAGGCATTATAGTCGGCGATC
The DNA here is from genome assembly GCF_036701295.1 of Microcoleus harperi Pol14_C6. Taxonomy (NCBI): domain Bacteria; kingdom Bacillati; phylum Cyanobacteriota; class Cyanophyceae; order Oscillatoriales; family Microcoleaceae; genus Microcoleus; species Microcoleus harperi. The sequence goes on along the minus strand of NZ_JAUBQN010000002.1, from coordinate 318,188 downwards.
GAGTACAACCTTTAACCCAAGAGATGCGCGATCGCATCCTCGCCGAAAACAACAACATGGCAAGCGGCGGTTTGCGAGTCCTTGGGTTTGCGTACAAACTTTGGGAAAACTTGCCTCCCGAAGGTTCTGAGGAAACCAGCGAACAAGACATGATTTGGCTGGGACTCGTCAGTATGTTGGACGCCCCGCGCCCGGAAGTGCGGGAAGCAGTGGTGAAGTGCCGCAATGCTGGCATTCGGGTGGTGATGATTACAGGAGACCACCAGTTGACAGCAAAAGCCATCGCCTACGATTTAGGTATTGCTAGAGAGGGTGATCGAGTTCTCACCGGTCAAGAATTAGAAAAGCTCAGCCAAGAAGAACTCAAACAGCAAGTCGAACAAGTTAGCGTTTACGCCCGCGTTTCCCCGGAACACAAATTGCGAATAGTCCAAGCTTTGCAAAGTTGGGGTAAATTTGTCGCGATGACCGGCGACGGAGTTAACGACGCCCCCGCCTTGAAACAAGCCGATATCGGCATCGCCATGGGGATTACCGGCACCGATGTCAGCAAAGAAGCTAGCGATATGGTGCTCCTCGACGACAACTTCGCCACTATTGTCGCTGCCGCTGAAGAAGGGCGAGTGGTTTATAGCAATATTCGCCGCTTTATTAAATACATTTTGGGCAGCAACATCGGCGAAGTTTTGACAATTGCGGCCGCACCTTTAATGGGTTTGGGAGGAGTGCCGCTGACGCCGCTGCAAATTTTGTGGATGAACTTAGTAACAGACGGCGTTCCCGCTTTGGCCTTGGCCGTGGAACCGGGGGAACCGAACGTGATGAAAAGGCCTCCTTTCAGTCCGCGAGAAAGTATTTTTGCGCGGGGTTTGGGTTCTTACATGATTCGGATCGGGATTATTTTTGCAATTTTGACGATCGCGATGATGTCCTGGGCTTATGGATATACTCACTCTCCCGGACACGGCGATCCAGATGCTTGGAAAACAATGGTGTTTACAACTCTTTGTTTGGCGCAAATGGGTCACGCGATCGCAATTCGGTCTAACACTCAGCTAACTATTGAGTTAAATCCCTTCACTAATGTTTTTGTGTGGGGGGCTGTAATTGTGACTACTATTCTGCAATTGATGCTGATTTATGTTCCGCCACTGAGAGCCTTTTTCGGTACTCATTATTTAACGGGGTTTGAGTTGCTAGTTTGCTTCGGTTTCAGCGCTCTGATGTTTGTCTGGATTGAAATGGAAAAACTGTTCTTGCGCTTTTACAAATCTAGAAAATAGTGTTAACGGCTGACGAAGACTGAGCGAGGTTTCATTATTAGCTAGCACCCTCGCAGGCAATATTCTCAAGCACATCCGCCAGGGGTTTCAACCCCTGGAACACTACCAAAGTCATCGCTATGAAGACTAAAGAGATTGTGTCACAATAAAACATTTATTACTTCGTTATAATGTCATTGCAAGGGCAGCGAGTGGCGCAAATCGCAATCGTAAAAGCGCTCGGTTGACAACCTGTAAAATGCGCCCGGTCGTGCACCCTACGATGGCTGTATTACCAATTACCAATTACTAATATTATGTATTTGAAAACGCTGCACCTACGGCAGTTTCGGAACTACTTCGATCAAAAGGTAGCGTTTGACGCTCCCAAAACCATTTTAGTAGGAAATAACGCGCAAGGAAAATCTAACTTGTTAGAAGCGGTAGAGTTGCTTTCTACCTTAAAAAGCCACAGGGTAGGGCGCGATCGCGATTTAATACTCGACTCCAAGCCGATCGGGCAAATTGATGCTACACTCGAACGTCAAACCGGAGCGATCGACTTAGCTTTAACTCTTCGCTCTGGGGCGCGTCGGACACTGAAGATCAACGGTGAACCGCTGCGCCGCCATTTAGACTTTTTGAGCGTCTTAAATGTCGTGCAATTTTCTTGTTTGGATTTGGACTTAGTGCGCGGCGGGCCCGAAGGAAGGCGCAATTGGATCGATCGCCTAGTCATCCAACTAGAACCGATTTACGCTCACATTTTGCAGCAGTACAACCAAATTTTGCGCCAGCGAAACGCTCTGTTGAAACGTTCTAAAGAAATCCGCAAAGCGGAATTTTCCGACAGTTTTGACAAGATGCGATTTATGACACCTGAAAGTCCCGAACCGGAAAATACAGAAGACTTACCCCTCCCCAATTCCCAATTCCCAATTCCCCGGTCGGAATTAGCTTTGTGGGACGCGCAGTTGGCGACAGCGGGTGCTCGCGTCATCCGCAGGCGCGATCGAATTTTGGAGCGTTTGATGCCTTTAGCTCGAAATTGGCACCGTTCAATTAGCGGTTCAGCAGAAGTTTTAGATGTGAAATACCAAGCTAATATTGAAGTAGGGGCGGAATTAATCGCTAAAGATAATCTCGAAGGAGTGCGGCAAGCATTTTTAGAGAAAATTCAAAAAAGGGCGATCGCAGAACAGTTTCAAGGAACTACTTTAGTGGGTCCCCACCGGGACGACATTACATTTACCATTAACAATACCCCAGCTCGTCAATACGCATCCCAAGGTCAGCAGCGAACTCTGGTATTAGCATTAAAATTAGCCGAACTGCAGCTTATTGAAGAAGTCGTCGGCGAAGCGCCTTTACTCTTGCTCGACGACGTACTTGCAGAACTCGATCTGAGCCGCCAAAATCAACTTTTAGAAACAATTCAAGAACGATTTCAAACTCTGATTACTACAACTCACCTAGGCGCTTTTGATGCTCAGTGGCTGCGACAAACCCAAATTCTCTCCGTCGTTGGTGGACAAATCAATCGATTTTAGATTTTAGGTTTTAGATTTTAGATTGACAAATTTTCTGTTTCATGGTATTGATGCAATAAATTTGAAAAATTGGCATTATTAGCTCAATTCGAGATAGGATAAAGGTTAATTTTGATTGCCGCTTTCGCTGCCATTTTTGTAAACCTTATGAAGCATTACATTTCCCGTCTGTTAGCCCTGGTATTAGTTGTTGTCATCGGCGTAGCGGGCTGTACCAATGTTCCGGCCACTCTGAGTGGAGATTACGGCCAAGACACATTAGCATTAGTGAATAGCTTGAGAACAGCGCTCACTTTGCCAGAGGGCACGCCGGAAAAAGCAGCCGCTCAAGCCAAGGCTCGCACAAGTATCAACGATTTTTTTGCTGCCTACCGCCGCGATCCCGCTCTTACCAAGCTGGCATCTTTCACGACAATGCGGACGGCATTAAACTCTTTGGCAGGACATTACAGTTCCTATCCAAACCGTCCCGTTCCTGAAAAATTGAAAAAGCGCCTTGAGTCAGAATTTCAGCAGATTGAAGCTGCTCTTAACAGAGGAGCTTAATCTCAAAATTTAGGATCAAGGATAAATTTTAATAATTCATCTTTCATCCTTGATATTGGAGTCTTAACAATTTTTAGTAGAAATATCAACTGCTTTTAGCGCCCACTGTATCCAGGCGCTTTTTTATAGGGAAAAAATACTGAACAATCGAACTGGATATGATATCAAATCCGTTAGCATCGGAATAGTCAATTCGAGTTCACTGTTGAGTGTTGACTGTTGACTGTTGACTGTTACTGTTCACTGTCAACAGTCAACATTCAACAATCACGGACGGTGCAACCGGAATCGATATGATATCAAATCCGGGCTTTTTACCCCCTTTATTTTGAGTGCGCGAAGGCAGGTGCCTGGGGGCCTTCGCTTAGGCGGACGAAAGTTTGTATAGCTTAGCAGCGCTTTAATCGCGGAGTCTTATTTTGCCCGATCGCCCTTATTGGATTTAAATACCCACTAGATAGAATTTGCATTGTGCGATCGACTTGTGCCATAACTAAGTCAACGGAAAAAAGTAGAAAATTTGTAGCTGCTTGTTGAGCGCGATCGCATTTTTGCGATCGCCACCCAATTTAAACCAGAAAACCCCATTCCATTCTCCCATGAAAATTGCACCAACTCGCATCGCGAATTTTCAACACCAGCGACGCTTTTTAAGTGCGGTAACTGCTGTTTTAACCAGTAGCTTCATCAGCCAGCTTGTTTGGCCGTTTATCGGAAATCAACCAGCTTTTGCCCAAACATCAGCCTACTGCCAATTATCCCAAGAACAGGTCAATCAAAAAGAAGACTTGCGCCGCGCCGCGCTCTCGGGCAAACGGGAATCTCAGCAAGCATATTTTGCTGTTTTGAACAAACACGCGCGGGAAATAGCAGAATGCCGCCAAAAAACTTGGCCGGAAACCCAAGCAGTTTGGCTGCGTTTGTATCCCTGCGATGTCAGACCCGGAGAAATTGATCGAGTATTAGACAAAGTTGTGAATAAAGGTTACAACCAAGTCTATATAGAAACATTTTATGATGGTCAAGTGCTGCTACCAGTCGCAGACAATCCTACGGCTTGGCCTTCTGTTTTGAGAAATCGCGGTTACGAGAAATACGACTTGTTAGAAAAGGCGATCGCCAAAGGCAAACAGCGAGGTTTAAAAGTATACGCCTGGTTGTTTACCATGAACTTTGGGTATACCTATTCTCAGCGTTCCGACAGACAGCAAAGCCTCGCTATCAACGGTAAAAATCAGACAACTTTAACAGTAGTTCAAGACGCAGGAATTAACGATGATTTAGGAGAAGTTCCGGGCAATCAAGCCTTTATCGATCCGTACAACCCGCAAGCGAGGCAAGACTATACTTTGTTAGTAAATCAAATAGTCAAGCGCAAGCCGCAAGGAATGTTATTCGACTACATTCGCTATCTACGGGGCGTCGGACCGGCTTCAGTTGCTACCAAAGTTCAAGACTTGTGGATTTACGGCCCAGCATCGCAGCAAGTTCTTTTGCAGCGGGCTAGCAATCAGCAAGGGCGAGATTTAATTCAGCGATATTTGACTAAGGGATTTATCAATCCTAATGACGTTCAAGCAGTAGTCAAACAGTATCCAACTGAGCGAGAACCTCTTTGGCAGGGGCGAATTCCACAGGCGATGTCAGTAGCAACTCCACCTTCTAGAAGAGAGAATGCCGCATCAAGATCTGCCTCAACAACTCCCGCCACTAACAAGCCAAAGGCTGCAACTGCCACACCAAAACCGACACCGCCACTTCCCGATACTGGCATTCTGCAAAAAGACCTGTGGAAACTGAGCGTTGCTCACGCAGTGCAAGGGATTTTAGATTTTTTTGGAATAGCTATTCAACCAGCTCAAAGGATGGGAATTCCTGTAGGAGCCGTGTTTTTTCCCACTGCAAATCAAGCGATAAATCAAGGGGGATATGATTCGAGATTGCAGCCTTGGGACAGCTTTCCTGCTGCTGTGGAATTCCACGCCATGTCTTACGGAAATTGCGGGGATGTAAGCTGCATTGTGCCACAGGTGCAGCGGACAGTGAGTTTAGCGCCTGCGGGAGCAAAAATTATTCCTGCCATTGCTGGAGATTGGGGAAAACCTCTCAGAAATCGGCCGTCTTTGGAGATTCAAATGCGGGCAATTCGCTCGGCGGCGCCGCAAATTAATGCGGTGAGTCATTTTGCTTTTGGGTGGCAAGAACCCGATGATGAAAGGGCGCGGCAAACTTGCCGGTTGTAGATAGTCCTTGACAGATAGGGTGTCATCATGTTGTTTTATTGTCGCCGAAAGAGCCAAAAAGTGTAGATTTTTTATTAAGAAACCGGGTTTTGATAGCAGAAAGGGTGGCTAGCCACGATTGATTTGCCTAAAAAAACCCGGTTTCTGGCTAAGTCTAGCTTTAGTGCGATCGACGTTTTGCAAAAAAAATAATTTACCAAAATTTTAAGCTAGCAGAACAATCAGGCATAATGAGATTGTTCAAAATAACTCCTATACCTGATGAGTCGCAAAGGCAATAAAAAAGGGGGTATTAAAACTGTTATACTTATCGGATTGAGCATCACAATTTCTCTGTTGTCGGAAAACAGAAAAACCGCCAATTCAAATCCGCTAATACCGATCGCACCCATTGAAAATCCCCCGCCAAACCTCCTGAAACCCCCAAAACTAAAAACACCCCCTTCACTCCCCGCAACTCCTTCTCCCAAACCTCCCGAACAACCTTTAGTCTTCGCACCGCCCGCGCAATTTCGCAGCCAAATAGTTTATAAAGCCAGTATTAACAACTCAAAAGTTATCGCCCTGACATTTGACGATGGCCCGTCGCCTGAAACTTTGAAAATATTAGCAGTTTTGCATAAACATCAAGTTGTGGGTACATTTTTCTGTTTGGGTGCAAATTTGCGGGAGTATCCAGAGATTGCGAAAAGAGTTGTGCAAGCGGGAAATGCGATCGGGAACCATACTTGGCATCACTATTCTCACAATGTTACGGAAAAAACAGCATCAGATGAAATAGATAATACTGGGGTTCATATTTATCGATCGACTGGGGCAAAAAGTTTCTTGTTTCGCCCGCCCGGCGGGCGCTTAAATAACGGTTTAGCAGCTTACGCTCAAAAGAAGAATTATGTAGTGGTGATGTGGTCGATCGATCCTAAAGACTTTCTGCAACCTCCGGCCGCTGCGATCGCGCGTAGCGTGCTATCCCAAGCGACATCAGGGGCGATCGTATTGTTGCACGACGGCGGCGGAAATCGCCAGCAAACAGTCGAGGCACTATCTGCAATTATTCCCAAACTCAAACAGCAGGGATATCGTTTTGTAACCGTGCCGCAATTGCTGGAAATGCAAGCCACGCAAAAACAGTGAATTGCCGATCGCAAATCCCAATGAACAGCCATCTCAGCCAAATCTGCTTTATGTGCATTTCATCTGCATTCATCTGGGGTCAACAATCAAAATTCTGCTAAACTTATTATTAATAACGATAAAAACCTTGATTAATATCATAATGCAAAAACTTCAAGCAAGAGATATCAACCTCCGCTATCTAATCGATAACTTCGGCTTGCAGCGAGTTCGTAACAGCGAATTTTTCCGAGAATGGCAAGAAAAATTACCCGAAGTAACAGACTCAGAAAAACAATTACTCGATCGCGTCCAAGACATATACTTCAACTTGGTAGACAACCCGCCTGTATTGGAAAATGCAGTCAAGCTAACAATCATCAGCCCTATTTTATTTATTGCCGGTCTCTTTGAGTCTCGTTTTCACGTCAAAGCCGAAAAGTCGATATCCATTCAAGAGGAAGACGAAGACAGAATCATCGAAGGCAGAATAGATATCCTAATTATGAAAGCAAACTTGTGGGTGACAGTAATTGAATCCAAACAACTTTCGTTTTCAACTGACGAAGCACTTGCCCAACTCCTGACATATATGCTCGCAGAGCCCGCTCCCGAAACTCCTACTTTTGGGATGATTTCCACAGGTGCTAACTTTAGTTTTGTCAAGTTAGTCAGAGGCGAAATAGCTCAGTATGCCTTATCTCCAGAATTTGTAATCCGCAATCCCGGCAATGAATTGTACCGGGTTTTGCAGATTTTAAAACGCCTGAGTCAACTTCCAGACTAGCAATAAAAGCCATTTTGAGTTATCTTTCAAAGCAGACAATATCTAATATCTCAAATTTCAAACTGGTGCGAGCATGGTAAATTACTGGATAGTCGGCGCTGTGGCAATAGCTTCTGTCTGCTGGGCAGAAATAATACGAGACTTTTATCACGTCGTGTCCCATTATTGGGCACCCCTGCAAAAGCTGCACACCTGGCATCACCGCGTTTTCCGCCCGAATTTGACCCCCGTCAGCGAGACTATTTACAAGCAAGCACACTGGCGTCACGACGTGCCCGAAGCTGCGGCGATGATGGTTTTGGGATTGTTGCTGTGGGGTGTAGCTTATTTTGGGCTGCCGGAATATCACTGGGGCGCAGCAGCGGGTTGTATTTATACTTTAGGCTTTTTGTTGAGCGCGATCGCCCGCGGGTGCGGCATCAAAGGCGCAGACGAATTAACCGACATCACCCACCAACCGGGAGACTTCCTGGCTCCCCCTGGCAAGTGGTTAGTTAATAAACCTTATCACTGGCGGCATCACTTCGACAATCAAAATGCTTACTATTGCGGTACTTTCACCTTAATAGATAAACTTATGGGTACAGCACTTTCTCTCAAAGGCAAAACTGTAGCCGTCACCGGTGCATCGGGAACTTTAGGTCGTTCGCTTCTCAAACACCTGCACAAAGCTGGTGCAAAAGCGATCGCCCTCACCTCTGGAAATGAGGAAATTACTTTGAATATAGACGGCGAAAGTTTACCTATAAAAACCGTAACTTGGCAAGCTGGCCAAGAGGCAGACTTAGCCCTATTTTTAGAAAAAATCGATATTCTCGTCATCAATCACGGGATTAATGTACACGGAGAAAGAACAGGAGAGGCGATCGCAAACTCCTACGAAATTAACACTTTTTCCGCGTGGCGGCTGATGGAACTCTTTTTCTTAACAGTCCGCACTAACGAAAACATCGCTTGCAAAGAAGTCTGGATCAACACTTCCGAAGCAGAAGTAATTCCCGCTGTCAGTCCCCTGTACGAACTCAGCAAACGCGCCCTGGGAGATTTAGTCACCCTGCGCCGGTTAGACGCACCCTGCATCGTTCGCAAACTCATTTTAGGGCCGTTTAAAAGCAACTTAAACCCGATCGGCCTCATGTCTCCCGACTGGGTAGCACAGCAAGTTGTCAAACAAGCTAAAACCGATTCGCGCAATATCATCGTCACAATTAATCCTTTGACTTTTATCCTTTTTCCAGTCAAAGAGTTTTTTGTTTCTTTCTACTTCCAAATCTTCAGCCGGAAAGCAGTCTCTTTGGCAGATATAGAATTAGAGCGATCGGACGTTGAAGTAAGAACTAAGTGATATCAAATACCGTTAAATCAACCTAATGCTTCTAGGGTTCTAGGTGAAGTACGAATGACTTACGCAGTACACTCGGGCTTCACCTAGTGAACGTACAGTGAGAATTGGTATTACTTCTTTCCTAGCAACTCTGCTCTCTTTAGAAGTAGTTTCAGCCTTCTTGGCAACAGTTGATTGAGATCCCAGCGATAACCAAGGTATTTCAAATGATTCCAGGGGTTCAGGAAACCTGTATGAAGATTAACAAACTCTGGCTGGGACTTACCGTTACGGGCAACCACAAAATAGGGTGGTTTGATAGAAGGATCGACGTGAGTGAGGGACATATATTCAATCACATAAGCCCAGCGAGTTTCCTGCGAAACATTAGGTGTGGTACTGTGAAGTGTCAGCGAGGAAAACAAAACAAGATCCCCCGCTTCTGCTTCAATGAAGAGTGGACTGTCAGGAGTTCCATCATACACAGCATAGTTACCTTCAAATTTGTGCGGCAGCCGTTTTTTGTTACTGCCCGGTTGTAACCACAGCCCACCATTTTCGGGGGTCATTCTGGTAAGTGCAATCCACAGTTGGTAGTGATTATCCTTAAGGTTGCTGTAGCCATTGTCCTGATGCCAAGGAAAGGTTTCTGCTCCCGGTCCTTTGGCTACTGCCTGATCCCACCGCACCCAGAAATTTGGACCAATGAATTGTGTAAGCAGTTCCACCAGTCGGGGTTGAGAGATGAAGTTTTGGATTTTTTCACTGTATTGGAATAGCTGACTGTGAAAAGTTAAGCTTCCTTTATTCAGATTATTGTCAATGTGCTTCGGATCGGCTTCTTTAATATCCTCGATCAGTGTTCTCATCTCGGCTTCGGAAAAAAAACCCTGAAACTTAACATATCCATCTTGATTAAACTGATCGATTAATTTTGTCTGTCCCATCTACTTTACCTCTTGAATCAATTTCTCCGTTTTCAACAATGTTTGGTACAAATTAAAAATTTAGTTAATTTGCAACAGAGACGATGAAGTCATAGCAAAAATGACTGGCAAACTTGTAACTTTAGAAATCCGGTTTCTTGGACAAACCGGATTTTTATATCTAAATTTTTTTGCCTGTCAGCTTAATTACTAACCTCAGCCATTTCAATGACGCGACCGTCGTAATCCTTGACCAAAAAATTCAGCGGCTTTTCCCGGCGAATTTTATAACTAATTCCGCGAGTTTGTACCCTCATCAATAGCTGATCCAAACATTCGCGATCGAAACAAACGTGACGCGGGCGATTTTTTTCCCCTACACCGGCGCCGCTAATAATGTGCAGTTGGGTATTTTTCATCAACTGATACCACAAACCCTCGGGACTCCCCATCGTTTGAGAGCTTGTTGCCCTCCCGACATTCGGCGACAAATACAGCGGATCGATACCAGTTGTCCCCAAAGTTTGCTCGTAATTGTAGTAGTAGTGCAGCGGCACTTCTGCTACTGGCAGGTTTAGCATACCTTCATAGAACTCCCTCGCTTGTCCGAGATCCGATACCATCACCGTATGTACCTTCGGAGCACTGGTGAGAAACATCCACATCGCCCCCGCATAGGCTGCCAGCAGCATCACCATAATCCCTTGAGTCGAAAACAAGCTGTCCAGGGGCAGGGACGGCAAAAAAGAGCTCAAGTACAAAGGCCCAAGTCCAAAAGCAATAAAACTAACTGCTAGAGTCATGAATTATAAGAAAGGGTAAACAACGAAATTTATCAAGATTGCAGTCGCGATCACCCGCGAGACTTAAACTATTAGCTTAGCCATCTATGTTAGCAAAAACTAGCGGTTAAGCCCTACCCGATGAAAGTCTTTGTATACGGCACACTCAAACCGGGGGAGTCCAACTACCTCCGCTACTGCGAAGGAAAAGTTGTGGATGCTTGTCCCGCGATCGCCCGCGGTCAACTTTTTGCCCTGCCGATCGGCTATCCTGCGATGATGGCCGGAGATGGCACAGTCTGCGGTTTTCTCCTCTGTTTCGCAAACTCGGCTATTTTGGACGATTTAGACCGATTGGAAGACTATCATCCGCTGCGGGAACCGACACAAAACGAATATCAGCGACAGGAAATCGAAATCTTCGATCGACACCTCAAACCTCTAGGGACGGCTTGGGCATACTTCATGTTACCCGATCGCGTTCGTTCTCTGGGAGCCATCTGGCTGCCCGACGGCAGGTGGGAAAATAGGTTTTTCACAAAATAAGCCGTTAATGCCGATGAGCTGACTAAATTGCCATTGGCGTGCGATCTGGCGGATCGAATTTGTAACCGAAACCCCGAATAGTTTTAATAAACTGCGACCCCGTAGCATCAACTTGAATCATTTTCTTGCGAATCTGAGCGATATGTACGCTAACAAGTTGGTCTTCTCCTGTGTCGTCGCAGTTCCACCCCCAGATTTTTTCGATTAGCTGTTGGCGACTCCAAGATTGACCGGGATGACTTGCCAAAAAATACAATATCTTAAATTCCAAGGCTGTTAACTTGAGCGTGCGATCGTTGAGTGTTGCTTCCCGACGCGCTGAATCGATCGCAAATCGATCGAATACAATACGTGATGAAGTGACCGGCCTGATGCGTCTCAACACAACTTCTATACGAATTGCCAACTCCGCCAGACCAAATGGTTTGCAGATATAGTCATCAGCACCAACAGACAGGACTTTAATTTTATCAGCTTCGTCTGTGCGGCTGCTGAGCATAATCACAAAAACATTAGTCCGGCGCTGCATTTCCTGACAGAGGTGATAGCCAGTAGTATCCGGCAAATTCCAATCGAGAATTACTATCACCGGCTTGAATTGATCAAATAATGCTAAAGCAGTCTCGCCATCGGCGGCAGAATTTACTTGATATTTCTGATTTAAAAAGCGATGAATTAGATTGCGGATAGGTGGGTCATCTTCCACAACCAGAATCTTGGGGGCAGTATTAACAGTGATCACAAAAAAAATCCTAGTGTCAATTCAGGACTTACGCATAAACCTTCATAAACCGGGTTTTTTACATTATCGGCAGGTGACAGCGAAGGAGAGGCGTCAAAAAAATAGCTTTCTGGCTACCCGTGAGTCTAGGAATGTTTTAGTCAAGCATAAATCCCAGTTCCTTCCAACTAAACAGACTTGTTTCTGGCAATTCTTCTTCCAACTTTGATTGAAGATCAAAAGGCTTCCCCCAATCCCAAATTTTGAGTTCTAGACGATCGTTAAATACTGTTATTTCAAGCTCGATCGGAGTTTCGGAGGGCCGATTTTTGTGAGCGTGGCGAACAGCATTCGTGAACGCTTCGATCGCAGCAAGTTTGAATTGCTGCAAAACAGCTTCAGGAATGGGTAGATACTCTAAACTGCTCGACCCACCATAAAACCTGAGGAACAGCCTTGATATCAGATTTACTTGTAAGGCTAATTTTGTGAAGTTGCTGCTTAGAACAGGGGTCGGATTGGGGAGTTCGTTGCTTTTGAAGCCAGACAATTAAATTGCTGTTTAAAAGATCGATCGCCCGCTTAAAATAACCCGTTTGACTGCTGTGTTGGGATGGTTGATAATATTTTACAATTAACAGACAGTTGCGACAGTCACAAGTTCTGGTATAACTTAGCTCATCGGCGATTTTTCCAATGATTTTTAGACCTATCCCACCGACCACAAATTCATCAATGTTATTTTTCATTTTCCTATCCTTGATCATCATTTAATCTGTACTTTTTAACCGACGAAAAAAGCGAGTGGCATTCTTACTGATTAAGTTTGCATGATTTATGCCTGACTTTTTTCGTCTGCCGTGCAGTTGTTGTCCCCATCATTTTCTCTTGGTTGCTCAGGTCTTGACAAACTCAGTTTGCGATCGCTAAACTGATCGAAAACTGACATTGACAAATAAAAAAGTAAATTATACAATGACTACCCTCAAAGCCTCTGAGGAGGGATTAGTAAAAATTAGGCAAGCTAGAAGAGAAAAGGGATCGACTATAGAAGACCCCAGATGGCTAGTAGAAGCTAGTAAAGCATTAGATCCAGATCGAACTTGGACAGAGGCCGGGCCCTATGCCAATGGCCTGTCGCTGCCAACTTGGAGGCGTTTTTTACGAGGACAAGAACCTATTAAAGCCAATGCTTTCAAGGCTTTCTGCACCGTTTTGCATTTGGATTGGGAAGAAATTGTCGATCGTCCTCCTTTAGCCTCCCCTTACCAAGGGAGGGTTGAGGAGATTAGAGATTTTTGCCCACAGCCTATTGATTCGGTAGTGGAAGAGATCCGGCAAAAATGCCACAGCAAAATCCAACAGCTTTACAGCAAAATGCAACTGTTGGATATTGCACAGCCCGTTGATGTCAGCAACCTCTACGTTGAAGTCAACATTTTGGAGGAAATTACCAGTTGGCAGCCGGGAGAAATTCGCGATTTATTGAGAGACTTCAACCCAGATGCGGATAACTTTAACCGCTTGGGTTTAGGCAAAGTACGCCAGAAACGAGTACCAGCATTGGATGCGGTGAAATCTCACTCTAAACTGATGGTACTCGGCAAACCTGGTTCCGGTAAAACTACCTTTTTGAAACACATTGCCATTCAGTGCGATCGCGCCAAATTTGAAGCAAACAAAATACCGATTTTTATCTCTCTGAAAACCTTTCCTGAAATCTATAATCTTGACTTATTAGAATATATCAGCGACGAATTTGCCAGTTGCGGAGTTGAGGCGCGATCGCAAACTGAATCGGTACTCAGTCAAGGCAGAGGTTTGATTTTATTGGACGGCTTAGATGAAGTGCCAGAATCCGATAGCGATGCAGTCGTCAGACAGATTCGTCAGTTTGTCCAAAAATATTACAACAATCAGTTTATAATTACCTGTCGAATTGCCGCTGCTAAGTACCGCTTTCACGACGAAGCTTTTACCTGTGTTGAGGTAGCCGATTTTAATAACCAGCAAATCGCTGCCTTTGCTAAAAATTGGTTTGTAGCATTTTCCCAGAAGATGGAGGCAGGGAAAGCTTTAGCATCTCAATTTGTAGAGAAGCTGAAACTGCAAAAAAATCAGCAAATCCGAGAACTGGCAGTAACGCCAATTTTGCTTAATCTGACTTGTTTAGTATTCCAAGCAAAAGCAGATTTTCCATCCAACAGATCCAAATTGTATGAAGAAGGACTGGAAATTTTGCTCAGAAAATGGGATGAAACCAGAGGCATTAAACGGGATGAAGTTTATCGCAATTTGAATTTTTCCCACAAGCAACATTTACTTGCTTTTGTGGCAGCTATTACTTTCGATCGTGGCGATTATTTTTTTGAAAAAAACACAGTTCAGCAATTGATTGCCGACTATCTGGCTAACTTACCCGATGGCACAAGTGACCCAGTTCAGTTGGACATCCATAGTGAGGTTGTCCTGAAGGCGATCGAGGCACAACATGGATTATTAGTGGAGAGGGCAAGAGGGATTTATTCATTTTCTCATCTAACATTTCAAGAGTATTTCACTGCTAGAGAAATAGTTAACAATTCCGAGCCACAAGTTTGGGAAAAACTGGTCAGCCACCTGACCGAGAAGCGTTGGCGAGAAGTATTGTTCTTAGCAGTTGGGATGTTGCAAAAAGCTGATGACTTGTTACTGTCAATGAGACAGCAAGTTGATGGGCTGGTCGCTGAGGATGAGCAGTTGCAGCAGTTCCTAGTGTGGATAAGAAATAAATCTTATTCCATTAAGGCTCCCTATAAACCATCCGCTATCCGCGCTTTTTATCTGGGTCGAGAGGTAGATCGCGTTAGTAACCCTCGTTCGGACTTGAATTTTGACCTAAATTTGATCCGTATTCTTGGTTATGCCATTGACCATACCTTTAAACCACCCCTTGAACTTTTTTTCTTGGACTTTACTTCTTATTATGACAATGAACGTGACTCTGGCTTGGCTACTGAACGCCACTCTGACTTGGCTACTGATATTGTTCTTGACGTTGCAATGGTCTATGCCATTGACCTTAATATTCCCTATCTTTATGCTGCTGCATCAGGTCGCAATCTTGTCTCTATCCTCGCCTTTACTCTCAATTTAAATCTGGAACCAGAATTGAAGCAATCTCTGCAACAACTTAGAGACCAACTATATGCTTCAGCATATCCAAACAGAATACAGGAGTGGTGGAAAAGCGAGCGGGAGTGGTGGGAAGCTAAAGGTCGAAATTGGACTCAGCAATTAATAAATGTGATGATTAAGTATCGCAATATAGGTCACGATTGGCAATTTAGCGAACAGCAGAAGTTATTGCTGAGGAAGTATTACGATGCTAATAAATTGCTGGTAGATTGCCTCAATAGCGGTTGTAATGTATCTCCTGCTGTGCGGCAGGAAATTGAGGAGACATTGTTGTTGCCGATCGCAAATCTGCAAAAAATCGGTGACAAGTGCGATCGCCCGCTCTAATTCCACTAGCTACCTACTTCGATATTAAGATGCGATCGCCCCACAATACGTCATTCAAAGCCAGGAAAGTGTCAAAGAATATATCCACCTTGAAAAACTGGGAAAAACCGCAAAAGCCCCCTTTTTTAGGGAGCTTAGCAACTTCATTTATGCTCCAAACAGAAATCCTATTGCGCCTTTGGCAATGACTTTTGAGGGCTTGCTACACCAACTTTGGGAATATCCATTATCGGTGCATTCACCCCAAGCATCAAATCGTTGGGATTAACAATCTCCACCAGAGGCTCGTTCAAAGCCACCATCAAACCGTCAGATTCAGCAGGAATGGGAGATCGAGCAAACTCGGGAGCAAACAATTGGCGGCCGCCACCGACACCAGACACCACCGCAATCAACAAAGCTGCGATCGCACCTCCACCCAAAATCCAAGTTCGTTTCGGCTTGCGTTCCACCCGCTGCAAAACCTTCGTCGCCAACTCCTGTGCAGATTGTTCGGCAGCAGGCACCGGCATTGACTGAAAACTCTGCTGCATCATCAGCAGTCGCGAGTACAAACGCTTCGTAGTGGGGTCATTTGTCAGCCACTCCTCCACTTGCCGACGTTCTGCAGCCGTCACTTCGCCGTCGAGGTAAGCACTCAGCAATTCAAAGCGATCGCGCATCATAGTAGTTACATTCCCCTGGGGATAATTGGTGTTAGCTTGATTTTCAGCGAGTGAATCCCCGATACCTTGCTGATGCTGATTTTTATCCGATTCAAAGTTATAATTCATATTTCAAAGTTGCTTTTATTGGGGAAGGATGCCCTGGCTATTAGAATGATTTACTGCTTATTTATATTTTAAAAGAGAAGTTTTGATATGACAGCAAACATGACCAAATCTTCTTGATCGACCTCTCAAAGCACTATTGCTAATTACCATCGAGATATTTTTGCAATTCCAACTGCAATCTTTGGCGAGCTCTAGCAATTCTCGACTTGACAGTTCCCAGAGAAACTCCGGTCATTTCGGCTATTTCCTCATAGGCTAAACCTTCAATTTCTCTTAAAACAATTGTCGTGCGGAATACTTCAGGCAAATCTGCGATCGCCACCCGCAACTGGTCGTAAAATTCTCTAGTCGTCAAATCTTCATCAGGCCCCGGACTGTCGGCCGGAATTTCCCAATCAACCTCGCCATCTTCCAGAGCACGGGGTACGTCCAGCGACAGCGGAGTTCGCACCCGTTTGCGCTTCCGCAACTCATCGTAAAACAAATTAGTGGCGATGCGGCTCAGCCAGCCCCGAAATTTAACAGGCTCTTGCAAGCGGTTAATATTGCGGTAGACCCGAATCCACACTTCCTGAGCCAAGTCTGCTCGGTCTTGCCAGTCAGGGGCCAAGTGATAGAGTACCCTGTCTACGTGGGACTGATACCGCTTCAACAGTTCTGAAAAGGCAGTGCTTTCAGGTCGATTTCCTTCCTGACAACGCAACACCAAGTCATAATTAGAGAGTTTTTCGGCTGGCAATTGCACTCTTTGAACGGTCGCCACAACCGCAGACCAGGACACGGAAATAAAGTCGCTCATCGGTGGAATTGGCTCATCGAACATTCCACACTTTTTGACGCTAGCAGATCTCGATTGGTTCCCGCACTCGGAAACTGCCATCGGCTTGAGTCATCAGACACTCAATGACTGCTGACTGCTTACTAATGCCCGACAACCTCACACGCTCCAATACTAACCCAACTACTAGAACCGTCAGCCCAATGTTCCTTTTTCCAAATCGGTACATTGTGTTTGAGCGTATCTATGGCGTACTGGCAAGCTGCAAATGCCTCCCCCCGGTGGGGACAGCCAACAGCCACCAGTACGCTGATTTCGCCCACCTGCAAGTGTCCGACGCGGTGGTGAATGGCGACCCGATTGACATCTACCCACTGGCGGCGGATTTCCGTAGCGATTTGCTGGAATACTCGCACGGCCATCGGTTCGTAGGCTTGATATTCTAGGGAAACTACAGCTTGACCGTCAGTTTGGTTGCGGACTGTACCGCTCATTATTACCACGGCTCCGTTCGCGGGGTCATCTGCCAAAGCATATATTTCCTCTACAGACAACGGCGCTAAGGTAATTGCGAAGCTGTCTGATTCATGTCGTTGAGGAATTGTAGCGATCGAAAGTGCAGCGCTAGAGTTCATTGCCAAAGATGTGGTGCTGGATAAGTTAATTGATCTTGACACAAATCAAGTCGCGATGGATTTGTCTTGCATTCTTGTCGGGGACACAGGGAGACTAATTTTTAGACCAATCTCGTAGCACGGGCAAGGGCCCGACGCCATTGCCCCCAACTTCTGCACAAGTGCGATCGGCTACACTATGACTCACCACAACCCTATTCATACCGTACTTGAAGACGAGCAAAATACTTGTTAGATAAAATTAACTGCCAGTATTGCTCTAGCAACTCAATAAATAAGCACACCCAATAAATAGTGTCATTCGTAACTCAGTACAAGCAATCTCCAACCCCAAACGATTACTTTCTTTCCTTTTGAATGACACAGTTAAGTTTAATTCTGCCCGGACTTCTGATCCGCGTCGGCAAAATTTTTAGCAGCAGATGTAAACTTTATTTATTTTTTTGTTCCGGAAAGCTACATAAATGACATGATATACCTGTGCAGGATTCAGGCAAATTGGCGGATACTCGGCAACAGCAAGACCATAACGCCCTCTTGTGCCTTTTCTGAAACAGAAGTTAATGGTTTGGGCTGTTAATTGAGGTTTCTACCTGAGTCTGCACCAACAAATGTTAACAAAAATCACGAGGAAACTATGGAAGCACTAGCATTGAGCCACTCTTTTGTTGCTTATGAATCTCCAGAGTCCGAACTCCAAGTCAAGTCCTTAGACGAGCTGGGCTTGAAAATTCCTAATTCTGCATGGATAGGCGTTGCAGGTATGGCAGTAGCCCTATCTGTTCTGGGTGTCCCAGGCGAAGCGCAGGCAAGTTGCGGCTACTCCCGTTGTGGCGGTCACAGCCGTCACAGCTACGCTGAAGTTGCCACCAACGGCGGCCGACTGAATATCCGCCACCGCCCCGATGGCTGTTCTCATGTCATCGGCAAGTTATACAATGGAGACAATGTGGCATTGACCGGTCATTACAGAAACGGCTGGGCCCAACTCAAAGGTGGCGGCTGGGTGAAAGCCTCGTGGCTTTCCTAACTCTTAACTAGAGCACTTTACATTTCTAGAAAGAGTGTTGATCGTTACCCGGCAAAACCGGGTAACGATTATTTTAAAGAGGCGATCGCTCCTGAAAATAATCGAATATCCGAAATTCATGACTAACAACTAACAGCCTAAACTTTACCGCCGCCGATTAGATAAAGTAATGCCATCCGCACCGCGACGCCGCTGGTAACTTGCTGAGAAATCAGGCTAAACTGGGCATCGTCCATCAAATCCGAACTAATTTCCACGCCCCGGTTAACCGGACCTGGGTGCAACACCTTCACATCAGGCTTGCAGAGTTTCAGTCGATCGCGCGTAATCCCGTACAAAGAATGGTACTCTCGTAAACTCGGCAGCAAATGGTCGCTCATCCGTTCCTTTTGCAGTCGCAAAGTCATCACAAAATCAGCATCGGCCAAAGCAGCTTCAAGCTGCCAATGTAAAAATAACTTACCTTCCCTACCATCACCACACTCAGCAAACAACAGCGGTAGCAAAGTTGGCGGCCCGGCCAAATGGACCTCTGCCCCAGAAGCCGTGAGACTCCAAATATTAGACCTAGCCACCCGCGAGTGCAAAATATCCCCCACCACAGCAATTTTTTTGCCAGCTAAAAGTTCCAGCCGCGGACGTTCGGTATCTAACAGAGCACAAATAGTAAATAAGTCTAGCAAACCTTGCGATGGGTGTTCGTGCTGGCCGTCTCCAGCATTCAGAACGCTGACTCTCGAACCCAAGCGATCCATTTCCGAAGCAATCGTGCTGGGAACTCCAGCTTGTTCGTGCCGGATTACCATCAAATCCGTTCCCATCGCCAGATAAGTTTTAGCCGTATCCAGAATAGTCTCCCCCTTCGTTAGAGAAGAGCTTCCCGGCGTAAAATTTAGCGTATCCGCCGACAGCCGCTTCGCCGCCAACTCAAAACTATTGCGAGTCCGGGTAGAAGGTTCAAAAAACAAATTCGCGACCACTTGACCCTGCAGGGCCGGCACTTTCTTCGTGCGGCGGCCGAGCACCTCCCGAAAACTGGCTGCTGTTTGCAGCACCGTATCGTATTCGTCCGAGGTAAAATCAGCCAGAGTGAGAATGTGTCGCCTTGTCCAAGTCATACAATTTTAGATTTTAGATTTTAGATTTTAGATTGACTCAATCAGGACGGACGATGGGTTTGGAACTTGCTTGTACGCCCGCTCTGCTGTCGCCTTTGAATGTTCGATCGACATTTAGGGGTGGCGATTAACAGTATCCAACAATTTTTGATCGCTTTTGCGGTGAGTAGAGTTATAATCAGTTTATGTAGCTCAGACCCCACTCTCACAGCGAACCCAGCGTCGAAGGTGAAACAAGTGTGGTTTACCCGCAGGAAAGCGGAAATTACGCTGTAGCAGCGAAAGAGTAGTAGTTGCAGTTTCTCCTACGCAAACTCAGCCTTGTCAAGAACAAGCCGAACGCAGCCCTTGCATCTACCACTATGTGGAAACAATCGAGGCGGCAAACCTCCCAATGTCGATCGACAGCATATAGCGGGACATTTTAAAGATGATTAATTCTTTGAAGTCGGTCTTGACTCTTCAGTCCTGCTTATAGGCCCTTGTCAAAACGAACTCTGTTAAGATACAAGTTGAATATGTAGCTTCCCGACAAAAATCTACACGTATCTTGGCGAGACTGTTCTTGGCGAAACTGCGGTAAAAAGTGAGAGCTGGGAAGTGGTAATTACACAAGATTTAAACAATTCAAGAGGTATTATGAGCCAGCAGGTTATACAGCCGATGGTTAAGTTCCAGCGTCAGGTGCATTCTCTCGTCACGTCTGACATTATCAAACCGACAGACAGTATTTGGAAAATAGCTCTGCTTTACGGCGACGAATGGCCGTACTGGAAACAGCAATTGCTAGAGTTTGATTTTTCTATGCAAGACCCCGTGAGCGAGTTGATAGCTGTAGAAGCTTGGGACGAGGAATAACACAAAAGATGGAGGACTGGGGTGTCGAAGAGAAATTTCGAGGCGATCGGGTAAATTTTCTTTCATAAATTTCCGTTGCTAGCTTCTTCCCTCTTCCCTTTGCCCTCTTCCTAATGACTTGTGACTTTTGACTTGTGACTTTTGACTCCTATTAAAGGGAAGCTGCTAAAGCTCGAGCTAATTGTTGAGCAGTTTGAAAGCGATCCCCAGGCTTAGCTGCCGTGGTTCGCAAAAGGGTCTCCCGCAGCTTGGGGGCGATGGTTGGAATATTTTCGAGCTTAAAGCCGTAACCTCCAGCTATTTTGCCGTAAAAGTTTTGAGGGCTTTGGGCCGTCAGCAAAAAAATCAAAGTAGGTCCAATAGCATATAAATCCGACTGAGGGAGAGGCTGTCCCCGGTCTTGTTCTGGTGCGGTGTAGCCTTCAACCCCGATGCGAGTCCCTGGAGGAGTGCCGATTTCTTTAACGGCACCAAAATCCAGCACTGTAATGCAATTGTCGCGGTGGCGCACCAGCAAATTAGCAGGTTTAATATCCCGGTGGACGATCGGGGGTTTTTGAGAGTGAATGTAGTTCAAAACCTCACAGGTTTGGATCATCCACTCTATTGCTTGTTGGGGAGCAACAGGCCCGCGGTTGTAGATGCGTTTTTCTAAATCCTCGCCGTGGAGCATTTCCATCACCAAGTATTTTTTGCCCCCTTCCACAAAAAAGTCAAAAAACTGAGGAATTCCTGGATGGTGGAGGGCCTTGAGAGTTTTAGCTTCACGTTCAAACAGTTCTTGAGCTTTGACTATCTGAGCCATATCAGCATTCATTTCCTTGAGGACTACCAGAGAAGCTGCGGGGGAACTTCCGGGTTGTTGAGCTTTCGCTTTATCTCGATCCCAGGCTAAAGTCGTTGTTCCCATACCGCCTTGGCCCAAAGTTCTCAGCACTTGGTAGTGACGGACTGTGCGATCGACTTTAATCGGTTCGCCGCAGTGGATGCAGAATAAATTCCCCGGCGGGTTTCCCGCGTGAGTACACCTCGGTGCCACGAGATTGACGGTGGGGTTCGCCTCAATCTTGCCACCGACTTCAATAGTAACCACTTGGAAATGCAGAATTGGGCCGCCCCGCGCCAACTGGATCAGGGCACCGTCGGATATCCAACCCTGAGACATGAGAATACCGTTCACCAAAGTGCCATTTGTGCCGGAATTGACTAAGTACCACTGGCTGGATCTCCCGCTATTAACTCTTTGCAATTCCAGATGCTGCCGTGACACTAGAGCATTGGGGATCACAACGTGATTTTCAGGAGAGCGGCCGATGCGAACAATGGATTCGCTCTCGAAACTCCATTGTTGCAGGGGGGTCTGTTTGTCTGGATCTAAAAGAGTCAGCAGCATTTTCGATTGATGTGGTTGAACTCCCTGATGTGGCAGTGAGAGTTGGCGAAAATTTACAGATTAGGGGCGTAGGGCTTTGAAAAATTAGAAATTAAAAATTAATTAACGTGAGTTCGGGTTAAGCAGAAGGCAGCAAATGGTCTTCCCTAGCAATTCCTGGCTTCTTAGGCTGATGGCAATAGGCAATCAATCCGCACAAGATGTTGATAAAGCCGTTGACCGGAGAACGATGCCGAGAATGCTCAATCTGTGAAATATTTTTCAGTTGGTCGATAACAGTCTCAACAACCGCACGCTTTCACGGGCGGCAAGCGGTCACACAGAGGCATCAGACGCTGCTTCATATTTCGCGCTTAGCTTGGTGACTAGCTGGACTCCAAGCTCTTCCAATAATTGCTGGAAGAGCTTTTGAGAAATGTAGCCCTTATCTGCAAACACTTGCCCAAACAGATGTTGAAGCAAATCGGGAACAGGCGTACGAGCGTCGACATTACCTGGAGTCACCTGAGAGCTGAGCAACTCTCCTTTGTCATTGACTACCAAATGTAGCTTAAAGCCAAAGAACCAATCAACAGAAGTTTTACCACGCGCGCTTCGGTTCTTAAACACTCGATGTTGATTGATCCGGCGATTATGACAGACTTTGAGACAAGTGGAGTCCATAAAGCTAATGCCCGTACACCGACCAAAACAAGACCGCAGATATGCACATAATGGGAGCAACGTACGGGAGTGTCCACTCTACAAATCGCTGATAGCTGACTAATCCTGGAAAATCTTTACCCCACAGCATTTGCACCTTCTCCACATAGTAGGACTTAAAGTTGCGATCACAAGATTGATGAAAGGCAATTAGAATCGTCATGATTTCGCTCAAACACAAGCTCCGCTTACGATTTCGCTGTTTGAGCCCATTCCCGATTAGTTTTCGTTTCCACAACGGCTCAAATCTTTGGCAAAAATCATCGACATGGCAAAATAGTTCTTCTAAGATCATCATGGGTCAGCAGGAGGTTGAGACTTCAATACCTTCAGCCTACTACCTGCTTTCCCTTTTCTTATCCCGAACTCACGTTAATTATGAGCTTCACAGGTGAGTTTCACTAAACCTTTATAATATCCTGATTGTGATTAAATATTCCATCAACCATGAATTTATAAATAGTTTTTTGGGAACAATTATTCATAAAATTTGTGAGGGGTCTATCGTTCCTTAAAACACAGTCGATCGATTTAACAATTGCAACAACAAAAACTAAGTAAACAATCGCTAAACTTTTACGTAAATTTGATGTAGCAGCAGATTGTGATGTCAGCCCCACATATATGTAGGGCTGACACTTCCCACCTATGCCCACCTTGCCACGATAGCGATCTAGTATAAAACAGATTTTTCATCATCCCGCCTGCTGACTCACTTCATTTTAGTTAATTTTTTTTCATTATACTAACTATTTTTGTAAGTGAAAGCTCTTTCAACTATGATAAATCAACTTACTATCAAGCCACTTTTTCCGGTAGATTTCCGGAACACCATCTCAAAATTCAAGCTACGGATAAATGGTTGGTACTTCACAGCTTTTCTGCAATCGTATGGGTCTGTAATCATTTTTTGAACACTCAAACCGAAGCTGTTTTAACACCGGATACCTATAAAACAGAGCGAGCAGTAAAGCGTTGCCCGGAAACGGCAGAATCTGTTTTTTTTCTCTGCAACAATTGCAGGTTTAACCAATGCCGTCACAGGGGAAATGTGCCACCTTTGAAAAAGTTGGCAGCATCCAAATTCTAAAATCGAAATGCCCCTACCTGCGCCCGAATGATAATTGCCGTGATATTGTCGTGACCGTTGCGTTTGTTACCCAGTTCAATCAACTCGGCAACTCCCTGGTCGAGATCAGCTTGGGGATTGAAGAGGGGTTCGAGAGTGTTCTGCCAGTGAGTTTCTAACAAATCATTATCTGTCAGGCCGTCGGAAGCCAAAATTAATAAGGTATCTTCACACAAGTCTAAAAACTGCACGTCAGGCTTGAGAAAATTACTGTCTCGCGGGCCGATGGCTTGAGTTAATTGATAAGCGTCGGGACGGGCATAAGCAGTTTCCGGGTCAACCCCGCGCTTAATTTCGCGCTGGCCTACTTCGTGGTCTGAGGTGATTTTTTCTAGGGTTTGTCCCTTTCTCAGTCGGTATAGGCGGCTGTCGCCGACGTGGGCAACGGCGAATTGGGTGTCTTGAACTAAGACTGCGACTAGAGTTGTACCCATGCGGGCGCTGCCGGAGCGTCCGTCTTTTTGATTAATTTCAAAGATGGCTTTGTTGGCTAGCAGGACTCCCTCGCGGATGGTTTCTGCCGGAGGTAGTTGATTTTCCCAACTGGTTTGAAAGAATTCTCTGAGGGTTTCAGCGGCTAGTTGACTGGCTACTTCTCCCCTGTCGTGTCCGCCCATGCCGTCGCAGAGAATGTAAAGCCCTTTGGTTTGAAAAATGCGACCGAATGAACTTTCGAGTTTGTTTAGCTGAGTCCAGATGCTGAAGAAGTCTTCGTTGTGGTCGCGCGTGCGGCCAACATCGGTGAGGCCTGCGTCTTCTAAGCTGTAAATCTGGAGTGGCATCGGTTGGGTTAAGACCTCGCCAACGTCGGGGGGCGACTCGTCTGCGCTGTGGTAATGCCTGCGCGTCGGGGTTGAGGTTGGTGAAGGTGCGGGTTGGAGTTCGAGGGGAACAGTTTCTAGGCGCGATCGCAATTCTTCGATTGTGTTAATCTCGCCTCTGTACATTTGTTGCAGCAGTTCGAGCAAAGCGCCAAACTGAGTGCGATGATCGGACTGGCTAAATATCACCTGCCACAATTGCCCCAAATCTACCAGTTGCAGGTTTGAGCCGGCGGGTTCGGGATAGAGGTATTGCAGTCGCAAAGAAGCCAAGGAAAACGAAGAGTCGGGGTTGACTCGCAAATTTGTCAGTTCCAACAAGCTTTGCCGACAGCGCCAGGGTTCTAGGGCAGCCCAGAGTTCTGTCATTTCGTGCAGCCAGTATAAAATTTGCTGAGTGGAAGTTTCGGGTTGACTCCAGCGTTCTACCAGCAGTGGCCATTGGGAGCAGTCTTCTAGCAGCAGCACTGCTTGTTCGTTGTCTGACCAGCTATCGTGAATGACTGGCAGGTTTTGAGAGAATTGCCACCGCAGTGCCAGATAAGGTTCAGCTATGCCTTGGCAAAGCTCTGCTAAGGCGGAATTGGTTGAATTTTCTCCGCCTTTGATTGCTGCGGTATAGGGGGATGTTCGTCTGGCGACGCTGGCAGAGTTGGCTGCTAGCATGGCTTTGAGGGGTGACATTTCCAGAGGCTGACAGTCCAATACTGTTACTGCTACTGTGTCTGAGCGTTTTCTCGGCGGCACGGTTTCTAGGAGTTGGTAGCGCTGCTGAGTGTCTAAATAAGCTCCGGCTGGCTGGGAAGGGATTAAATATTCTGAATAGGGGATGGGGACTTCTGGAGATGGAGGGGAGGTGTCCGCTATGTTTGGGCTGTCGGGGTTCTCGGTTGCTTCCTGGATTTGTTTAGGCTGTGGTGCGGTTGTAAAATTCTGCTCAGACGGGGTTATTTCGCGCTCTGGTGCTGTATTCGAGCTTTTTTCTGTTGTTTGAAAGGATGCTGGTGCGATCGGCCCCACGGCTACCACAGCGTCAATTTCTGCGCTGCTGAATTCGCCGTCGCTTGGCTGGGGAGAAGTTGGTGCGACTGCTGTACGGGCTTCGGCTGGGGTGGTTATGTCTGTTTTAATCGCGTCTGTGATTGGTTCAGGAGAGTTTTGGGGCGATGCGGTTTCTGGAACTATGTCTGGTTTTTGCCCAAACTCGGCTGGGGGTAGGGTTGACTCCTGTGGCTCGACTGCTGGAAAATTCGATCGACCGCAGATAATGGCCCGCCACACTTGACCTGTTGCGACGCCGCAATTCTGACAT
This sequence comes from Microcoleus harperi Pol14_C6, assembly GCF_036701295.1. Lineage (NCBI taxonomy): Bacteria > Bacillati > Cyanobacteriota > Cyanophyceae > Oscillatoriales > Microcoleaceae > Microcoleus > Microcoleus harperi. The sequence goes on along the minus strand of NZ_JAUBQN010000002.1, from coordinate 292,335 downwards.
TCTTTGGCGCTAAAAGCGACTTGGGCACCGCATTCGTGGCAAGGTTTGTAAATTAGGGAATTTCCGCATTGTTGACAAAACTTGTTTGGATTGGGATTTTCAAATTGGCAGCGGGGACAGAGAAGCATAGGGGTTTTAAATTGGAGATGGGCGATCGAGTTTGGGGGGTGGGGAGTTTTGGGTTTTGGGCTGTGAGTTAGGAGTTATGAGTTTTGGACCTGACTCGCAACGGATAACTCGCATTGCCCTATGCCTTATTTTATCGGGATGAATTCAGAACTCAGATATTTCTTAGAACTGAGATGTTGCCGCCGTGTCAGGAATAGACCTCTTAAGCCAGCAGATCCACAAAAATTTCTCTCCCTTCAGGGGCCCAAAAGCCAGCCCCACCAGTGGTAATAGCGTGCGTAACCCATAAGAAAAGTTATCTCATGAGTGGAACGGGCCGGAGAGTCCGTTCTTAACAATGGTGCAATATCTCAGTTAGAAGGGAATTGCTGTAGAATCTTCTTGGAAAACGGTTTCTCGCGCGATCGACACAATGGTGGAGAGGGGTACTTCACAGAAATATTTCCGCCGGAATTGTTCTTCGGAGACTGCTGCTAGGAATTGCGCTGCAAAACGCGCGGCAATCGGGGAATTTGGCACGGAGAATTGAATGGATTGGCTATCTAATAAGGGTTTGGGCATTTTATCGATCGCGTCTTGCTGCTGTGCGGTTTCGGGTTGTCTGGAGATGTGGAAAGCTCGATCGCGGTAATGGATTTGGAAACCGAGATATGTTAGGGTTTTGAACCCTAGTTGCAGCGATGTGTCGCTGATGCCGAGTTTTTGGCGGAGTTGCTGTCTGGTGACGGGTTTGTTGGTGCGGCTGAGGTATTTGGCGATGCCGATTAGCTGTTGGCAGATTTGCTGTGGGGGTACGAGTGGGGGTAATGTATAGGCGATCGCGAGTTTTTTCTGAGTGTACTGTGCTTGCCGAAACCAGATCCGCAGTTCGTCCCAGCTTGCGGGGCATTCTTTGAGGACGATCGAGTTTTCGCGATCGACCTTTTCGGAATTGTAAACTAGATTGTCGATCGGCATTTGAGATTGTAAGTTTGTGCTAGCGCCTAATAACTCTTCATCGTTATTTCTAGTGCGCCAGTCTAGAATCCAATCTATTTGAGTCGGGGAATTTATTTGGTTGTCTTCCGTGCGTTCTTGCACTGCTACGAGGCGCACTTCATAGCGCGATTTGTAAGTATTAAAATCGAGTTCAACGGTTACATCGCAGCGGCCTTGGGGAACTTCATTTTGATTGTGTCCCCACCAAATGCCGGGAAATCCCGTATCGCTAGATTCGTCCCTAATTGTAAATTCTGTTTTGATATATTCTACTTTTTGCCCTTTCAAATCCTTGATTTTTTGATTCCAGAGATTGTCAAACCAGCAGTTTTCAATCAGCAATTTGGGGGCCGGATTGCCCATGCCACACGGTTCTAGCAATTTTATTTCTTGAAATAAGTCTTTGCCTAATTCGGATACAGTAATTTTTAGGTCGGCTTGAACTGGTGCGGCTGTTAAACTATCTGTACTGTATTGTTGTCGCAGTTGCTGATTAACAGCATCGGTAAATAGGGAGATATTTTCAACCGGGAGACTTAATCCTGCGGCGAAGGGATGACCGCCAAATCTGTGCAATAAATGCGCTTGGTCTTTGACTAATTGGTAAAGGTCGATTTGATTGGCGGAACGCGCCGAACCCCTGGCAATTTTGGAGGGGGAAAGTGTTGGTGATTCTGAATCTAATAAGGAGGTAAATTGCATTTCCGGGGAATTTTCATTAATTTTTTCGCTTCCTTCTGTGCTGAATAAAATCACGGGGCGGCCGTATTCTTGGGCGATTTGTCCGGCTACTAATCCTAATACTCCTACGGGCCATTGGGGATCGCTGAGGACGATGACGCTAGTAGTTGAAAGGTCGAGTTTGGCTAATTTGGCCGCGGCATCTTTGGCAACATCTTTTTGTAAAGATTTACGTCGGCTGTTGGCAATTTCGGTTAAATTTGCTAGTTCTTCGCAGCGTTTTTTGTCGCGGCTGGTGAGGAGTTCTACGCAGAAGCTGGCATCGCCTTGAATGCGGCTGACGGCGTTGATTCGGGGGCCGAGGCCGAAGGAAATGTCGGTTGGGCGATCGCCAGATCTTTTGCAGAGTTCGAGCAATTTTGCAACTCCTGGGCGGGTGGGATTTGCGATTTGTTTTTGCAGTTGTTGGATGCCGATTTGTGCTAGGTAGCGACTGTCTCCTGTAAGTTGGACTAAATCGGCAATTAAGCCGATCGCTACTAATTCTAATAAATCTGTGAGCGGGCGCTGCGGAATATCCGGTAATGTGTGATATAATGCTTCAACTAATTTGTAGGCTACTCCAACTCCAGAGAGGTTAAATAGTTGGTGGTTTGGGGGGAAGTAGCGGGGATTGATAATGGCTGTAGCTGGCGGGCGATCGTCTGGTAATGTATGATGGTCGGTGACAATTGTATCGATGTTTAAGCTGGTCGCATATTCGATTTCAGCGATGTTTGTACTTCCGGTATCACAGGTAATAATTAAGCTAATTCCAGATTTGGCTAAGGCATCTATTCCCGCGACATTCAGTCCATGAGATTCGGTTAAGCGGTTGGGAATGTAATACATTAGTTGGTCGTTTTGAGCAAAAAATTCTCCCAGTCCGTCCCAAAGTACGGAGGTTGAGGTAATGCCGTCGGCGTCGAAGTCTCCCCAAATTGCGACTTTTTCGGCGCTGTTTCGTGCTTGCTGGATTCTTTCTATCGCCCAGTTCATTTCTAGTCCGAATTCAAAGGGACTTGCTGGTTGGTAAAGTTGGGGATTTAAGAAACCGGGTATTTGTTCGGGGTTTTGAATTCCTCTATACCACAGAAGTGCAGCGGCATAGTTTCCGGGGAGTTCTGGTGCGTGGTTTCTGACAGCTTGGAGCAACCAATCTGGGGGCTGAGATAGGGGTTTAGTTGGCAAGTTTTGAAGTAGTTCTGTCATATGTTATTTCATTAATTCCTGTAGGGGCTGGTTCACCAACAATCTTTCATTCACATCCACAATATCTATAAACCCGCCCCCACCGGGCGACTAATATTTGGCATAGTAAAAGAGTTGAATTAAATAGACATTTCCTCAATGATAGCAAGATTTGGCAGCCAATTTGCCGGAGTTTCTGCCGAAAGATTGGGGGGAAAAGCTGTGTTGTCTGGTGTGCGGTTGCAGCGAGTGGCAAATTGACAGGAATCGCAAAGATTGGAACTAATTTCTACTTGGGGTAAGAATTCGCCGCCTTCGGTATAGCGTTGTCGCCAGTCGGTTAGCTGCTGCAATAGGTTGGTTAAATCTTGTTTTGTGCGATCGTGTTTTGTTTGGTTGTAATCAACTGTGAGTTTTTGCGGCGGTTCTTCTCCTTGCAGTTGGACGAACCAGTATGTCATGGAAACTTGTTCGGGGGAATAGTCGCTGGTTTCTACTAAGACGTATAAATAGAGGCGAGTTTGCCAACTTTCGGCTATCCATTTTGATTTTTGAGGGCGGGGATAGGTTTTCCAGTCGAGAATTTGGGCGGCGTTTGGTTCTGCTATTAGCAAGTCATAGATAACGGTGAATAGGTAGTCTTGGAAAATTAGGGTGCGGGGGTGTTCGGCTTGGCGGAAAATGCGATCGCTATTTTCTGAATTGGCGAAAAGTTCGGGTGCGGTGTTGATAAATGCTGCCACGCAGCGTCCCAGTTCGGGGTCTTGTTGGATGATAAATTCAATGGGAAGTCCGAGTTCTCGCTGCTGCATTAATAGGTGAAAATGGCTTCCCCATGTGAGTTTTTCTTTGTGTTCTGGGGAGGCGGTGGTGGCGAGTAGTTCGAGGTAGCTGTGTTGGAATTTGCGGGGGCATTCTTCGAGGATTTTGAGTTGGGTTTGGGAGAGTCGAAGCATTTTTTTATTATTTTAGATTTTAGATTTTTTATGCTTGTAAGGGGTATCGATCTTTTTTTAACCGCAGATGTGGGCAGATGGACGCAGATGGACGCAGATAAGTTAGGGCGATCGCGTTTTTGGAGGAGACTGCGTGAAGCGTAGCTATCCCGTAGGGAATCGCACTTTTTTTGCCAAAGTGCGAATTCATGGATTTGCCTTGAGGTTTTTGTCGTGTAACTCTGCTAACTGTTCGTAGGCTTCTTCTCAGCTAAATCTGTATCAATCTCTTCTTGATGAGCATGATAATACGTTAATGCTGCATAAACTTATGGGATTAATAGGTGAGTATACAAAAAGCGTTAGTAAGTTTTTTGGCGGGAATGTACTAACGTCTTTTCCATTAAAATTCAAGGACTCATCACAACAATTGTCTATTGTCACTTCTTAACGCTAAGTTTTAACGCTTATCCTATCTGAAGGCTTTGATCGGCTGTTGATTTAAGGGTTTTAGTAAGTTTTGAATTGTTGGCAAAAGTGATATATCTTTTATTTGCAACCGCAAATTAACGCGGATAAACGCGGATGAAGGAAAGATGAATTGATTAGGAGTTAAGGGGCGATCGCACTTAATCACACATTACAAAATCACTCTTTTGTCAAGACAAAAACACTGTCTTTATTCCCCCGTCCAATCCGCAAATCTTTATCCAAATAAGTGATGTCCAGCCATCCCCGCTGTTCGCGAGTATCCAGCCCGAAATCTACAGCAGCGAACTTTTTACCCGACTCAATCTCATTGATAAACTTCCCCGGAGATTCATAGCCAATCAACCTGCTTAAACCTACTATAGACCGCTCAAACTTCACCTGCACTCGCCGTTCGGAAGTTGGCTCAAATCTTGCGGCTACACTGACAATCCCTTCCAAATAAGGCAAGCCGTAAAGTTCGCCAATGTTATAAATTTTAGATTCTTTGACGCGGATCGATTGATAAATTTGACCCAATTTTACCAAGGGAAAACTGTCAAGATTCAGCAGGTCGCGGCTGGTGGTGTACAATAACCGCCAGTCACCATTTAAAAGCTCTGCAGCTTCGACAGGCCGTGATGTGGGGTTGTAATCTTCCAATTGGGCGATCGCACTTAAAATCGCTTGTTTGTCGCTGGGAGTCGCCAGCAAACCGCGATTCTTACCAGCAATTATCTCTAATAGTGCAGATTTTCTAAGCATAGTTTTTTTATAATGAAAGCACGACACCGATTTGGACAGGGATACAGTGATTAATTATCGCACTTGAGGCAAAATTCAGACCGATATTCTCTTTATTCTCAAGCGAGAGGGACGAAAGTTTGTGGAGACGCGATTTCAATCGCCGAGGACTAAGAACTAATCACTAAGATATCAAATTTCACCAAATAAAGCAGAGTCCGATACAGGTAGGCTAATTCTTGCTCGTTTTTAACGTAGCGCTGGATAACTTCCCCCACGCTGATCGCACCTTCCTGCTTAATTGTATCCAATATCTCCATCTGAATGCTAACAGATCTTCTCCTATCCTCACCAAAACTGGTAAACCTAATTGTCTGTACCTGCTTTAAAAGTTCTGGTGTGGCGATCGCACCCAGACTCAGTATCATCTCATTGCTTAAACTTCTAGTCGCATAATTACCCAATACCCGAAACGGATCGTCGCCTAGGGGATAAGGCGGGTTCCCGGGTTTTAAAGGTGCTGACTCCGGTGCCGCAAGGCGAATTTCTGCTAATTCCCGCCACAATTGTTCGTAAGCAGCAATTACTACTTTCCAATCATAAATTTCCCTCGCCCTTTGTCTGGCATTTTCCCCCATCCGCTTTCTCAATTCGGGGTTTTCAATTAATTGGCACAACGCCAGGGTGCAAGCATCAATGTCAACTGCTGTGGCGAGGGAAGTGTGACCCATGTAAGTCGGCCAATTTAAGCTGCCGTCAAGATAATTTAGGGCTAAATCTAAACAAGATTCCGGGGGCGGGATGAGTGTGGGAATGCGGAAGCCGTCTATTTCGTGGCGTACAGATTCTTTGTATCCGTTCCAATCGGAGACTATGGCCGGCAGTCCGTTCGCCATGGCTTCTATTGGTGTCAGTCCGAAGGATTCTTGAATGTTGTCGGAAAGCGAAATGAAAATGTCTGCCGCCGACCAAATATTTATTCTAATTTCCGGCTGTCTCCCATCTAAAAAAATAGCATTTACCGAGGGACAAAATATTTGGGCGCTATTTTTAAAGTCGGGTTCCTCTCTCGGATCTTCGATCCAACCGGCTTGAATTAAGTGGATTTTGGCTTTTGTCTGTTGTGATGCCCGTTCTAGGGCGATGTACATGGGTACCGGATGAGCTTTTGCAGAAAAAGTCAATCGACCGACAAATAACACAACAATATCTTCGGGAGAAATGTCGAGTTCTTGTCGCAGTTGGCGGCGACTATTAACGGCTTCCACACCCTGCGGAAACGCGCTGCAATCGACTCCTAGGGGAATAACGGGGAATTTGACCAGAATTTCCGGTTTACCGCCGTTGCGCTGGGCTAAATATTCAGACCACTCCCTCATAACTCCTTCTACTGCTGTTTTCACGGCTGCAGAGGTGCAGATCAGGGCGTCCCAAGGCTGCATGGGTGCGGTGATCAAATCGCCGATCGCCCCCATGATGTATTTTGTACCGATCGTGTGAGTAACGCCACAAACGCTGTAGGCCCGCTGATCGACAAATCTGCGGGTCCAAACCATCTGCGACAGAACCGGATCGGGTCGGTAAATTGTGCCTGGTTGAGATAGCAAATCCGGTCGTTCCATCGGAATCCAGCGGACTTTCCGAGGTTTTTGCAGCCAAGGTTGGATATGCGAACAAAACTCCTTAAAGGTTGTTTCGCTATCGGCGCAACAGTAGAGAGAGTCAGCGGTTCCGTGTTGGACTAAGCTTTTGAGAAACCCTTCTCCGGCTGAATGACGCCCCAGAAGTTTTTTGCCTCCGGTGTGGTAACCCTCTTTGTTGTATAAAACTGCTGCCGTTATATCCATTCTGAGATTTATTGCTTGAGAGTTGACTGAGGAAGCCAGAGCGCTTTCGGGATAAGGCTTTGATGAAAAATCAGGAGACTGTTCTGAATCAATCGGTTGGCGTTAGGCAAGCTTGCAGAATACGATCGCGGCGTGTCCCGCGATATCTTAAAGACGATCGTCTTAGATTACAATGCTTACGGCTAAAGAAGGATTGGCAAGAGCGGATTTTAGTGTTATCCTCATGCCCATGCTTGGGGGCGATCGCCTTTTGGGTCTCCCATCTTATCCGATCCGGAACCAAACAGTGCCTGTGGTATAATGCTTTAGCCTTGCTAAATACCCGATTTGCAAGTGCTTGATCAAATGAGCAGTTCGTCGGCAAAACGTTACTTCTACTCGATCGCGTCTTTGTCTTTAAAAACCGAGAATCATGTACAACCCATCTCTGCGTCAAATACCTCGCCACTTGCCTGCGGATGTAATTCCATTAAAGCAGCAATCTTCTCTTTTAGACTGGTTGGAATCTAACAATCGCCTGTTAGCAAGGGATGTCCAAGAACCCGACTATCTGCACGAAGAAGAAATTTCTGAACTTATGGCAGTTGACGACAGTCCTTACGATGATTTAGAAGAGGAAGTAGAAGAGGATGTGAGTGTAGGCGAAGAATAACGGGTAGAAGGGTGAAGAAATCAACCGGAAACAGGGAAGAAAAACTAAGAGATTTCTCAATCTCCTGTATCGCACCCTATTCCCCATTGTCAATTGCTTATTCTCAAATAGTGTGTGGTGAGGAGTGTTATGGATAACTTTTTGGATGAGAAAATCCCTTTTAGTCTGCCTTTCAAACTTACAGGCAAGAATTTATTCCTGCTGCTGGGTTTGGGGCTCTGCCTTTTAGCGATCGGTTTAGATGTAGCAGCGGGTAGATTTTTGAACTTACCTGCATCGCTATTTATGCCGCTAGTTGTTTGTGCTTTAGTTGCGTCGGGGTTGGGCTATGCAGTTGTGCCCGTACTCCAGCAACTAAAAGCAGGACAAATAATTCGCGAAGACGGCCCCCAAGCTCATTTAAAAAAGGCGGGAACGCCGACAATGGGAGGCATCTTTTTTGTACCTGCAGGGGTAGCAGTCGCTTTACTTTGGTCTAAGTTTAACTCAGATGTTGTTGCCGTATCGGCTTTAACTTTAGCTTACGGTTTCATTGGCTGGATCGATGACTGGCAAATTCTGCGGCGCAAGTCGAACAAAGGTATTTCCCCTCGGATGAAATTGGCTTTGCAAATAGGTTTTGCCGCTCTATTTTGTCTGTGGATGATGTTTCGTGAACCTGGTATTTCTACCAGCATTGCTTTGCCTTTCGGTTGGGTATTGCCCTTAGGTTTGCTGTTCTGGCCGCTGGCGGGTTTTGTGCTAGTTGCCGAAAGCAATGCTACTAATCTTACCGATGGTGTGGACGGATTGATGGGCGGTTTGGGCGCGATCGCACTTTTGGGATTAGGTGCATCTGTAGCCTCTACTTCGCCAGAGTTAATGATTTTTTGCGCTTGCATCAGCGGCAGTTGTTTCGGTTTCTTAGCACACAACCGCAACCCAGCCAGTGTGTTTATGGGCGATACAGGGGCTTTAGCTTTGGGCGGTGCGTTGGGTGCGGTAGCTTTATTAACAAACAGCCTTTGGATATTATTAATTATCAGCGGGATTTTCTTTGTAGAAACGCTGTCAGTAATTGCTCAAGTAGGTTATTACAAAGCTACAAAAGGACCGGATGGAATCGGCAAGCGTCTGTTAAGAATGGCTCCACTGCACCATCATTTAGAGTTGTGCGGCTGGTTGGAAACTCAGGTTGTTGGCATTTTTTATTTAACTAATGGGGCGTTAGTGTTAATGATTCTGATGTTGACAAGAAACAGTTGAGAAGGGATTGCGTGACGGATTGCACAGGGGATGTAAGAGATATTTTCTACTATTTGAAAGAAACAGGCAAGATGCCTGTTCCACAAGAACCGAAGGCAGTTGTGGAACAGGCATCTTGCCTGTTTAAGGCTCGGAAGTTATAATTTTGACAATATATATCTCCGTTAATGCAAGGGAACTTAGTAACGCTTTTTAATTATTTGAAGAACCGGGAAGAGGCTTATAGCACAAAGGAAGAACTACATTTGCTTATTTATCTTCCTTAGCCTCCTTAGCGCCTTCGCGGTTCGTTTAATCTTACTCAATATTAGTTATGCTATCGTTTACGGTTGTTTGTGAATGACTAAAACGTTTTTACCGGAGGTTTCGGTGGTTGTGCCTGTTTACAACGGCGAGATGGATTTGCCGGAGTTAATCGATTGCCTGCGATCGCAAACTTATCCGCCACACAGAGTAGAATATCTATTAGTAGACAACAACAGCCGCGATCGCACTTCAACCATTCTCCAAACAGCAGCAAACCCTAACCCCCCCTCAGTCCCCCCCTTGGTAAGGGAGGGAAGCAATTTCAATCAAATAACCATTCGCCACCTCACCGAAAATCAGATTCAAAGTTCCTACGCCGCCCGCAATCAAGGAATTCTCGCATCCACAGGCGAAATCATTGCATTTACCGATGCAGACTGTCGCCCGGAATCTGACTGGCTGGAAAATTTAGTTAAGCCATTCGTTGACTTAGAAATAGGAATTAGTGCTGGGGAAATACTCGCACTGCCCGGTAAAACTATCTTAGAACAACACGCCGATCGCCAAAATACTTTATCTCAAAAACATACTCTCGCTCACCCTTTTTGTCCCTACACCCAAACCGCAAATTTAGCTGTACGGAGGCTAGTTTTACAACAAATAGGATTATTTCGCCCTTACCTTACCAGTGGCGGCGATGCTGACTTGTGTTGGCGGATTTTGCGGGAAACATCCTATAAAATGTATTTTGCCGAAAATGCGATCGTCAGACACCGCCACAGAAATACAATAAAACAGTTGCAAAGTCAATGGTATCGCTACGGCGAATCTAATAAATATTTGCACGAACTCCACGGTGTCGATTTGATGCGAGAATTCACAACAGGAGAATATTGTTATCGGCTTGCTAGATGGCTGTTCAAGGAATTTCCGGTTGCTGCTGCCAAAATTGCGTTAGCGAAGCCCTCGAAGAGGATCGACCGAGCCGATATGGTAGATTTGTTTAATACGCCGATCGGTCTAGTGAATGTTAGGGCAAGGGCGATCGGACAGCGCCAAGCCAAACTTCCTTTAGCCGCTTGGGACATTGAGCGGTTTTAATATTTTAGACAATTAATGATTGTTCGATCGCACTTGCGATCGACAAATATTCCTTTGTATGCAATCCGCCCCTCTATATACGTATAAGTATAGTTTATCGGTACAGATAAATATCCTGAATCAGAAATATGAAAATTTAATGCAATACTTAATATAAAATTAATAAGTCAATTCTGAAGCGCTCGGTTTGACGACGGGAACCAACTCAGAGGCAAATTCCCAAATTTTCTTTACTTCTGCCTTGTGGCTTTTGAGTGCTGTCGTCAGCGCGATCAAAATTATTCTCAGATTTTTAAATTTTTGTAACCTTTACAGGTAATGCCCATGGCTCAAATCTTACTCCAGACGGTTTGGTTTATACCTTGCTATCCACTCATCGGCGGAGTTCTGTCCATGCTGTGGTTTCCAGCAGTTACCCGCCGCACGGGACCAAGACCATCCGGTTACGTGAACGCCATATTAACCTTGTTCGCTTTTTTACACGGTGTCATAGCCCTGACAGCTATCTGGAACCAACCGGCGCAACACGAGTTGATTCCCTGGCTGAATGTAGCAGGTTTAGACTTAACCATTCCTGTTGAAATCTCTGCTGTCACCGTCGGGGCGACTGTTTTGATTACCGGACTGAACTTGCTAGCGCAGATTTATGCTTTCGGTTACATGGAAATGGACTGGGGCTGGGCTCGGTTCTTTTCTCTGATGGGGCTGTTTGAAGCTGGGATGTGTGGCTTGGTACTGTGCAATTCCCTGTTCTTCAGCTACATGATTTTGGAAGTTCTGACTTTGGGTACTTACCTGCTAGTCGGGCTGTGGTTCAATCAGTCTTTGGTGGTGACAGGAGCCCGCGACGCTTTCTTAACAAAGCGGGTGGGTGACTTATTCCTGCTGATGGGAGTAGTCGCCATTCTGCCGCTGGCTGGAACTTGGAACTTTGACGAGTTGGCGGCTTGGGCCCAGACTGCAAAGCTTGACCCCACTGTAGCGACACTGCTGACTTTAGCTTTGATTGCCGGTCCGATGGGTAAATGTGCTCAGTTTCCCTTGCACCTGTGGCTGGATGAGGCGATGGAAGGCCCGCTGCCGGCGACGATTTTGCGGAACACCGTAGTTGTGGAAACTGGTGCTTGGATTTTGATTAAGTTGCAGCCAGTGATTGCTTTGTCGCCCATGGGGATGACGACAACTATTATTGTAGGTGCTGCGACGGCGGTTGGTGCTTCATTAATTGCGATCGCCCAAATTGACATCAAGCGCACGCTTTCCTATATAGTCAGCTCATACATGGGCTTAGTATTTATCGCCGTCGGCACCGGACAAGCCCAGACAGCCCTGACATTGATATTTGCCTACACCTTAGCAATGGGTTTGCTGGTGATGAGCATCGGTTCGGTAGTTTGGAACAGCATCACTCAGGATGTCCGATCTCTCGGCGGTTTGTGGGGAAAGCGGCCAATATCAGCGATATCGTTTATTGTCGGTAGCGCTGGATTGGTGGGACTGCCGCCCTTCGGCTGTTTCTGGGCTTTAGAAGACTTCACATCAGGGCTTTGGCAAACTCACCCTTTCTTGTTAGGAATAGTGCTGTTTGTAAACGGCGTCACTGCTTTTGGCTTGGTGCGCGTCTTCGGTTTAGTTTTCGGTGGCAAACCAAAGCAAATGACCGAACGTGCGCCGGAAGTTCACTGGCCTTTTATCTTGCCGATGACTGTTTTAATGGGCTTTACTTTGCACGTTCCGCACTTGCTGGCGACGTGGCAGGTCTTGCCTGGGGCAAGTTTGAATTATACCGCCACTGGACTGCTAGTTTTGTCAACCGCGATCGGCATCGGTGCAGGAGCATTGGTTTACCTAAACGAGAAATGGGAAAAACCGGTGCGAATCGGTTCTCAAGCCCTGCAAGACTTTTTTGCTTACGACTTTTACACCGCCCAACTTTACCGCGTGACAGTGATATTTGCAGTTGGTTTGGTTTCCCAAATCATCTCCTGGTTCGATCGCAATATTGTTGACGGATTCGTGAACTTAATCGGTTTTGCAACGGTTTTTGGCGGGCAAAGCCTCAAATACAACGTTAACGGTCAAACTCAGTTTTACGCCTTGACAATTCTGTTCGGAGTGGCAGTTTTGGGACTGCTCATAAGCTGGCCACTTCTAGCTCGCTTGTCGCTGATTGTGGGCGGGTAAAGAAATATAAGCTTGAAGATTTTAGGTGACAGTTTTCATCTAAAATCTTAAAAACATGAAGTCTTGAACAAAGATTTCAAACTCGTTCCGATAAGGCAGCATAAATGAACTCAGACCACAGACAATTCAATCTTTCCCGGCGCAATTCCCTCAAATTTGTCGCAGGTGCTATTGGTACAGGGATACTCGCAGTAGGAGCAGGCGCTGATTTGGCTGCACCCGAACCAGCAATTGCTCAAAATGACTTGACTCCCGATGCAGCTCTGAAACAGTTAATGGACGGGAACAAACGGTTTGTTGAAAGCAAACGCCAAAATCCCCACCAAGACTTTGGGCGCCTCACCGAAGTTGCCAAAACTCAAAAACCCTTTGCTGCTATTCTGGGCTGTGCAGATTCCCGCTTTCCTTCCGAGATTATCTTCGATCAAGGATTGGGAGATTTATTTGTCTGTCGCGTGGCCGGAAATGTTGTTACCTCAGAAGAAATGGGCAGCCTGGAATTTGGCACGCTGGTACTGGGAGCAAAAGTGCTTGTGGTAGTCGGGCATGAAAGGTGCGGTGCGGTAGACGCAACCATCAAAGGAGCTCAAGTTCCCGGTCAAATTGGCAGTTTGATCGACGCCATTAAGCCGGCGGTAGAAAGCTCGAAAGACCAAGCGGGCGATCGTCTAGAAAATGCCGTCAAAGCGAATGTTATGCTGCAAGCTAGCAGGTTAAAAGCATCTCCAGTTATCTCTAAGTTAATTGCGGAGAATAAACTGAAAGTTGTTGGTGGGTATTACGATTTAGACACTGGTCGAGTCACTATTGTTTCTGAGTCGTGATGAATTTTGGAATTGATAATTGGGAAAAAGTTTAACATATAAACTCTCAAATTATCAAAGACAAGAGGCTGCAAAATTGATTGTTCACTCTTCACTCTTCACTTCACACATTATGCTTAGTGCCTTGCTCTGGTTGCCCGCGTTGGGCGCTGCGGTAGTCGGGTTCCTGCCCGGAAATATCAATGGGATGCGTCTGCGTTCAATAGCCTCGGCTTTTGCGGCAGCTATTTTCCTTTTGAATATCTGGCTTTTGACTCAATTCGATCCAGCAAATTCGGGACTGCAATTTCAAGAATATTTGCCCTGGATTCCACAATTAGGTTTGAGCTACAACTTGGGTATTGACGGCTTGTCCTTGCCGCTGCTGGTTTTAAGTGCTTTGCTGACGCTATTAGTCATTTATGGCACTGGCGAAGGGATGGCTCGGCCCCAGCTTTACTATGCTTTGATTTTGCTGATCAATGCTGGTATTGCCGGAGCTTTGATGTCTCAAAATTTGCTGCTGTTTGTACTTTTTTACGAAGTAGAATTAATTCCTTTTTACCTGTTGATTGCAATTTGGGGCGGAAAGCAGCGGGAATACGCTGCCATGAAGTTTTTGATTTACACGGCAGTTTCGGGACTTTTAGTTTTAGCAGGATTTTTGGGTGTTGCTTGGCTGAGTGGGTCTTTAAATTTCGATTACACTGCGATTACCACTCAAGAATTGCCCTTGAACACGCAATTGATCCTGCTAACAATTGTACTAATTGGGTTGGGAATTAAAATTCCTTTAGTGCCACTCCACACTTGGCTGCCGGATGCTTACGTGGAAGCTTCGCCAGCAACAGCAATTTTGCTGGGAGGGATTCTGGCGAAGTTGGGAACTTACGGTTTAGTGCGGTTCTGCTTGCAGTTGTTTCCCGAAACTTGGTCGATTATAGCTCCCGGTTTAGCGATTATCGGGACTGTGAGCGTGATGTACGGTGCTTTGAGCGCGATCGCCCAAAAAGACATCAAGCGCATGGTAGCCTATAGTTCGATCGGACACATGGGCTACATTCTCGTTGCCTGCGCCGCCGGCACAAAACTCGCCTTAATTGGTGCTGTCGGGCAAATGGTAAGCCACGGCTTAATTTTAGCTTTGCTGTTTTATTTGGTAGGCATCATCGAAGCCAAAGTCGGCACGCGGGATTTGGATGTACTCAACGGTTTGATGAACCCGATGCGGGGTTTACCCACTGCCAGTTCCCTGTTAGTTTTGGGCGGTATGGCAAGCGCCGGAATTCCCGGTTTAGTGGGTTTTATTGCCGAATTTTTAGTATTTCAAGGTAGTTTTTCAGCATTTCCCATTCCAACCTTACTGTGCATTTTAGCCTCCGGGTTAACAGCAGTTTACTTTGTAATTCTGCTCAACCGCACCTGTTTTGGGAAGTTGGATAATGCCACGGCTTACTACCCTCCAGTTACGTTTGCTGAAAATATGCCTGCGCTAGTTTTGGCGGGCATCATTTTTGTGTTGGGAATTCAACCTGCTTGGCTGCTCAAGTGGAGCGAATCTACTACAAATGCAATCGTTGCTACCCTGCCGGCGGACAGAAATGCCCAAGTAGCTATTAGCTATCCCGTTGAACATTCGGCGATTTCCATCGCGTCTACACAACAAACAAAGTCCGCCGACGCTAACTAAGAGAATCTACTTGTTACCAGGCAGAGCCTGGTAACGCAAATCCGGAGGCTAAGCCTCCAATTTTCCAGTTCAGGCATGGATATCGGTTCCCAAGCAAAGCCGGAGAACCAGTTAAAGAATTGCAGCTTTTTGCAATAATTCAAAATATTTAGATTCAGTCAATCAAAGGAAAAAACCATGGTACAAACCCCTAATAAACCAGCAACTAAACTACCTCCTTCCAAGCACGAATTTGCGGAAGTAATTCACAGGCTGGAAGCTGGCGGCGCTATGATTCCAGATACGCCGGAAAATCTGATGCAAATCATCGCTATTTGGAAAGCTTACGCAGTGCCGATGGACTTTTACTGGCGGGATTTGCTTTACATCGCCGAACGAGTATTTTTGCACCCACTTCCCTTCTTTAAATACTTTTTACCCCAAGAGTATTTAGATTTACAAAATCACTATGCAGGCGACGGTGCAGATTTGCGGATATGGCGCGGGACTGGAAGTGTTCACCCCGAACTTTTGGAGTTCATGGAGAAGGGAGAAACAGGCAAATTGCCGCGGCTTTTTCACCATTTGTGGCACGATCGCATTAACATGGAATTTGCGGAAGAGTGCATGAGGTCAATGCTTTGGCACCGGGGCTTGTACGTGCCTACCAATCAATTCGATCCTTATTTGGACAGTGACGAATATAAGGCTAATGCCGATCGGGCAATTAAAGCTTACTTCAAAAAAGACCCGTTCATGCTGGCACTTCACAAAGCATTTCCAGAAATGTTTTTAGAACAGTGCCGCCAAATGTCTTATTACAGCAATCTCGGTTTATTCTGGGAAGTCATGGCGCCTGTGTTTTTTGAGGTTTCCGACTTGTACGACGAAGGGAAAGTTACGACAGTCCCGCAGGCGATGGATTTCCTAGTAAATGGCATATTTGCGATCGCCGGACGCCCCATTTACCACCACGTTTACATCGACGGCGAGAAGTACGAAATCATCCCCAAATCTAAGGGTTTTACTTGGCTTTACGAAGCAGCGTTACCTTACGTGGAATCTGTATTTTATCGCACTTCGCCATTCCGAGGCACCAAATCTTACAACGCTCAAGCTAAGGAAGTTCCTGAAGATCAAAAAGACTTCCACTACGGAGTTTTGTATGCAGACAAATTCCCGGTAGGTACGGCGGGGATTCCGCCGACTTTGCTAGCACAAGATATGCTGCATTTCCTGCCGCCGTATTTGATGGATTTCTACAAACAGCGCTGTCGCGGCGAAGATGATATCCTCAATCAAATTGGGGTGACATTTCAGCGATCGATGTACTGCGTTACTTCGGCGGTGATTCAAGCGTTGCGGACTGCTCTTTTGTATCCTTTAGATGACCCGAATCCCAAGCATTTGAAGGCAAATCGGGCTTTCTTTGAGGCTCAGCTCGATCGCTTCTGTCGCCCGGAATACGGCATGAAATATGCTGCGAAGCTCAAGAATATTCAGACTTCGGATTATAGGTAAAGGATGTTTGCGGGAGGCATCTTAGCTTCCAAGTCCGCCAGTCTGTTAGTCCGCCAGGGGTTGAAACCCCTGGCTCAAAGCTCAAGTCGGTTGAAACCGAGTGGGAAAAATCAGAGCTTTTTTAAATCGTTTCAAAAGTCCTATAATATTAAGCCACTTGGCCTCGTAATTATTGCTCTCTCTCTCTTCTTTTACTCTGATTTCTCTGCGTTCTCTGCGGTTATATCATTCCGATACAACCGGCAATGATATAACCAATAACAAATAACCCATAAGTATGGACAGCAACGATCTAGCCAAATATATCGAAGCAAAGGACGGGATTTCCAAACCTTGGCTGTTAGTGCAACTGCGGCTGAAAAAATTGCAAGAAAGGCGATCCGAGATTTCTGCTGAAGAGTATATGACAGAACTTACTGACCTTCACAAAGATTTAATGAATCTGGGGGAATGGTGGCTGGGAATCGAAGATGAGGTGTTCTAGGCGATTTGAAGAATGCTAGGTGCGGGGATGGGTTCACCTTCTTCCTGCCAAGCTTCTAGATACATTTCGAGCACTTCTTCGCCATGTCGGATGGCTTCTTCGCCGGTTTGGCCGTGGGTACAGGGCATGACAACGCGATCGGCAAACTCTGGAATCGTCACGAGGAAAAGTTGATCCTCGTCAGACCATTGGACGATCATACTGTATCGATTCATGAATCTTCCTCCTTTAACTCGTCGAGTTCGGCTAACAATATGGCCAACTGCTTCTCTAAATAGCGTGGCACATCATCTCCGTCTTTGCCTGGAATTGTTAATGTCTTCCCAATAAACGATGCTGCCATCTCTCAGGGCTGCCTTTTCCGCGTTTTGGCAAATAAATAAAGCCCTCACGCGTAATCTGAGCTTTTAACTCGCGAATTTTTCTAGGCATGGTGATTGTCCATTTTCTACCTCCCTTTTCTCACTTAGCCATTTATTTTAATTTTTCCTTGGCCCATTCTTGCAGTTGGTTGCCGGCGAGATAGCACTTTAAAACTTACCCATCAAATCTTTTTCTTGGGCATAGACATTTCGTAGCTGTTGCAGCGCCACCCCAGAAATGACCGATTTAACAGTAGCTACCAGTTTGCCCCACTCCAGCAAGCTGTCAACTGAAACAGCTTTTTTGAACTTGTGGGTGTAGAATTTCGTCCAAAATGCTGGTGCTTGCTTGCTTTTCCAGCGTTTGTACCATCTGCCAAAATCTTGAGCTGCGATCGGCTTTACTTCTAAAATAGGGGGAAAATCGGCGTAGCTGACAAACCGGCTGATGCCTTTGGCGTGCACGTAAACCATGTAGCGACAGCATTCAATGCGGTAAATCTCGTCTGGTGTGATATTGAACAGGAGTGCGACTGTTTCTTCGGTAACGAATCTCGCCAGCGGATGCAGGATTGGCGATTTGTGAATTATTCGGGATTCTGCGATCGTCCGCGATTTTGCCGGAGTTTCTGATATCATGGCTAGTACACCTCTGGATATGGTTAGTAGACTTCTGGATATGGCAAATGCACTTTTTGATAGAAAGAAATAATCTGTCCAGATGAGGTTTTACAGACGATCGCCCTTTAGTTTTCCAGGCCGGGGGGCGATCGCTCTTTACATATAAAATTGTACGACGCAATTGCATCAACTGTCAAGCATGGGTTTAGTCAGGCTAAAAATTCGGGAACTAGCGGCGGAGAAGGGCTGGACGCTTAAGGAAGTATCCGATCGTTCTGGGGTAATTTATAGCACTGTCAGAAGCTATGCTCGTCGTCCTGAAATGGCAATGGTTGACTTTACTTGCCTGCGGAAGTTAGCTCGCACTTTTGATGTGATGATTGAGGATTTGGTTGAGGTTTTGGAGGAATAGGTCGATCGGCCTTTAGTTGTCTAGACAGGCGGCGATCGCTTTTTTGTATGTTTTACACTATAGGATGATTAACTGTAGCTAGTCAAACATTATTGTAGTTAATCGGATTGAGGATGATAACATTAAGGAAAGTTATTAATAGTTGATTATTCTTCGTAGCTAAAACTAATACTGCGATCGCGGTCAGTTCCGTGATAAAGGAAGTCATTCAAAAACAAGCCCAAGCTACAAGACTAACTCAAAAGGAAGTCGTGTATTTGGGAATGCTGGCAATTAATGCACTCGATAAGGAAAGCCGCCAAGAGTTGGCTGACAAGGTGCATCAGATGCAGGTGAATGGGGAAATTTGAGGCGATGAGGGCGATTTCCTACGGGATAGCTACGCTTCACACACTTCGAGGGAAGTAAGGCAAGGGCGCTCCTATGGAATTCGTCTACTGAAACAAATTCTCATTTTTTTACCAATAAATTGGGGTCTTCTTCTCCTCAACAGGAGCGTTTTCCCATCTAGTATTTGTACCCGTTTCGACGCTCTTAGCCCCACACAGTCTGCTCAAATCAACTATCGTGCTATCAGAGCGCTGATAAAAACAAAAAGGTCGATCATTCGATTGAACCTGGGGTGGAGAAAAAATGGCCGGCATGGAAAAGCGCTCAGAAGACTGCCTCGCCATTGGGGATACTGGAACTTTCATCTCGGTGGTTGGCTCTGATGGTTTTGCACGGGCTGCGTCGGCCGTTACCATTCCTGACAGTAGCAGAAATGCAACCGAAAGCAGGAGGAGATTCGAGTGTTTCATATTACTTTTCGACAATCTTGTTTCTCAGACTATTGACAAATCCCAGCACTTCGGCTTTATCTGGTGGATTGACCCTATTTTTATCGAGAGCTTGGGATATATCATTAGCAAAAGCATTAAATTCACTGTCCGTCAGACCTCCATCCATTCCACTATGGGAAAGCTTCATAGTCCGCCCTGTATAAACACAAGGCCCACCTGCTGCTTGGCAGAATTGATCCACTAACAACTGACGCAGCCTCTGTTGTGAGTTTGTTCCCAAGCCAATAAAGTATTTACCAATTACTGGGTCAGCGAATATGAAAGTTGCTGAATCATCAATGACCTTTGCGATCGCGTTGTAGCCTCCTAGCCTAGTGTAGAGAGAGCTTCCTGAAGAACCTTGTGCAATCAGATCTGTAGTTACTTTTTCTGCTGATTCTTGTGCTGACATCGCCGGCGTAGAACGAGCGAAACTAGGGCTTAATCTGAAAGTAGTCACTACTATGACTGTCATACAAATTAATGTCAACAACATTGCCAAAGATTTACTGAGTTTCATTGAAAAATTTCCAATTGTGATGGTAATATGGTTAATTGAATCTTCAGCACTAAGTCATACAGATACATAGGCTTAAGATGCCTGCCGCCGAAGTATAAGCCCAACTAAAGTTAGTCTTTCGCTCTGTGCGATCGTAAAGAGGCAATGGGAAAGAGCGATCGCTCTCCACATCAATTGATAACTTTACCATCAAATCATCTTACGGTAGGTTTTGTAATATTTCTTAGATAAGTCAGCATTTGCTGATTGATTGACTTCACATCGTGTTGGATATTGTCAAAATGCGGTTAAACAAGTTGCATCGCAGCTAAAAGCTCAGGTTAAAAGTGCTAAGATTTAATCGAAGTTGTTAATCTCCGGTTAGTTTTGTGACCAGAGCCAGTGTCGCCATTGCAGTCAGCCCCATAATTAAGAAACTTGTGCAGAAAAAGGCGCTAGCAACCTGACTAAGGCTGAAAGAAATTATCTCTGTCGGGATGCTGGCGATTGACGAGTTGGACGAAAAACGCTTGCAATAATTGGCTGATAGGGTGCATCAGATGCAGGTGAATGGGGAGATTTGAGTGATAAGGGCGATCGGGCTTGTGGTGACGTGAGGTTCGGGGCGATCGACTCTAAAGTCACTTATGAGATCGAGTTGTCCTCTAAAATAGAAAATAGAAAACTGCTGAATCTCAACGAGCAAGAAGGAGAAACATTGCCATGCTGACTGTTTTACCTGTTTCGAGCAACGGAGTTAGTTAAGGCATCTGGGTCTTAAAAAGTCTGGTTGAACGCTACGAAGATAATGTAATAGCAATTATCCAAATTGGCGGAGATGAGGATCCAGAGACACCGGATAGCGCCACTTCATTTATTGTACTGTTGATGGATGGATTCAATTTCACAGCTTTTGTCAGCCACTTGGGAACCATGCCAGAGACAGAAGATTATTCTGGAACCGGGAGCCAATATTATGATAAATTCCGAGAATTTGCTATGAAATTCCAGGGGACGGTGAGTGGAGTTCCAGGATTGTTTAATTACAATAGTAGAGAAGTTAATCAATATGGTGTAAAAGCAAAATGTATGGGCTTTTCTTGGTCTAGCTTTTTCTGGCAATCATCAAAAGACCTTGACTTCAACAATAGAGAGGAGGAATTAAGCCGAGAATTTTTCTCTGATACGCACGGTATGGACTGGCTAATGAATGTATACAAAGTTTTTTTTATCAATGTAGTATTTACCCACTTGTGGGAATTTATCTCCTAAGCTTAGGGGTTTTTATTTTGGGACTGACATCACTGCTAATCATGATAAAAATATCCCAAGGCTTGCTGTAAAAGCATCGGCATTGTAGTAATTGTTTCCTGTGGTAACTTTGCCATATAAAAATACTTTTCACTCTCAACAGTTAACCCAAATACCTAAAAAAATCCCCCACCAGAAGGCAGGGGATTTCATTTAATTACCTAGAAACCAGAGTTCAGAGTTACCCGAATTTCCCGGCTGTCGAGGCAATTACAAAGGCCGCGTAAGTGAGGACGTTGCCCACAGTAAAGTGAACTAAGCCAACCAAACGACCTTGGACGATCGACAAAGCAACAGGCTTGTCTTTCCAGCGAACCAAGTTAGCCAAAGGAGTGCGCTCGTGAGCCCAAACCAAAGTCTCGATCAACTCTTGCCAGTAACCTCTCCAAGAGATCAGGAACATGAAACCAGTTGCCCAAACGAGGTGTCCGAATAAGAACATCCAAGCCCAGACTGACAAGTTGTTAGTACCATACGGGTTGTAACCGTTGATCAACTGAGAAGAATACAGCCAGAGGTAATCGCGGAACCAGCCCATCAGGTAGGTAGAAGACTCATTGAACTGAGCCACGTTACCTTGCCAGATGCCCAGGTGCTTCCAGTGCCAGTAGAACGTTACCCAAGCTAGGGTGTTCAACATCCAGAATACAGACAGGTACATGGCGTCCCAAGCAGAGATGTCGCAAGTACCGCCACGGCCGGGGCCGTCGCAAGGGAAAGCATAACCGAAGTCTTTTTTGTCCGGCATCAGCTTAGAACCGCGTGCATCCAGAGCGCCCTTGACCAAGATCAAGGTGGTGGTGTGCAAGCCTAGTGCGATCGCGTGGTGAACCAAGAAATCGCCAGGTCCGATTGCCAAGAACAGAGAATTAGTACCGCTGTTAATCGCATCCAACCAGCCAGGGAGCCATACGTTGCCGTAGTTGGGCCAAGCGGTAGAAGCAATGCTGTCAGGGTTAGACAACAGCACGTCCATGCCGTAGAGAGCTTTTCCGTGAGCAGCTTGGATGAACTGTGCGAACACTGGTTCAATCAAGATTTGCTTTTCAGGAGTTCCGAAAGCGACTACAACGTCATTGTGAACGTACAAGCCGAGAGTGTGGAAGCCCAAGAACAGCGACACCCAGCTCAAGTGAGAGATAATCGCTTCTTTGTGCTGCAACACGCGATCGAGCACGTTGCCTTTGTTTGCTTCAGGATCGTAGTCCCGCACCAAGAAGATAGCTCCGTGGGCGAAAGCGCCGACCATGATGAATCCAGCAATGTACTGGTGGTGGGTGTAAAGCGCAGCCTGAGTCGTGAAGTCCTTACCTATAAAAGCGTAGGGGGGCATCGCGTACATATGCTGTGCTACCAGGGAGGTAATTACGCCCAAAGCAGCGAGGTGAAATGCCAGTTGGAAGTGCAGCGAGTTGTTGTAGGTTTCATACAAGCCTTGGTGAGGCAAGTTGAACTGCCCTTCACTCTTGCCGCCGACCAAACCAGCCTTAGAATCCAACATCTCTTTGATGCTGTGACCGATACCGAAGTTAGTCCGGTACATATGACCGGCAACGATAAACAGAACTGCGATCGCCAAGTGGTGGTGAGCGATGTCTGTCAGCCACAGGGATTCTGTTTGAGGGTGGAAGCCACCCAAGAAAGTCAGAATTGCGGTTCCAGCGCCTTCGGAAGTACCGAAGACATGGTTCGCTGCATCTGGATTCTCGGCGTATACGCCCCAGTTACCAGTGAAGAACGGAGCCAAACCGGCCGGGTGAGGCGGGGTAGACAAGAAGTTGTCCCAACCTACGTGCTGTCCGCGAGATTCGGGGATAGCAACGTGAACCATGTGACCAGTCCAAGCCAAAGAGCTGACACCGAACAAACCAGCCAAGTGGTGGTTGAGGCGAGATTCAGCATTTTTGAACCAAGACAAGCTGGGGCGGTACTTGGGCTGGAGGTGCAACCAACCTGCGAACAGGAAGACAGCCGCCAGTAGTAACAAGAAGATAGCTCCTTGATACAGGTCGGCGTTTGTCCGAATCCCTTGGGTGAACCACCAATGGTAGACACCAGAGTAAGAGATATCCACCGGGTTAGAAGCGCCCCCTTGAGTGAAAGCTTCTACAGCAGGAGCGCCGAATTGCGGGTCCCAAATCGCGTGAGCGATCGGGCGGACGTTTAGGGGGTCTTTAATCCACTGTTCAAAGTTACCTTGCCATGCTACGTGGAACAGGCTGCCCGAAGTCCACAAGAAAATGATTGCTAGGTGGCCGAAGTGAGAAGCAAAAATCTTTTGGTAAAGATTTTCTTCGGTCATGCCATCGTGGCTTTCAAAGTCGTGTGCTGTGGCAATCCCGTACCAGATCCGCCGTGTGGTCGGGTCTTGGGCAAGGTCTTGGCTAAATTTTGGAAATTTCGTTGCCATAAGCCTTGATTAATCCTGAATCCTGAACAAAATTGAAGGGATTCGGTTCGGAGTTTGGATTCTCGATTTGAGATTCCTCCCAAATCGAGAATCCAAAACCTAGGGGTAGTTTACCCTACCGAAATGATTCGCGCTAGGAAAAATGCCCACGTAGTGACAATTCCTCCTAGGAGGTAGTGAGCTACACCCACAGCCCGACCCTGAATAATGCTCAGAGCACGAGGCTGAATCGACGGAGCTACCTTGAGCTTGTTGTGAGCCCAAACAATCGACTCAATCAGTTCTTGCCAGTAGCCACGGCCACTGAACAGGAACATCAAGCTGAAGGCGAAGACGAAGTGTCCAGCTAGGAACATCAGACCGTAGGCCGACAGTGCCGAACCGTAGGACTGAATCACCTGAGAAGCTTGCGCCCAGAGGAAGTCCCGCAGCCACCCGTTAATCGTGAGCGCACTTTGTGCGAAGTTGCCACCGGTAATGTGAGAAATTGTGCCGTCTGGCGATACTGTTCCCCACACGTCCGACTGCATTTTCCAGCTAAAGTGGAAAATCACGATCGAGATGCAGTTGTACATCCAGAACAAGCCTAGGAAGACGTGATCCCAACCAGAAACTTGGCAGGTGCCGCCCCGGCCAGGGCCGTCGCAAGGGAACCGGAAGCCCAAGTTGCCTTTGTCAGGAACCAAGCGAGAACTGCGTGCAAACAACACGCCCTTCAAAAGAATCAGGACTGTAACGTGAATAGTGAAAGCGTGGATGTGGTGGATCATGAAATCCGCCGTACCCAACTCGATCGGCATCATCGCTACTTTGCCGGCGACTACTACTGCACCGCCGCCAAAAGCGTGGCTGACGATTTCGGTAGCATTAGGCGCTGTTGTGCCCGGAGCCAAGGCGTGGATGTTTTGCACCCACTGGGCAAATATCGGACGCAACTGAATCCCGGTATCCGAGAACAAATCTTGAGGACGACCGAAAGCCCGCATCGTGTCGTTGTGAACGTACAGACCGAAGCTGTGGAAGCCCAAGAAAATACAAACCCAGTTCAGGTGGGAAATGATCGCATCCCGATGCCGGATCACGCGATCCAACAAATTGTTGACATTTCCAGCGGGTTCGTAATCCCGAACCATGAAGATTGCTCCGTGAGCCGCTGCTCCAACAATCAGGAATCCGCCAATCCACATGTGGTGGGTGAACAGGGATAGCTGAGTCGGGTAGTCGGTCGCGATGTACGGATACGGAGGCATCGCATACATGTGGTGGGCGACGATGATGCTCAGAGAGCCCATCAGTGCCAAGTTAATCGACAGTTGCGCGTGCCAAGAATTAGTCAGGATTTCGTAGAGACCTTTGTGACCTTCACCAGTGAAGGGGCCTTTGTGGTTCTCTAAGATTTCTTTCATGCTGTGGCCGATGCCCCAGTTCGTCCGGTACATATGACCAGCGACGATGAACAGCACTGCCAAAGCTAAGTGGTGGTGTGTTGTATCAGTCAGCCACAAACCGCCTGTGGTGGGGTTCAGACCGCCTTTGAAGGTCAGGAAGTCTGTGTATGCGCCCCAGTTGAGGGTGAAGAAGGGGGTTAAACCTTTAGCGAAACTCGGGTAGATGTCAGCCATCAAGCCCGGTGTCAAAATCCACTCGTGCGGCAGGGGGATGTCGGCAACTGTTTTGATCAGCTTGCCGCCCACTGTCAGCGGTGCACCTGCATCGATCGCGTCCATGCAAGCGTTGATTGGCAGCGACACGTGAATTTGCTGTCCCGCGTAGCCCAAGCAGCCGCAGCCCAACAACACAGCCAAGTGGTGGTTCATCATCGATTCCACGTTCTGGAACCATTCCAGTTTCGGAGCGCGGACGTGATAGTGGAACCAACCGGCAAATAGCATCAAAGCTGCCATTACCAGGGCGCCGATCGCAGTGCAATATAGCTGGTATGAGTTAGTGATGCCGTTGGCGCGCCACCACTGGAATAGACCAGAGGTGATCTGAATTCCGTGAAAGCCGCCGCCTACATCTGCATTTAAAATTTCTTGACCAAAAATCGGCCAGACCACTTGAGCGCTGGGCTTGATGGCTGTAGGATTTGTCAGCCAAGCTTCGTAATTGGAAAATTTAGCGCCGTGGAAATATGCGCCACTGATCCACACGAAGATTACTGCCAAGTGGCCGAAGTGAGCGCTAAAGATTTTGCGCGAAACGTCTTCTAAGTCACTTGTATGACTGTCAAAGTCGTGAGCGTTAGCGTGGAGGTTCCAAATCCAAGTGGTGGTTTTTGGCCCCTTAGCTAGAGTGCGATCAAAATGACCGGGTTTTGACCACTTCTCGAAAGAAGTTGGAACCGGATTCTTATCGACTACTACCCTAGCTTTTACCTCTCGCTCTGGAGGACTAATGGTCATGAAGACTCTCCTCTCGGTAAGACAAGGAACGAGAACTGAATACTGTACCGGACACTCCCCGCGCTTGATTAGGCGGGGGATTCTCGAAAAAGCCGACACTGCACTACACTTTACTCTTTGCAGAGCTAAACGCAGGTGCATCGTCTCCCCAAGCATTTTGCTTCTTTGAAGAAGCCAGTTTCCCAGTGTCGCTAACAATGTGACTGGGTACTGCCAACTCTTCTCGCCAGATGAGCCACCGATCGCGTCCTTGATTCAGACTTGATACGGCTGCTCCTTTTGAGGGAGTTTTATGAATTATAAGCTTGCTAGAGAAGTATTAATCGCTTGTTAACAATACTTAAAAAAGGTTCAATTCTTGATGTAATAACGCCTTTAAATTCCACAGTCCCTCAAAAAAGTCAAGGGGTACTGCCATTAACTTTACAAAACTCAAAGATAAAGTAATTTAGGAATACTCATTTGTAGATAGTAGATATATGTTTTGGAAAACATCTGCGCGAATTAATAGTCGGAGAGGATGGGTTGCCCGCTGCTGCCTCAATCCTGCCTCCTAGGAGCCTTTGGAATTCATGAGCGGCAATTCCCCAATACTAAATTCATTTTTGGGCTATAGTTCCCTATGAGAAGGCTTCTAGGAGTATGGTTGCGTGATTGGGATCAATTGGCACAGAACGGTTGCAGGCAGGCTGCTGGCATTGTTCGCAGTAGCAGTATTAATTTTGGGTTTAGCAAGTTGTGGCGCGGGCCATTCCGAATTGCCCAAATCAGGGAACAAGAGCGGCTCAGCTACCGCCCAGGTAAACAAAATCTCAGAGGTTTCTCCCCCAGAAGCCATTCAACAACTGCGTCAGGCTCTAGAAATCTACCAGCCTCAAATTAGTATTTTGAATCCAAAACCTGACGAAGTGCTTCAGGATATAAATGTGTCTGTTCAGTTCCAAGTGAAGGACTTGCCCATTTTCAAAGATGCAAACTTGGGTTTGGGCCCCCATCTACAAGTTTTATTAGACAACCAACCTTACGCAGCAGTTTACGACATCAACCAACCTTTAACGCTCTCCGACTTAGAACCCGGAACCCATACCCTCCAGGTGTTCGCCACTCGCCCTTGGGAAGAAAGCTTTAAAAACGAAGGTGCCGCTGCTCAAACCACTTTTCACGTTTTTACCAAAACAGATGACAATAATCCCGATCGAACATTGCCCCTATTAACGTACAACAGCCCCCAAGGCAGCTACGGGGCAGAACCCATCCTGCTCGACTTTTACTTGACAAATGCCCCCCCGCACGAAGTGGCGCAAGAAAATTCTCAAGATGAAATACTCGATTGGAAAATTCGAGCCACAGTCAACGGCCAAAGCTTTGCGATCGACCAGTGGCAACCTATATATCTTAAAGGATTCAAACCAGGGAAAAACTGGGTACAGCTAGAATTAATTGACGAACGGGGAAAAATTGTCAAAAACGCCTTTAATAATACAGTCAGACTGATAAATTTCCAACCGCTCGGTCAAGATCCTCTTTCAAAATTAGTGCGGGGCGGACTAACAGCTGCAGAAACTCGCGGTATAGTCGATCGTAGCTACCAAGCCCCCGAACCGCCACCAACCCCAACCCCCGAAGCGACACCGACACCTGCATTAGAAAAAACACCAGTTGTCCCACCCTCACCAGCGGTTCCAGAAACCCCTGTTACTCAACCGAGCTTAGAGCCAACAATCGCTCCCGAACTTGCTCCCATTCAAGTAATAGAACCGACACCGACAGCAACCCCCCAGCTCGAAGCGCCGAAAGTTGTAGAACCAATTCAAGTAATAGAACCGACACCGACAGCAACCCCCCCACTCGAAGCGCCGAAAGTTGTAGAACCAGTTCAAGTAATAGAACCGACACCGAAAGCATCTCCACCGTTAGAAACCCCGAAAGTTGTTGCACCAATACAAGTAATAGAACCGACCCCAACAGCATCTCCCCAAACAAAAAAACAGGAATATAAAGGATACTACAATCGGTTCCGCAACTTCTTGCGTGAAGAACCGCAACCTGCTAATCCTTCATATCCGCCAACCCTGCCAGAAATCACAGAAAAAGCTCCAGTACCAAAAGTAGTCGCTCCCGCGATACCAGAAGAGTCTCCCAATCTTGTTCCGCCAACGCCACCAGTTGCGGCTGAAACTCCTAGCCAGCCAACCACCGAATTAGCAGATCCTAAAACAACTGTTTCCGAACCCGAAAATCCGCCCAAATCCGAACAAAAAGTCGAATTTGCCACCTAACAAAAACTTTCTGCATTCATCTGCGTTCACCCGCGTAAATCTGCCTACATCGGCGGTCAAAAATCAAAAATTAGGACACTAAAAAATGACCTACCTCGAAACAGCAGCAAAATTCTACAGCGATGTTGCCGAAACACCCCAAATCGGACTTTGCTGCGTCCAAAGCAGTCCCTTGCAATTGCCAGGATTAAAAATTCCCGAACAAATGCAAGAAATGAATTATGGCTGCGGCACAACCGTTCACGCCGCCGAACTTGTCGGCAATCCATTCGTGCTTTATGTAGGCGTCGGCGGCGGCCTAGAAGCACTACAATTTGCATATTTTTCTAGACACAAAGGAGCGGTTATTGCCGTAGATCCGGTTCCAGCAATGCGAGATGCGGCTGCACGAAACTTGCAAATTGCGGCCCACGAAAATGATTGGTTTGATCCGAGTTTTGTAGAAATTTGTGAAGGCGATGCTTTTGCGTTGCCAGTGCCGGATGCTTCTGTAGATGTTGTCGCCCAAAACTGCTTGTTTAATATATTTGAACCTGCGGATTTAGCTAAAGCATTAAAAGAGACTTATCGGGTATTAAAACCCGGTGGCAGGTTGTTGATGAGCGATCCGATCGCAACTCGCCCCATTCCGCAGCATTTGAAAGAAGACCAACGCTTGCGGGCCTTGTGTTTGTCCGGCGCTTTGACATACGCAGAATACGTTCAACACCTTGTAGACGTTGGTTTCGGGCAAGTCGAAGTGCGGGCGCGCCGTCCTTACCGATTGCTGGACAAACACAATTATCAGTTAGAGGCGGATTTGCTGTTAGAAAGCCTGGATTCGGTGTCTTTCAAAGTGGATGTACCGGATGACGGAGCTTGCATTTTCACGGGCAAGACGGCGATTTATACGGGGTCTGAAGAGCTGTTTGATGACGGGGTGGGTCACGTTTTGCAGCGAGGAGTTCCGGCGGCCGTGTGCGATAAAACTGCTGGGAAGTTGGGCGGATTAATGCCAGATAAGGTGTTAATTACGGATTCGACTTGGCATTATAACGGCGGCGGTTGCTGTTAGATTTTATTCGGGTCGATCGCAATTGCGATCGACCCGAATAAAATTAACGGTGTATTGGTTAGTTTGGAAAATAACAGCCGGGAAAATCAAAGATAAAATTTGGGATAAGCAAGAAAGGCAAATTTCTGGAGCTGTTAATTATCTGGTTCTTCAGAGACAATTAACAAGGGTGGCGGCATCTGTCCGTTCTTTGATTGGAGATACTGGTATACTACGATCGACAGTTAGTTATTTAATAATTTGTAGTCATGGTAAATATGTCAAGCATCTCCAATATGGCCTCTGAAGTGGAAAGTGACTTTCTGGGAGAGATTGATAACCTTGACAGGCAATTACACGATCGCTTTCAAGACAAGTTTGTAGTCCAGCCCTCCCTGACCAGACTTTTGGTTAGTTTTCAGGCTAACAAAACTAGACCCATTTATAGGTGGTACAAGTATAAGGAAGCTTTCTCCGCTTCTATTGTCGAGTTTTTATTCCAAAAATATCAAGTCATTCAAGGCAAGATTTTAGATCCTTTTACAGGTAGTGGAACTGCTTTATTTGCTGCTAGTGACTTGGGAATAGATGGTGAGGGTATTGAATTGTTACCTATCGGTCAACATATAATTAATACCAAAATCCTTTTAGACACTGCATTCACTTTTGATGATTTTGAGCGGCTAAAGACATGGTTTAATGGGCAAATATGGAAACAATTTGAGGACCAAGTCACTCTGCCAGAATTGAGAATCACTAAAGGAGCTTACTCCGAAAAAAATAAAATAGAAATTGAGCAATATCTTGGAGCTTGTTATCAAGAAAATATTAAGCTTCAATCAGTTTTAGTCTTGATTTTACTGTGTGTTTTAGAATCCGTAAGCTATACACGCAAAGATGGACAGTATCTTCGTTGGGATTACCGTTCAGATCATGGCCAGTCAAAGAAGTCCTTCAATAAAGGTGAGGTTCTTGAGTTCAGTAAAGCTATTACCCAAAAATTCAATGAACTTGTTAACGACTTAGAACCTCCTACACAACAACTTGAGCTTTTTCAAACTCAGAATAATCAAGGCAAAATTAATTTGCATCAAGGTTCTTGTCTGAAGATAATGCCCGATTTGCCGGACTCTACATACGATGCAATCATTACATCTCCACCTTACTGCAATCGATATGACTATACTCGCACCTATGCACTAGAGCTAGCTTTACTAGGCATTTCTGAAAAGGAATTAATTAATCTGCGTCAGGAAATGCTAAGCTGTACGGTTGAGAATCACCCCAAAGATTTATTGGCTATCAATCCGGGTTGGGAAGTAGCTTTAAGTATTGCTAATTCGCAAACTCTAGTGCAGGCTATATTAAGATATTTGGACAGCCAAAAGTCACAAGGTATATTGAACAACAATGGTATACCAAGAATGGTAAGAGGATATTTCTATGAAATGGCTTGCGTAATACAAGAAAGCTTTCGTATCCTTAAACCTGGGGCATTTTTGTTTATGGTTAATGACAATGTGCGCTACGCAGGTATAAGCATTTCAGTGGACATGATTCTTTCTGATTTTGCTGAAAAACTCGGCTTTATTACTGAAAATATTCTAGTCTTACCGGGTGATAAGGGGAATAGTAGTCAACAAATGGGAAATTATGGACGCGCTCCTTTGAGGAAGTGCGTTTATGTATGGAAAAAACAATAACTCGAAGCCTATGTGTGTTTATCGTAACCATCTTCAATCCAGTGACGATCTTGTCACAACCTATGAAGACACTCGTGCGGGTTTTGTTGCACTTGCCCTTGAAAAAAATCGACGCGCTACACCTTACGTTGCCCAAGCAAGAGCACTTCAAGAAGCTGCGGGTCAAGCTGAGAGTCCTACTGATTTGTTAAATGTTAAGGGCATTGAAATGGGATTATTGACTGCAGCAGGATTATCTGACAAGTCTCTTGCTCATTTGATGCCAAATGATAAAATTGAAGCTATCAATGGTCTAATCAGGAATTTTCTTGAGCCAGCAGGCACAAGTTTTGTGGAGGAATTGGTCTTTAGATTTCTACTGACTCGTGGTGACACGCTTGGTGGCTCAATGCGTAATGTTGGCGGAGCATTAGCACAAAGAAAACTAACTCGTGCTATCCTCTCGACTCTCACCATTGCTGGTAAGAGATATTTACGTTGCCCAAGCAAGAGCACTTCAAGAAGCTGCGGGTCAAGCTGAGAGTCCTACTGATTTGTTAAATGTTAAGGGCATTGAAATGGGATTATTGACTGCAGCAGGATTATCTGACAAGTCTCTTGCTCATTTGATGCCAAATGATAAAATTGAAGCTATCAATGGTCTAATCAGGAATTTTCTTGAGCCAGCAGGCACAAGTTTTGTGGAGGAATTGGTCTTTAGATTTCTACTGACTCGTGGTGACACGCTTGGTGGCTCAATGCGTAATGTTGGCGGAGCATTAGCACAAAGAAAACTAACTCGTGCTATCCTCTCGACTCTCACCATTGCTGGTAAGAGATATTACTGGCAACACTCAAACACAAAAAAGTGGATAGCCATGACAAATGATGACACAGAAATTGAGTTGTCTTTACGTGGGATAAGTTGGGAGAGCGAGCTGGGTAATCGCACATTGATTTATAACCTAACTGTTCCGCTAGTCAGGAGCAATGTGGATTTATGTTTATTTAATCTTGCCCCGACGGAGTTGGTAGCCAGTCAATGCAGCGCAATTGACCCATCTATGGTGGCACCTTATGTTATTGCATTGGGCGAACTTAAAGGCGGAATCGATTCTGCCGGTGCAGATGAGCATTGGAAAACGGCACAAGCGGCACTAAATCGCATACGCGAAGCTTTTTTCCGGGTTGGACATTCACCTCTGACTTTCTTTGTGGGTTCAGCGGTGGCGACAAGGATGGCGGGTGAAATTTTGCATCAACTGGAAAACGGGACTCTCACTAATGCTGCCAATCTGAATGAGGAGAATCAAGTTGCATCTATTTGTCGCTGGTTATGTAATTTATAAAAGCAAAAACCGTTTTGACTTCGTGTCTGTTTTAACATCCTCCCTGACCCCCGTCTTGTGACACAGCCATCTTCGCTGTCTCCAAAAGCCCCGGTTTAGTAAGCTTTCTTCCCATCCTGCCAAACTTCCCGCTAAATTAAAGAAGTAAAAAAATCATTCACATCCTACCCAGGAGATGCCATGCCCCGCGTCAGAGCACCAGAATTCCCCGGAAACTACCCCTGGTTAAACACCGAGAAACCTTTATCCATTGAATCCTTAAAAGGGCGCGTCGTCCTCCTCGACTTTTGGACATACTGCTGCATCAACTGCTTGCACGTCCTCCCCGACTTAAAATACCTCGAACAAAAATATAAAGATTCCCTCACGGTTATCGGCGTTCACTCGGCTAAATTTGAAAACGAAAAAGAAGTAGAAAACATCCGCCAAGCTATCCTCCGCTACGATATCGAACATCCGGTAATTGTAGATAGCGGCATGAAAGTTTGGCAAAGCTATGCGGTTCGCGCTTGGCCGACTTTAATGGTGATCGATCCTGAAAGTTATGTCGTCGGCTTTGTTTCCGGCGAAGGCAATAGAGAAGCACTTGACGAGTTAGTTGGCAAGTTAATTGCTGAATACAAAGATAAAAATGCACTCAAATTTAAACAACTCCGTTTTAGCTTAGAAAAACAGCGCAAACCTGTATCAACACCGCTGGCTTTTCCCGGTAAAGTGCTGGCATTTGCGATCGCTGCAACGGAGGCAAAACATCTTCACCAACAGGTCGCGCTTTTGGGCGAAATGAGCCAGGAAAATGAATCTGTAGATGAAACTGTATTGCCCGGGCCTGCTAATTCTGTCATACAAAACTTAGTCGGTTCTTGCTTATTTATTGCCGATTCAGGACACAATAGGATTGTGGTCAGCACCCTCGAAGGTGAGGTGCTGCACGTCATCGGTAGTGGTAAACCGGGTTTAACTGATGGGGACTTTGAAGAGGCTGAGTTTTTTGCACCTCAAGGTATGGCTTTTGATGCAGAAAGTCAAATTCTATATGTTGCTGATACGGAAAATCATGCTATCAGAAAGATTGATTTTACGACTCAACGGGTAGAAACTGTTGCTGGTACCGGCGAACAAAGTCACGAAATTTCACCCCCCAGCGGCAAGGCTTTAGAAACGCAATTGAATTCGCCTTGGGATTTAGAAAGAGTTGGAAACAGACTTTTTATTGCAATGGCGGGTTCGCACCAAATTTGGGAAATGCAGTTAGACACTGGCACGATCGGCACTTATGCGGGTATTGGTCGAGAATCCTGTGTGGACGGGAATCTTGCAGAATCTGCTTTTTCTCAGCCGAGCGGCCTCGCTACGGATCGATCGGAGTTGTTTGTTGCCGACAGCGAAATTAGTTCGATTCGTGCTGTGGGTATAGATGAAGACCCGAAGGTTCGCACTGTTTGCGGTAGCGGTGAATTGTTTGGTTTTGGGGATAAAGATGGTCGCGGTGATGAGGTCAGGTTGCAGCACTGTTTGGGTGTTGAATACGCTCAAAATTACCTCTGGGTGGCTGATACTTACAATCACAAAATTAAGCGGATCGACCACCGGGGCGGTACGTGCAGAACCATGATTGGAGATGGTACAGCAGGTTTGGTTGATGCTAAAGGTCTCAAGGCTCGATTTTTTGAACCTTCAGGGTTGAGTGCGATCGGGCCTCACTTGTTTGTTGCTGATACGAACAATCATGTAATTCGGAGAGTTGAGTTGGATACGCTGGAAGTCACAACTTTGGATTTCCCCAATTTGTGCGCTCCGGATGTTTGTCTTCCTGATTAAGCCGATCAACTTTTTTGACTTCAGGCACGGGTCTCAATTCTCCTGATTGCCAGATTGATTGTGGTAAAGTAAGGTGCTCTTCGGCGCACCTTACCACAATTTGCAAGCCAAGTAAGTTACCCTAATTATTCGCGGTGAGTGCAGTACCTCACCCGCAATTCACTTCTGGATGCAGAACCTCTATATTTAGGGTGTACTGCCCAAAAACACCTAACCGATATAAGTAGAACGCCAAACCACTTTTTGCGTCTAAGACTGAATTACTAAATGTTGTTAATTCCAGCGCTACTAAAACCGCGATCGCCAGTAGT
The DNA here is from genome assembly GCF_036701295.1 of Microcoleus harperi Pol14_C6. Taxonomy (NCBI): domain Bacteria; kingdom Bacillati; phylum Cyanobacteriota; class Cyanophyceae; order Oscillatoriales; family Microcoleaceae; genus Microcoleus; species Microcoleus harperi. The sequence continues at coordinate 258,102 of NZ_JAUBQN010000002.1, read as the reverse complement.
AAATAATCGCAAACATCCTCGCCCCAATCTAAAATTCCGAATAGCTCAGCAGTCGCACTATTTTTTCATCATCGTTCAACTCCCCGACAATTCGTCGCACCGGTTTCGGCCAGATTTTAATCAAAGTAGGAGTTGCTGAAATCTGATCTGCCTCAGCTTGGTCTGGATGTTTCAAAACATCAATTACTTTTAAAGTGTAGGGACGATCGAGGCATTTCTCTAAAAACTGGTGTAAAGTTTCCAGGGTGCGTTCGGTGCTGGGGTTGCTGCCGGAAACAAACAGACGCAAAACATACCCTTGAGTTTGTGGCGGTGGGGTGAGTGCTGTTGGTTTGGGCAGCCGAGTCTGCTGCGATGGCGGAATATCCAAGGGAGTTACGATCGAACTGCTCCAGCCCGATCGAGCTTCGGGGCTGGCATACTGTACAACTAAGTCGTGATTTTCCCAAAGTTCGGGAAATTGTTGGTGATAAGTAGCGATCGCCATCGGTTCGCACATTTCTTCACTCCGGGGATGCCACACTAAGTCGCCAGTCCCAAAAATGGCGTTCAGCAGCGTTTGATGTCGCAGCACGGGGGGGTAAGCCTCGGCAGCAACCCGTACCTGCCGATCGCCTGGATCGAGCCAGGAGTCAACGGTTGCCGTGTAGCAAGGTATCAGAAAATGCGGCGGTTCCGACAAACCGAGGATCTCCTGTAGAGCTACGCACAACTGCAAATGCCACCGACTTTGCTTGCGGGGGTCTATGCAATAGATTAAGTCTCCCCCTGGTGTAAACAGCGCAATGCCTTTGAAAATTTCTGGCAAAATCGGGCGATCGACTTTCAATTCAGTACACCAATAAAAGTTAACAGTTAACTGTTAACAGTTAACTGTTAACACTCCACCTTTAGACTCGACCTCGCAGCATCTGAGCCATTTCGTTCGGGAACGGCGAGTTCTCTACACAAAGTTCTTCAGTAATCCGACCTTCTTGATAAAGGCCGTAGAGCGACTTATTCATCGTCGTCATGCCTTCATAAGTATCTTTGATCATGATTTGATTAATTTCCTCATTCTGGCCCTTCAGAATGTATTCCTTAACCACGTCGGTATTGATCATAACGTCGTGGAAAGCAGCCCGCTTTCCGTCTGTGGTTTTGCACAGCAGTTGAGCAATAATCGCCACTAGGGATTCGGAAATTGAAACCCGTATGGCATCCTGTTCTTCCGCCCCGAACATATCAAGAATCCGGTTCAGGGTCTTAACCGCACTGTTGGTGTGCAGGGTTCCTGCAACTAAGTGACCGGTTTGAGAGGCTTTGAGGGCGATTTCCACCGTCTCTCTGTCCCGAATTTCTCCTACTAGCAGCATATCCGGGTCTTGTCGCAGAGCGCCTTTGAGAGCGCTCATAAACTTGAGGGTGTGCCTGCCGACTTCCCGGTGCTTAATCAAGGATTTTTTGCTTTCGTGTACGAATTCTACGGGGTCTTCGATCGTAATGATGTTGTAGGCTTTATTCTTATTGATGTAGTCAATCATCGCGGCCAAGGTGGTAGACTTACCCGAACCTGTCGGGCCTGTCACCAAAATCAGCCCTTTGTGGTAGCCACATATTTTCCTAAATACCTCCGGCAGTTTCAATTCCTCCAGAGTCATTATTTTGGCAGGAATTAGCCGCAGCACCATTGCCGGGCCGGCCAAGGAGTCCATGCAACTGATCCGAATGCGGACGAACCCGAAGTCGAAAGCGCCGTCAAAGTCTAAGGTTTTTTGGAAAATTTCAATTTCTTCATCGCTCATGCACTCGCGCAACCAGCCAAAAAACGTATCTAAATCCGTCGGTGGATAGCCGATGTCGGCAATCTCGCCCCGCGTGCGGAAGCGGGGAACTTCGTTTACTCCGAGGTGAAGGTCGGATACTCCTTCTTCTTTGGCTCGGATGACTAGCTCTTTCAAACTCGGAACTCCGCCACTGCTAGAAATCGGGTTTTTAGGTGTGGCGAAGGATTGCGGCGGCGGTGCTGGTGCTGGTGCTGGTGCGGGCGGCGGTGCTGGCGGCATTCCTGCTGCTCTGGGGGGCATCCCTGGAGCTGGAGGGCGGGGTATTCCTGGCAGTGGGGGAGCTCCGGGTACGGGCGGGCGAGGAGCTGGCGGATGCTGCTGTGTCATATGCGCTACCTTAAGTTGGTGAGAAGGCTGACTCGAACAGATGATTTGTGGGAGTTGGACAATGCCGAGCGCCCGAAGAGCGTCTCTTGCACAAAAGCTTAACTGCTCTCCTCAGTCTATCGCAAGATCAGGTTCTGCTGGTGTAATACAAAGGAAATATTCTGCCAATAGGAGGATGCGCTCACTCTTTCTCTACGCCCAAATAGGTATTTTCCACATTTTTGGATAAATTTTTTAATGGAAAGAGTTTTCCGCACTCAAGCAGTATAAATTGATACTTCATCCAACAATTAAGGACTTAAACCGATGAATTCTGTCGATCGGGCTTTTACTCCAGCTCTGGAGTTAGCGGAGTCGATCCGCACCCTGGAAGTGTCGCCTTTAGAAATTGTCAATCTGTACTTGGAACGGATCGATCGATTAAACCCTGAGCTGGGCAGTTATTTTACGGTAACGGCAGAGCGGGCGATCGCCTTAGCTAAATCTCAAACCGAAAAACTAGCGGGGTTAAACAAGCCACAGGAATTGCCACCTTTTTTCGGAGTGCCGATCGCCATTAAAGACTTGACACCAGTTACAGGCGTTCCCTGTACTTACGGCACCCAGGCTTTGCTGGGTAACATCTCTGCCTATGACGAGTCAGTAGTATGGCGGATCAAAGCAGCGGGATTTAACATTCTGGGCAAAACAGCGACCTCTCAAATTGGCTCATTACCTTACACCGAACCAGAAGGTTTCCCGCCCGCCCGCAATCCCTGGAATTTAGACTATACCCCCGGAGGTTCCAGCGGCGGCTCAGCGGCTGCTGTAGCAGCAGGTTTGTGCGCGATCGCCCAAGGTTCAGACGGCGGCGGTTCGATTCGAGGCCCAGCTTCCTGCTGCGGTTTAGTGGGCATTAAACCCTCGCGGGGGCGAGTTTCCTGGGCACCTGTCGGAGATTACCTCAGCGGCATTTCTGCCAACGGCCCCCTGGCGCGCACTGTAGCTGACGCCGCCGCACTTTTGGATGTGATGTCAGGCTACACAACAGGCGATCCGTACTGGCTACCAGATTCAAATCCGACATTTTTAGAGGCTTCCCGTCAAAAGCAGGGTAAGCTGCGAATTGCGTTTTCTACGACTATTTCCCCTGTGGGCGAGGCTTCGGCTATCTGTCAGCAAGCGGTACTCGAAACAGTAAAATTATTGACTGATTTGGGACATGATGTCGAACCTGGATGCCCGGATTTTACGGGTTTAATCGAACCGTTTATCGCAATTTGGCAGTCGGGGGCGGCTGCAAGTGGCATTCCAGGCCCTGCTTTGGAACCGATGAATCGCTGGCTCTTAGAAAGAACTATTTCGGCTGGGGAATATTTGCGGGCGGTGAATCAAATGCAGGTGATTTCACGGCGGATTGTGGGATTCTTTGAAAAATTTGATGTGTTAGTTTTGCCGACTTATATGCACTCCCCCATCAGGGTTGGGGAGTGGGCGGATTTGAGTTTTGAAGAAACTTTGCAGCGCATTATTAATTGGGTAGCTCCTTGTCCGCCGTTTAATGCTAGCGGTTTGCCTGCGATCGCACTTCCTGCCATTTTAGATAACAACGGTTTGCCCGTTGGAATTCAAATTATCGGGCGGCCGGCGGCGGAAGCAACTTTAATTGCTTTAGCGGCGCAGATGGAAGCGGCTAAACCTTTCCCGGTTTTAGATTTTAAATAGACAAGAGCAAGGGATAAAAGCACGTTTGCCTTTTTTATGGGTATGCCAAATCAGGACTTGTGCGCGGGCAACAAGAAATCCGCTTTTTGGCAGAAATTTCTATTGACTGTTGACTGTTTGGCCTTTGAACAATACCGATGCAACGGGAAACGAGAGGATTGAGAAAGGGGACAAATTTTAGGTTGAGTTTTTGTAAAATATAAAATACTTCTTAAACTACTTGACTTTTTTGGTAAGTAGGGTATAATCCTTTCAAATTAATTCCCGGTGGCGGGTGTATCTAAAAAAATAACTTATGTTTAACAAAGCAGGACTGTTTGAAGAAAATCAGATTCTGGGAAATGTTGTGGGTGTTCCAGCGGAAAAACTAGACTTATTCAGTAATTTCGATCGCTTAAATCGGATCGGCAAAATTGCCGTCGGCGATACCTATGGTTTATTTGATACCAGCTACGATTTGACTCAAAAACCCGATTGGGCGGCTGCTGCGACTGGTAGTGCGATCGACCTTTTTGGGCCATCCACCGACAGCGGTTTCCAATCGTCAGGAGGCGATAATCTTAAAGTTGATAGTAGTGTAAAATCCCAGACCGCTGTCTCCACTCAACTTCAGACAGACGAACTGACAGGCATGGATTTTGCTGTTGGTGATAGTGGTGGCGGGCCAGAACTCACCCTATCCCAAACTTCTTCCCTATTTCCTGATGAAAACTGGGCTTTCAATTTTAAAGATTACACCATCGAGCACCAAGGTTTAAACACCATAAACCTCAAAGTAGGTTACGGATTAAAACCGGGAATTACCCAGAACGAATATCCCGATTTTGTGCCCATTTACCAAAGTATTGATAACTTCCTAGTTAACTACCCGAACGAAACGGATTTTTGGGAAATTGTTAACAAAAATTTGACGGAAAAGCTGCTTAATGAAAATCCGGTATTGACAGATGTTACGATTCAACTTGAAGTTTTGCCAACGGAGATATTGCCCTACGATCGCGCCAGTACAGTTTTCCGCAGTCAATCGGGCAAAATCACGGAAGATTGGAATTTTTCAGTCAAAGACTACGCAATCAATCACCAAGGATTGAACAAGCTCAATCTCGATATAGATTACCAGTACAAGCCGGAAATCGCTCCCAATGAATATCCCGATTTTGTGCCAATCTACAAGAGCATTGATAACTTTTTAACCACATATCCGAACGAAACTGATTTTTGGGAAGTTGTCAATAAAAACTTGGCTGAAAATATCCTCAACGAAAATCCTGCCTTGGCGGCAATTAATATAGATTTCAACGTTCTGCCAAGCCAAACCTTGCCCTACAACCGCACCAGCAAAGTTACTCGCACTCAACCCAGCAATCCTCAAGGAACTTTCCTAGTTGGCAATAGCAGGGGAAATAATATACTTCGGTTTGACGGCAATACCGGCAATTTTATAGGCGAATTTATTCCACCGGGAAGCGGCGGTTTGTCCAATCCAGATACGATCGTTTTTGGGCCAGATGGCAATGGCGATGATAAGTCGGACATTTACGTTAGTAGCGGCGACAAGCCCGGAAATTCGGGAGAACCAACAGCATCGGCGGTATTGCGGTATGACGGAATTAGTGGCGCATTTATTGACAAGTTTGTCGGCGATAATCCGAACACGGCGGTCGATGAAACTGGCGGATTGTTTCGCCCTTACGGTTTAGCTTTTGGCCCTGACGGTAATTTTTATGTCAGCAGTTTTTTGAGTGACCAAATTCTTCGATATAACGGCAAAACAGGACAGTTTATTGATGTATTTGCTTCGGGAAATCAGCAAGCAGGAGGATTGAATGGCCCGAACGGTTTACTGTTTGCTCCTGAGGGCAATTTGTATGTGACAACGGAGGGGAGTGTTGCGAGCAACGGTCAAGCTGATTTTAGCGCAAGTTTCCCCAGTCAGGTGCTGCGTTACAACCCCCAAACCCGGCAGTCAAGTATCTTTGCTTCGCCCGATCCTTCGCCTCGGGGTCAGGGATTTGCAAGTCTTTTGGGAATGGCAATCGGGCCCGCTGACGGCGACCTTTATGTCAGCGATTTTGCTAACGATATCAGGCGCTACAATTTAAAAAGTGGGGAATTGGTCAAGGTTTTATCTACCAATTATACTGATACTTCGCCCAGTAGCAATTATGTAGGTAGTTTGGCTTTTTCGCCGATCGGCAATTTGTTTGCAGTTGGCTTTGACAACCGCGCCAATGCTAACGGTGCCGGCGCTGTTTTGCGGTACAATGGCAAGACTGACGAACCGCTGCCAATATCGGGAAATCCTGGGTCGAGTAACAGTTCTATTTTTGTCCCTCCCGACAGCAAGCTACAGCGTCCAATAGGAATTGCTTTCTTTCCGTCCGATGCTCAACTGACGCAGAAATGGAATTTTACATTGGCAAATTACCCAATTAATCATCAAGGGTTAAACAACCTGAATATTGATGTAAATTATAAGTACAAAGACGGGATTCAAAATTATCAGTATCCTGATTTTGTGCCTATTTACAAGAGCATTGACAATCTTTTAGTTAATTACCCGAACGAAACCGATTTTTGGGAAATTGTCAACAAAAATCTGACAGAAAAAGTGCTTGCTGACAATTCGGCAATTTCGTCTGTGACGGTTAATTTGGAGGTTTTACCAACGAACCAATTGCCTTACGAGCGCAGCAGTACCGTTACTCGCACTCAAGATGGTAAATTAGGCGAAGCATGGGAGTTCAAGCTTCCTAATTACTCGCTCGATCACCAGGGTTTGAATAACCTCAATATTGATGTCCAATATCAGTACAAACCAGGAATTACGCAGGAGCAGTATCCAGACTTTGTGCCAATTTACAAAAGCATCGACAGTTTCTTGACTAATTATCCCAATGAAACGGATTTCTGGGAAATTCTTAATAAGAGTTTGACGCAAAAGCTGCTAGCCGAAAATCCTGCTTTGGATTCGTTGCAAATGAATTTGGAGGTTTTGCCGACTAACAGATTGCCTTACGAGCGAGCTAGTATTGTGTCGCTTGCTTAGCCTATCATTGAAAATTAGATGAACAAAACTTGACAACAAATACATACTTAGCTACCGTAAGGGTACGGTTAAGTACGTTGCGTAGAAACCGGGTTTTTTCGCGTCCAAGACTAACCCATTGAAATTGTCTATTGTGGTAAAAAACCCGGTTTTTTTAAGAAACCGGGTTTCTGAATTAGACCGAGTTTGCCAAGCTCCATCTTGGGATATATGTCTGTGTCTCCCTGCATTTGATACCTAAATAGTGGTGGACGCAAATAGGATCAAAAACCAGGTTTCGACGTTAACGTCGATCGCTCACAACCTGTTATTTTGAATTTTAACCGGGTTTTTGTGCCTCCAGGACTGAAAAAGATAGTTTTTTATCGGAGTTCGTGATGCACCCAATTTATAGTCATCAAACCCATATTTTCCCTATAAACCGAGTTGCTACCGCCCAGTCTTACTTATTACCAATTACGCTGAAATTAATTGATAATACCTCTTTAGATTGATAGATATTGTGCTTATTTTGTTTTAAAAATGGTAGCAGTTCGCTGCCAATAGTTAGGGTGAAATTTATGTTAACTTCCGGGCCGATTACCGCTCCCGTTCCCGTTTTTCTAGTTCTTTTAGCAATCATGCTACTCGCGCCTCTGTTATTTGAGCGCTTGCGACTACCGGGAATAGTCGGGTTAATTATTGCGGGCGTAATTGTCGGACCAAACGGTCTAAATTTGCTGCAACGAGACGCTACTATTGTTTTGTTAGGTACAGTAGGATTGCTATTTTTGATGTTCCTAGCGGGACTGGAAACTAGCCTCGACGACCTCAAACTCAATGCGGACAAAGCTGTCATATTTGGGCTGGCTACTTTTTCGCTACCGATGATATTGGGAACAGGAGCAATGCTGCTGTTGGGGTATAGCTGGCTGGCTGCAATTTTAGTCGCTTCTTGTTTCGCTACGCACACGCTTTTAGCGCTGCCAATTCTCACCAAATTGGGATTGATGCGAACTCAGACTATTACTGCGACTTTGGGGGGGACGTTAATTACGAATGTGTTGGGACTGTTGGTGCTGGCAATTGTTGTCAAAGCTTTCAAAGGAAATCTCACTCTCGATTTTTGGCTATTTCTCATTCCATCTCTTGCTATCTACACTTTTGCTACTTTGTGGGGAGTCCCCAAAATCGGTCGCTGGTTTTTTAAGAAATTCGGACACGACGAAAATGCCGAATTTATATTTGTATTGGCGACCCTGTTTCTAGTTTCTTACGCAGCCGAACTAATTGAAATTGAGGCAATTATTGGTGCATTTTTATCGGGAATTGCCATCACTCAAATTATCCCCAAAATGAGTCCGCTGATGAATCGGATTGAGTTTATTGGCAATACGCTGTTTGTGCCGTTTTTTCTGATTTCGGTGGGGATGTTAATTGACCCGCTAATTTTGGTAAAGCAGCCGCAGTCTTTGTTGGTGGCGGCGGTGATGATTTTAGCAGAGGTGGTGAGCAAGTTTTTGGCAGCTTGGATACCGGGGAAATTATTTCGTTTTGAGTTTCCCAGCATTATGGTAATGTTCGGTCTATCTGTTGCTCAAGCTGCTTCTACTTTGGCGGCGATTACGGTTGCTTTTGACATTAAATTGGTCGATCGCGTAACGGTGAACGGCATCATTGCCATGATTTTAGTAACTTGTGTTGCTTCTCCTTGGATTGTATCTCGGTGGGGTCAACAAATGCAGCAGCCGGGGTCGAGTTTGCCGGCTGCTACTTCGGGAAAGCATTCATGGGGACATCGAGTTTTAGTGCCTGTTGCTAATCCCAATACGGAAGATAATTTGCTACGTTTGGCTTTGATTTTAGCAAAAACATCTCAGGGAACTTTGCTGCCGCTGCATATTTTGTCCGATCGCGGCGAAGCAATTTCACCGGCCGATAAAATGCAGCAAACTCAACTTTTGACGGCTGCGGAAACTGTGGCCCATGCTGCTGCTTGTGCGGTTGAACCGATCGCGAGGATAGATGATGCGATCGATCGGGGAATCCTTCGGAGTGCAACCGAACGCGAGGCTAGTTTAATAGTTTGCGGTTGGAAGGGATTTTCTACGACTCGCGACAATTTTTTTGGCAGCATCATTGACACAGTGATCAGGCGATCGCCAGTACCCGTACTGATTGCTCGATTTCCCGATCCTCTCCAGAATACAGCCAGAGTTATTTTGGCGGTAACTGACAGCGAGTTGACTCGGTTTGGATTTCAGGAAACCGTGGAGATTGCGAAGAGTTTGGCTGCGGAACTTAAGGCGACTTTGCAAGTGTTGTTGGTGGCGACACAACGGGAAAAAAGCAACAAAAGTGCGGCGGAGGTGGAAATTCTTTCTGAGATACCAGTAAATCGGGTGCGGGGAAATTTTATCAAGCTAGTTTCGCATAATTTGTTAGAACACGATTTGCTGATTTTAACAACAATTTCTCAGCAACAGCATTTGTGGGAGCAACCGGGAGTTCTCAAAGAACCGGAAGCGATCGCCCGGACTCACCAAAATATTTCGATGCTTGTTGTTTATTTTCCTGTATCTTGAGGAAAACATTAACCGCAGATGATGTTAGGCATCTGCATTCATCTGCGGTTAATGTTTTAGGACTAAAGCCAAGTGGCAAATTAAACAAAGGTATGTAGTTGCGCTCGACTCGCTATTTCCTAAGCTAAGAGCGCACAAGCGCAACTACATACCTAAAATTTAACCTCCCTATTTATGACAATTGTGTAAGTCCTATATTTAATCCTAATCCAACGGAATTGCTAGCAAAATTTCCGCTGTGCGACTCTGAAATACACTAGAGCGCCGTACATAGTTTTTAGGCAAAACTTTGATAGCTAATCGATAGACCCTATTTTGAATCTTTCCCTTACCGCAATTTGGCTTAGTGCCTTAAGAAATATCAAATCCGGTATCATCAGAATTAATATTACCCCCAGTCAGGACACGTGCCACGCAGTTTCCGGAAAATTAATCTGGCGAGCAGATCGCTCTTTTCACTCGTGAAGTTTGTATTTTTTCGGCGGTCGGTTAAAAAATCCTTCAACTCATCATCGTTAGCACCCGCACAAGAAGTGCACTTAGGTACCGAATGTGCGATCGGCAAGTAAATATGCGTAGATGCTTTGCCGATCGCACCCCGATGAAGACAATTTCTCGGCATCTAGGACAATTTCTCGGTATCTGGGAGAATTTTGAGAATATGGTGATCTACCCCCTCTAGTTCAATAAGGTAAAAATGAGCATCAGACCAAATTTCAGATGGTTTTCTTCGGTGGCGAGTGTTTTGGGTTCGATTTCGATTAATCCTTTCAGCGACGTGACATCTCCTGTAAAAGCTGCAGAAACGGTTGTTGTCCGCAAAGGTATTTTAGAATCTTCAATATCGGTTGCAGATTTGCGCGAACTCGCAGAAACAGGAAATGTCCCGGCAAAACTGCAAGCTTATGCCAATCTCCTGTCCTCCGAACAGCGGAGTAAAATTTTTCGGGCGCTGCAAGCGAAAATTCCCTTAAATGTAGTCGGCCTGAGCAACTTGCTAAATACGGGCATCGGCACTGCCATCCTGACGGATTTGACTACAGTGATACCCAGGCGCGACGGTGGGGGTGTGGAAGCGCTGCGAGCGGCTCTGCTGCAGGGAGCCAACGCGCCCGAAGGCTTATCGGTATTGAGTTTCATTGAATCTTATCCAAGCTCGCGGGTCGTGGTAGATCTCGATCGAGCTTTCACAGTTTTGGGAAATATGAACGCAAGTTTTTGGCAAACTCAGCGCTTTATGGCGGCGATCGCACCTCAGTTAGCACCGGTTAAACCCGTGTTTAACCTGCCTTTCGATCCAACCCAGCCCGGCCCTAATTCGGTGCAGGTACGGGCGCTAGATTTGAACGATAGCGCCCGCAATCGAGCTATTCCGGTGGATGTGTATTGGTCGAAAGCTGCAACAGCCGACAAACCGACGATCGTCTTTTCTCACGGGTTGGGTTCCGTCCGCACGGATTTGCGCTACTTAGCCGAGCATTTGGCGTCTCACGGCTATGTAGTAGCAGCTTTAGAACATCCGGGCAGCAACGAAACGAATACCAATGCTGCGATGGCGGGGAAGTGTCCCTTGCTAGCTCCTCAAGAGTTTTTAGACCGTCCCAAAGACATCAGTTTTGTACTCGACGAACTGACAAAATTGAACCAAACTGATGATAACTTGCAGGGGAAAATGGCGATCGACCCATCGGTAATAATTGGCTATTCTTTCGGCGGCGCCACAGCCTTGTCCGTGGCCGGCGCCGAACTGCAATTGAGCGGACTCAAACAGCGGTGTCAGGGGGATTTGATTGGGTTCAGCTTGGGCGAAGGCATTCAGTGCGCGGCAGCCGGATTGCCCGAAGAACGGTATCAATTGCGGGATGCGAGGATTAAAAGGGCGATCGCTATGAATCCTATCACATCATTACTATTTGGAGAAATGGGTTTGAGTTCAATTGAAATTCCTACATTAATAGTAGCATCTTCTGCGGACAAAACCACTCCCGCCTTAGCCGAACAAATTGCTGGCTTCCCAAAGATTCCATCTCCCAAATGGCTAGTCGGTTTTGTAGGAGGAACCCACTTAAGCGTCAAAGATCCCAGTACAACTTTAAACCAAGTTCGCAGACCTAGCACAGTAATTACCGGGGATGAAGTTGTCGGCGACCAAGCTGCTAGCATACGCAATTATATAAAAGCTGTAAGTTTAGCTACCGCCGCTCAACTAACTCCAGAAGCTGACAAATATGCAGTTTTTCTCACGCCCGAATACGCACAATTTGCCTCTACAAATGAAATCCCGGTGCGGCTGGTAACAGAAATTTCCCCTGAAATTAATGAAGTAGTGCAAACTTTTATTCAAGGAAATAAGTAGTCATTAATAATTAAGTAGGTAAGCGCCCAAAAACCTAGGATCTTCTACAGTTCTAGACCTCGAAAATAATTAGGTAGGGTGCGCACTGCGCACCTTAAGGCTATTAGTCATTAGCTAATAATTTGATGTCCGGTCCAACACCTATAATAAAAGTGTTTGTAGTGGTCGTTTGAGAGAACATCATATTGTGAGCAGCAGTCTTTCCTTTTCTCTGCGCGGCCGCGTAGCCCCGAAGGGTGTATTTTTCTTCTTAAGCCGTCTCTGATATATTTTGTCCGTGCAAGGGCAAAATATAACAAAGCACTTTCACAAACTCTACTCCCAAACTGCGATGCTTAAAAAAAATCTTATCCCGCTTTTGCTGCTGTTTGCAGCCCTGTTTACCCTTTACGGCGACACCTTAACTTTTCTCCCCAAACCTGTAAGAGATACTAGCGTGGCAAGTCGAAAGTTCTTCGTGGGGTTGTGGCCAGATTGGTTGAGGCCGAGAGATTTCAACGAGAAAAGGCAACAGGATATTGATAAATTGCAAAAAAGTCCTAGTCCCAGTCGATAGTTTTGAGCTACCAGCGAGAAACCCGGTTTCTCTAACAATACTTAGCCATTGTATTGTAGGTTAGGTTAAGCGAAGCACAATCAAACATGAAGATTTGAGATTGTAGATTTTAGATTTTTCCTCCAATCTCAAATCGATTAAACTTGAGATTTTAGATTTTCCTCAAAGCAGTAAGGTGTGCATTGCACACCCTACAGATAGAGGTTATGCCTCCAGGACTGTTTTAGATTGGTTTTCCCATCTAAAATCTAAAATCTAAAATCTAAAATTGATTAGGCGTGCTTTTTCAACCAGCTAAACATAGCTCGCAAATCTTTACCAACTTCTTCAATAGGATGTTCTGCTTCCTGACGGCGCATGGAGGTAAAGCCCGGTTTGCCGGCTTGGTTTTCGAGCACGAATTCGCGGGCAAATTGGCCGGATTGAATTTCGCTGAGAATTTTCCGCATTTCGGCGCGGGTTTGATCCGTGACGATGCGGGGGCCGCGAGTTAAATCGCCGTATTCTGCGGTATTGGAAATGCTGTCGCGCATTTTGGCGAGGCCTCCTTCTACTACTAAGTCAACGATAAGTTTAACTTCGTGCAAACATTCAAAATAAGCTAATTCCGGTTGGTATCCGGCGTCAACTAAAGTTTCAAATCCAGCTTTAATTAAGGCGCTCAAACCGCCGCACAAAACTACTTGTTCGCCAAAAAGATCCGTTTCTGTTTCTTCGCGGAAAGTAGTTTCCAGAATGCCAGCTCTGGTGCCGCCGATACCTTTAGCATAGGCCATTGCCCGATCGCGCGCTTGACCGGAAGCATCTTGATATACTGCAAACAAACTCGGAACGCCTTCCCCTTGTTCGTAAGTCCGCCGCACCAAGTGTCCGGGGCCTTTGGGGGCAACCATTACTACGTCTACATTGGCAGGGGGAACAACTTGGCCGAAGTGAATGTTAAAACCGTGAGCAAATGCTAAAACATTTCCTTCAGAAAGGTTCGGTTCGATTTGTTCTTTGTAAATAGTTTTTTGAACTTCATCGGGCAATAAAATCATGATGAAGTCAGCGGCGGCGGCTGCTTTGTCTACCGGGTGAACTGTTAAACCCGCATCGGTTGCTTTGGCTGCCGATTTGCTACCGGGATACAAACCAACAACGACATTCATGCCGCTGTCTTTGAGGTTGAGGGCGTGGGCGTGTCCTTGGGAACCGTAGCCGATGATAGCAATCGTTTTGTTGGCTAAGAGGTCTAGGTTCGCGTCGGTGTCGTAATACATACGGGCCATAGTGCTTGTTTCCTGAGATGCAAATTGAGTGATTGACTGCAAAACTCTCATTTTATCAAAGTAGGGTACTTTTTTTACATAATTTTTTCGATTAAGATTTGTGCGGGGGAAAATAAAGACCGATCGCGCTGAATTTAGCAGCGTTTTTCGCCGAGTCTGCGATCGTCAAATATAATTGTTAATAGCGTGCTGTGCATTTGAAAAAACCTCACATTTTCGACGATTCTCAAGAACAGGATTTCTAGCCTGTTCCCCAAGAAAATTCACTCTTTGTGGAACAGGCCAGAAATCCTGTTCATAAAAAGCTTATTGAGAATGGTGCAACATCTCAGAAAAACGCAACTAACTAACTTTTTTGAAATGAAAATAAAAGCAATACATCATGTGGCAATTATTTGCTCTGATTACCAAGCCTCGAAAAATTTTTATGTAGAAGTATTGGGATGTTCCATTATCAAAGAAACTTTCCGAACCCAGAGGAATTCTTACAAACTAGATTTGCGAGTCGGAAACGGCGACACCATTGAGCTTTTCTCATTTCCCCATCCTCCTGAAAGAATTAACAATCCTGAAGCTTGCGGTTTGAGACATTTAGCTTTTGCAGTTGATGACATCGAAGAATCAGTTGCATACTTAAAATCTCAACGAGTAGAAGTAGAAGAAATTCGCCTTGACGAGATTACAGAAAAACGGTTTACATTTTTTCGAGATCCCGACAAGTTACCCTTAGAAATTTATGAAATTTAAAGCAACCGCCCAATCTAAAAAAGGTTAGCAGAGAAGATAAACAATGGACTCTATCATCAGAAACACAATCACCGTAGGATTGCCTACTTTAATGCTATTTATCGCCATATTAGCTACAGGAAAAACAGGTGATGCCGCCGTTTGGTCGGGTTTGGTCAAAGTCGGCGGTTCCTTTGGTATGCTGATCGGCTTAGGTGTGTTGGTATTTGTAGGATTTGTTGCCAATTCGTTTAGTTATTTTGTGATAGATAGCTTGCTGGTGAGATTTTATCAAAAGCGGCGAGAGTTGGAACAGGAAGAACAACTGGTAAGAGAAATTGATAAATTGCCGATTACTAACGACCTTAAAATCAAGCTTAAATGGGCGGTGATACACAGCATTCCCAACAAAAACCTTAGTTTAAAACACATAATTTTAAAATGGTTTATTATCGCAGCAACTGTAAATGTCGTACTGTCAATAGTCGGTTATTTAGGACAATTCAACATTTTTTGGGAATTGAGTTCTCATTTTAAACTACAATACTTGGTGGTTGGTTTCTCTACTTTTATATTTTTCGCTCTCGTGCGCTCAAAAAAAATATGGTTGCTGGTGAGCGCATTTTGCATTATCATTAATTTGGCCGAAATTGTGCCTTGGTATTTTCCAGCGCCAGCAGTTGCCGCAGTAACTCCCGGACACAACTTGCGGATTTTGCATTCAAATGTTTTAAGGAGTAATCGGCGATATTCTGAGGTGATCTCGCTGGTTAAAGCAGAACAACCTGATATCGCGGTTTTTGTAGAAGTCAACTCAACTTGGGCAAAAGAATTATCGGTTTTAAGCGAGATTTTTCCTTACTCTTCTACCCAGCAAGAATCTGAGAGATTTGGCAGTGCAATATACAGCAAGCTGCCTTTAGAAAATTCCTCTGTTAAAGCTTTTTCAAATCGAAGAAAGAGCTTGTCGGCGGAGGTTAAATTTCAAGGTAAAATCATTTCTCTGATTCTTGCTCATCCGACTGTGCCAGTCAAACAGGAGAGTTTTATCGATCGCAACCGACAGCTAGCCGGCATCGGCGAGTATGCCGCCCAAGTAAAAAATCCGCTAATTGTGGTTGGAGATTTCAATACCACAATGTGGTCGCCGTTCTACAAAAATATGGTAAAAACCGGAAACCTGCGAAATGCGCGATCGGGGTTTGGCATTTTACCGACTTGGCCGACTTTTATGCCGCTAGCTTATATTCCGATAGATCACTTTCTAGTCAGCAAAGAAATTGGTGTTTTAAAGATTCGTACTGGCCGAAATGTCGGTTCGGATCATTTGCCATTAATTACAGATTTGGTCATTTGAAGGCAGGATGCTATATTTTATCATAACTTATTGATTAACTAGGCTCTTGATTAGTTGATAGGCAAAACTAACAATTAAAGTGCCCAGTAAGCAAAGATTTAACGAGAGTAGTTTTCAAATTTTCTTCAACCCTAACCAAAACGTTTTATTAACTTGAGTTTGTTGTTGATACCCTCAACAACAACAGTTGTATTCCTATTATCAAAATAAGCCATAATCTCATCAAGTCAACGGATAATAGTGTTCCGGCTGTCAGGAAAATATTTTTTTGCTCTCAAGCGTAATTCTCCAGGTTTACATAGTCCCTCTCTCCAATTGATTCCCCGCTCAATAGTTTCTCTAAAGTTTTCTTTTAATTCAGGCATGATATTGAGATCGAAATATATATTTATTACTCGAATTATTTTCTTTAATTGGAATTTTTATTCCTTCTTCGACAAAATCATTGAGTTTAATTACATCTATTAATACAGCACAGTAATTACATTGGCTTTTAATTAAGGCTATTTCATCATTTTTTAGTTATTTAATTAATGATTGATGGTTTTGATGATAATACTTCTTTGGAGGCGTGTTTTAAGATTCTTTCTATCCTGGCAAGAACTTGATTCAGTCTTTTATATATTTGTTAATCTTTATTTGCTCAGGTTACTATTTATTTAGCAGAGTCAGCCTCGCTTTAGGCCAAAACTGCGATCGCACAATAGGTAAAGAGCGATCGCAAAATGCAAATAGTCGAAGCTAACGGGCTGCCAAGAATAATTTACTCTCTAAAAATTAAAGCATCCAGCGAATATGCACCAGGTCCTAAAACCGCGATCGCAATCAGCATCAAGCAGTACATAAACGCTTTTTCCCAGCTTGGCGGTTCGCCCTTGCCATTGGGCCCTTCATACTGCCCTTCAGGAATTAAATACGGATCGCTGGCAACAAAAGGCAACCGTTTGGATATATCTAAATAGATAGCGAATAGCATTGAACCGATAATCGGCAGACTTGCCAATAGTGTGAGAAATCCCAGAATCAGGCAAACTCCGCCAGCTAACATGGAAGCTGCTGAGAGAAAGCACAGAAACAGCGGCATTTTTAGAGCATCAGACCACTCTCGAAGATGTGTTACTTTTGGGTAGCCGTGCAGCAGGAATAAGCCGCCGACACCCACTCTCAACAATAAAAGTGCCCAGCCGGGAAGGTCTGCCAGAAAGATGGGATTGAGTGAACTAAGCAGTTTGAAACTTAGTTCTGGCAGATGAGGTGAAACTTGAGCGAATAAAAGCGCGATCGCCACGCCAAGAGCAAATTTATAAATCATTTTGTCATTTCCAATCTATTGAGATATTCCAAACTGGACATGATGAAACGTCAAGTACAGATTCGTAAATAGTCGGCTATACAGCCTTTTGCCTTCTACTTACTGCACCCCGCGAGTGTTGAGATCGATCGCATACAAAGAGGTGCCAGCCGCAATCAAAAGGCGATCGCGCTGGGCTCCCCCAAAAGTCAGGTTAGCGCACGTCTCCGGTAGCGGAATTTTGCCCAAGCGAGTACCGTCGGGCGCGTACACTTGCACGCTATCTTTGGAACTGGTAAAGATATTGCCGTGTTCGTCCGTTCGCAACCCGTCGGGTTCACCAGGATCTATGACTGCGAACACGCGGCCATTGTGTACATCGCGATCGCCTACAACATCATAGGCGCGGATGTGGTGATACCCCTGGGGCATATTGAAAGCGGAACTATCCGACACATACAAGATGCTTTCGTCTGGATTGAAGGCGAGACCGTTGGGGCGCAACATATCCGTCACCACCGCATCGATCGCACCCGTCGCCGGATCGAAGCGGTACACAAAACATCCAGGCTGTTCCTGTTCGCCGCCGTATCCCTGGTTTGGCTGCGTGAGGCCGTAGGGGGGGTCAGTAAACCAGATCGTGCCGTCACTCTTCACTACCAGGTCATTCGGGCTGTTGAGGCGCTTGCCTTGATAGCGATCGACTAACACCTGCCATTCGCCGCTGTGTTCGCGCCGGACGATCGCGCGCAAACCCGACGAACACGAGACAAGGCGACCTTCGCGATCGCGGTAATTGCCACCTTGATAGTCGGACGGGTCGCGCAAAACGCTCACTCCCTCACTGGGACTCCAGCGCAGCAAGCGGTTGCCGTGAGCGTCACTCCACACCACGCTATCATCTTCATGGAAATAAACCGGGCCTTCGCTCCAGACTGCACCACTGGCAACCTTCTGGAGTGAAGCACCAGGACGCAGGAGCGATTTCATGCGATCGTCATAAATATTGATACCTTCAAGCATTAGTATTTTCTACCATTTTAAAGGTCATTTATATCCTGAAACCATGATTAGTCAAATACAAATCAGTCTTTAGATATAAATCTCACTTAAGCCATTAGATAGATATTAAAATTCGATCTACAATGTTAACTTAAACCGAGCAAAATATCCAAAAAAGTTGTTGTGCTTTGTTAACTACATAGCAGCCTAGACCTTTTTTAGATATAATTAAAATCTAAATTTCTGCTTCTTTAAATCATTCATAATCTCAATAGGATTAGTGCAATGGCGAACTTGGTCGCAACCGAACCTTTGGCCGCTATGCCTTCATTGCCTGCTGACAAATCCGCTGGCAATCTAGAGCTAATAACGCTATTCGATGGTGCCATGCCCATCGGTGTTGCGGTATCCAAGCAAGGGCGAATTTTCATCAGTTACCCCCGTCTGGTTGACGATGTAGAATTCACCGTTGCGGAACTCAAACAGCCGCAAGAAAAAAACGGCAATCCCGTTCCCTATCCCAATGCAGAAATCCACAAGTTAGATTCAGCTTCGCCCTCAGAACGGTTGCTTTGTGTACAAGGCATGACCATCGACGCGCGCGATCGCCTTTGGCTGTTAGACCACGCAAAAATCAAACAAAATTCAGTTCCTCCCGGCGGCCCGAAACTGGTGGGAATTGACCTGGAAAGCGATCGCATTGTCAAAAAAATTCTCTTTCCCGAATCCGTCGCCTCTGCCAGTTCTACCCTCAATGATGTGCGCGTCGATCTGCGCTGGGGAGAAGAAGGAATTGCCTTTATTACCGACTCATCGGAAGAAGGGCCTAACGGCATTGTTGTCGTAGATTTAGCCTCTGGAAACAGTTGGCGCAAACTCAATGACCATCCTTCAACTAAACCAATTCCAGGCTTTTTGCCAGTAGTCGAAGGTCAACCGATGATGGTGCGCCACCCAGGCCAACCGCCCAAACACATTCACACCGGTAGCGATGGCATTGCCCTCAGCGGTGACGGTCAAAGACTGTTCTATTGTCCCCTGGCAAGTCGGCACCTTTACAGCGTCAGCATTGAAGCATTAGTTAATCAAAATCTACCTGATGAAGAGGTTGCCGCCACAGTCATAGATCACGGTGAAAAAGGCGCTTCCGGTGGCATGGTTTCCGATGCAAAAAATCGCCTTTACGTGACGAACTACGAAAACAATTCGATTTTGCGCCGCCTACCGGATGGTACGTTGGAAACAGTCGCACACGATGCGCGAATGCTTTGGCCGAATTGCCTTTTTGTTGCCCAAGATGGCTATCTCTACTTTACTGTAGATCAGTGGAATAGGAACCCCAGCTATCATAATGGGCAAGACTTTCGCGAGAAACCTTACAGCCTATTTCGCATCCGAATTGATGCAGGGCAAGTCTTGCTAGAGCGCCACTAAAATCACGTTGGTAATTTCAAGTTTAACTGTAAAACTCCCTGTAAATATTAAGGAGATTGACAATGCCTGACGTTGTAGATACTGCAATCAATGCCGGTACTTTCGCTACTTTAGTAACAGCTCTCAATGTTGCTGGCTTAGCAGAGGGTTTAAAAGCAGAAGGCCCGTTTACCGTCTTTGCACCAACTGATGAAGCGTTTTCTAAACTGCCATCGGGAACTGTAGAAGCTTTGCTAGAAAATATCCCGGATCTAATTAAAGTTTTAACCTACCATGTCATTCCCGACCAAAAAATCACAGCAGCAGAAATTGGCAAAACTGATTCTGTCACCACCTCCGAAGGTTCAACGCTCAAGATTAATACCTCTGATGGAGTTAAGGTAAACGATGCTAAGGTAGTCACGCCAGATGTGGAAGCAGATAACGGTGTAATTCACATCATTGATACTGTTTTGATTCCTGAATCTCTGGGTAAGATTGAACCCGTGAGCTAAGGTAAAATTATTCTCAAACCAGCACAATTTGGCAAAAAGTTGGCAATGGTAAATCCTGCGAATCACTACGATATCATCATTATTGGCACCGGTGCGGGTGGAGGTACGCTCGCTCACCGTCTCGCACCTACTGGTAAAAAGATTTTAGTGCTAGAACGAGGCGACTTTTTGCCCAGGGAAAAAGCTAATTGGAGTGCGCTAGAAGTTTATCAAAAAGAGCGCTATCACACGGACGAGCGCTGGTACGACAGGGAAGGTAAGGAGTTTAGACCCCAGACAGGCTATTGGGTTGGCGGCAATACAAAAGTTTATGGTGCGGCTCTTTTGCGGCTTCGAGAACGAGATTTTGAGCGCGTAATTCATAAGGGAGGAATTTCTCCAGAATGGCCGCTCAAATACGCAGATTTTGAGCAATATTACACGCAAGCAGAAGCACTCTATGACGTTCATGGAGAGCGAGGAACCGATCCAACGGAACCGCCGTGCAGCCAACCTTATCCTTATCCTGCTGTCAGCCACGAACCTGATATACAGGCGATCGCAAATGATATTCGAGAACTTGGCTACAATCCGTTTAATTTGCCATTAGGATTAAAGCTGAATGAAGGCGATCGCACAAAAAGCCCTTGCATTCGCTGCGATACATTTGACGGCTATCCTTGTTTAGTAGGCGCGAAAGCCGATGCGGATGTGAATGCAATTAGTCCTACCCGCGAAAAGTATGCCAATTTTACCCTAATAACTAATGCAAAAGTCCTGCGACTGCATACCAGCAAGTCAGGGCGAGAGGTGACGGGGGTAGAAACAGAAATTTTAGGGGAGCGGCAGCAGTTTACAGGCGATATTGTGGTGGTTTCCTGCGGTGCGATTAATTCGGCTGTCTTGTTATTGCAATCTGCTAACGAACAGCACCCCAATGGATTAGCAAATAGTTCCGATATGGTGGGGCGGAATTTGATGAAACATCTGGCAACCGCTCTAGTTTCCATGCACCTAGAAGTGAATCAAGCTAGCTTTCAAAAAACAATTGCTGTCAACGATTATTATTGGGGAGAGCCGGATTTTCCTTACCCAATGGGCATGGTACAAAATACTGGCAATGTGTTAGCTGATATGCTGCCGGCTGAGGCTCCTGCGCTCATGGCTCCGTTGGTAAAATTGATTCCTGAATATGAGCGGCATTTGATTGCTGAGCGCTCAGTTGGTTGGTGGTTGCAGACAGAAGATTTGCCCGATCCAAATAATCGCGTGCGGGTGGCGGGCGACAAGATTAACCTCGATTATACGCCGAACAATACCGAAGCAGGCGATCGCCTAATTCACCGCTGGACATCTGTACTCAAATCCCTAAACCGTTGTTGTGCCAAGCACGTCATTCCCTTTAGCCTGTATCCCCGTGCCCAGATGCCGGTACAATCAGTTGGTCATCAATGCGGTACTTGTCGGTTTGGCACAGACTCCAAAACCTCAGTCCTTGACCTGAATTGCCGCACCCATGATGTTGATAATCTCTACGTTGTGGATGGCAGTTTTTTCCCGTCCAATTCAGGCGTTAACCCGACGCTGACAATTATGGCAAATGCGCTGCGCGTTGGCGATCGCCTAGCGCAAAAACTGAAGTAGCAACGGGCAGATTCGTTGTTTATGGCGAGATAACTAACAGTTAATGAAACAAGAGCTTTTCATCGAATCACTCATCAACCTGTTATTGCCTCTGGGCCTGATTTTTGGGCTGGTACTTCTGTTGAGCCTCAATGTTGGATCAGGGGCGCCAGTAGAAAGTGCAGCTATTCCTTTGGAGTCCTGGCTCAAGCTAATCGTGGGCTATTTGGCAGCAGGAGCAGAAATTGCGGCTGCAATTGTCATTGGCCTGGGTATCATTCGGGGAATTTGGGAGTATCTGCATCAGTTGTTATTGCGTTCGAGATACCATGTAGATGCAACTGAAGGTATTCGTCTGAAACTGGGACGAGTGCTGGCATTGGGGCTGGAATTTACCGTAGCGAGTGATATCCTGCGTACCGCAGTTGCACCAACCCGCCAGGATATTTTGAATTTAGGGGCGATCGTTCTGCTGCGAACGCTGTTGAACTATTTCTTAGAGCGTGAGATCAGGCAGGGAGAGCAGCGCCGTGTCAATGAGAAGAGCGCCATCGCAAAGGAAGCATGAGTGGAAATCGTTCCAGCTTAAAACCAATAGAAGGTGCAAATCGATCCATAAGGCGCAGGTTAACTCTCAAGGGTGAGCTCGCATTGGCGGTAGCACCCACTGCAATTGTGTTGGGCGTATTCGCTTTGGTCGAAGTGCTAAGTCGCCAACGCCTTTTATCGAAAAATTGGGTTTAAAACCTCCCCCTTCTAGGGGGACTTTACTTTTGTTTCACTTTATGTTACCATAGCAAGTATAGTTTGGTAAGTACAATGTTAAAAGCCTGCAAGTACAGAATCTATCCGACTCAAGAGCAATCTATATTGCTTGCTAAGTCGTTTGGATGTGTACGGTGGTTTTACAATTTTGCGCTTAACCTAACCAGTGAAACTTACAAAGCAACAGGTAAGGGTTTAAGTCGAAACGACATCATTAATTTGTTACCTTCGCTGAAAAAAGAATATGAATGGTTAACAGAACCACCTTCACAATGTTTACAGCAAGTAGCATTGGATTTGTCGAGTGGTTTTTTGAACTTTTTTGAGAAACGGGCTAAATACCCAAATTTCAAGAAAAAGGGACAAAAGCAATCTATCCGATTCCCACAAGGAATTAAATTAGATGGCGACTATCTCACGTTGCCAAAACTAGGTAAGGTTTACTGCAAAGTATCTCGATTGCTCGAAGGAAAGTTAAAATCTGTTACCGTATCGCTAAATCCCTCAGGTGAATACTACGCCGCTTGTCTCTACGATGATGGTAAAGATAAGCCTGTTTCATCGTCAGAGGGAAAAGCTATTGGTGTAGACATGGGGATAAATCATTATGCAATTACGTCCGACGGGACTAAGCATGGCAACCCCAAATATTACCGTAAATATGAAGTTAAACTAGCCAAGAGACAAAAGCAACTTAGGCTCAAACAAAAAGGGTCGAGCAATCGTAACAAAGCACGGATTAAAGTTGCTAAAGTGCATGAAAAAATCACCAGATGTCGTGAAGATTTTCTCCAAAAACTAAGTCGTAAATTAGTTGACGAAAACCAAGTCATAGTTGTAGAAAATCTGGCAGTTAGAAACATGGTAAAAAATTCCAAACTAGCTAAATCAATCAGTGATGCTGGATGGGGTCAATTTTGCACCATGTTGAAGTACAAGTCAGAGTGGGAGGGAAGAATCTACATCGAAATCGATAGATTTTTTCCCAGTTCAAAAACTTGTAGTAACTGCTTACATCAACTAGATAACCTGAGTTTAGATATTCGTAGCTGGCAATGTCCCAAATGTCAAACGATACATGACAGAGACATTAACGCCGCCATGAATATCCGCGAGGAAGGTTTACGACTTTTGGCGGGAGGGCATCTCGCTAACGCTTCTGGACAACGTGTAAGACCATCTAAAGGCACTGCTTTTAGAGGCAACGTTGGATGAAGGAAGAATCTCCGCCGTTTTACGGCGGGGAGTTGTCAATTGCCTCCCTTGCTTCTAGTGCGTTTCTAATTTACCTAGATCCCCAGCACGGTACGAACACTATGCGAAGGCTGAGCCTTGCTCAAATAATGGCAGCAACAATTGGCTGGATTGCGTACATGATTTCCAAAATCTAAAGTTCCAAGTTTTAAGGAGGTTACGACGATGAATGACAAGCAGCAATCTGAATCTGACGACAAACATCTCAACGATCGTCAAAAGAATCCCGATAATCATCCGATCGCCACAGGATTGGGCGCAGTCGGCGGCAGTGTAGCCGGTGCAGCCATTGGTAATTCTGTTGGGGGAAAGGTTGGTGCTGCCATTGGTAGCATTGCAGGAGCGATCGCGGGCGGGATTGCCGGCAATGCGGTGGCTGATGTTGCTTCAGAGGCGATCGCCGAAATTCAGCCTGCGAGCGGGTTAGGCTTAGGCGCTAATGCTAAGCCAGTTGAATTGCCCAAACATTACAATTGGGAAGAATTACAAGCACTATCAAAACCGCAAGGGTAGGGTTTGGGCAAAGAAATAGAACTACCACAGATAAACCAGCGAGAACAAAACAATCCAAATCACATCAACGAAGTGCCAAAACAAAGAAGCTGCACTCACGCCGAAGTGACCGGCATTGTAATTGCCCGGAATGAAAGAACGGACAAGCATAATTAGCTGCAAAATAATCCCGACAAAAACGTGCAAACCGTGAAACCCCGTCAGCAGATAAAATGTCGCGCCAAATAACCCCGTCGTCAGCCCAAAAGATAGGTGGTTCCACTCGATCGCCTGATTAACTAAAAAGTAAGTTCCCATCAAGGATGCCAGCAGCCAAAGCAAGCGAAATTGCGCCAGTTTCCGGCGCTCGAGGGCGCGTTCTGCAAAGTAAATGACAAAACTGCTGGAAACCAGTACCGCCGTGCTAATCGCAGGTTTAAGCACCTCTAATTTCGGAACACCTGGAGGCAGCCAGTTAGGAGTTGTCTGCCGCAAGATGATGTAGGCGGCGAAAAAACTGAGGAAGACCATGCTCTCCGAAAGCAAGAACGCGGTAAAGCCAAACATCGCGTTTCCGTGCTCTTGAGAATTTTGCTTGCTTCCTTTGGGCGAGGAGTGGCGCGATCGCCCTGAATGCGTAGGATTTGCCATAAGTGAAGAAAGAAGAAATCATCAGTCATTGGTCATCAGTCATCAGGAAGAAAATACCTCTAGCATTCAATCGATCTCAATTCTTGAAATTATCTGCGTTAATCTGTGTTTATCTGCCTGACATCAGCGGTTGAAATTGCAGCTATTCTTGAGCAGAAGCCTGGGCGATCGGATCTGGAGAATCGACGTAGTGGTAAGGCGGCAAAGTCACAACCGGAATCTGGGCAAAATTCTCAACAGGCGGCGGCGAAGAAACCGTCCACTCCAACCCCGTAGCGTGCCAAGGATTATTAGTGGCTTTCGGGCCCTGCAACGCGGAAACCACCATATTGACGATAAAAGGCAGCGTCGCCACCCCCAGCAGAAATCCCCCCAAACTGGCAATGACGTTCAACCCTTGGTATTGCGGGTCATAGGAAGCCACTCGGCGTACCATCCCTTGCAAGCCCAACGGGTGCATCGGAAAGAAAGTGAGATTAGCCCCGATAAAAGTCAGCCAGAAGTGGATTTTACCCCAGCCCTCGGCATACATCCGCCCCGTCATCTTGGGAAACCAGTAGTAAATTGCTCCAAAAATCGCAATTGTTACAGTGTTGAAGACAATGTAGTGGAAGTGGCCGACTACGAAATAGGTGTTATTTACGTGCAGGTCAAACGGCACTGCCCCCAGCATGACACCAGTGATGCCACCGAAAAGAAACATCACCACACCTCCCAAGGCAAACAACATCGGCGTTTCTAGGTGCAGCTTTCCGCCCCAGACAGTAGCAGTCCAAGCGAATACCTTGACACCAGTCGGTACGGCCACCAACATCGTGGAGAACATGAACAACATCCGCATCCAGCCAGGAGTGCCGCTGGCAAACAGGTGGTGTACCCAGACGAATATGCTGACTACAGAAATGGCAAAGGATGCGATCGCGACTGATTTATAGCCAAACAAAGGGTTGCGGGAAAAAGCCGGCAGTATCTCCGAGAAGATGCCAAAGGCAGGCAGCGCCATCACGTAAACTGCTGGATGTGAGTAAAACCAGAATAAGTGCTGATAAAGAATCGGACTGCCATCGTTAAAGGGATCGAAAAAGGTCGTCCCCAGCGCCAAATCGAACAACAGCAGCACCGCAGCCGCAGTGAGGGCAGGCAGGCAAAAAAGTTGCAGCAACTGAGCACTCAAAACCGTCCAGACGAAGATGGGCATCCGAAACCACGTCATGCCCGGTGCCCGCATCCTGAGTATCGTCGTCACGAAGTTAACTCCCCCCATAATCGAGGAGATGCCCAGCAGCGCGATACTCACAAGCCAGATCAGTTGACCGTTGATTAAATGACCCGACGGGTTCTGGATACTAACCGGCGGGTAAGACCACCAGCCAGCCTGGGCGGTACCGCTGGGCAGCAAAAAGCTCGACAGCAGTAGCAAGCCCGCCGGGGGAACTATCCAGAAGGAGATGGCATTGAGGAGAGGAAACGCCATGTCCCGCGCCCCAATCATCAGCGGTATCAGATAGTTAGCTAAACCCACCAGACACGGGAACACCCACAGGAAGATCATCATCGTGCCGT
The DNA here is from genome assembly GCF_036701295.1 of Microcoleus harperi Pol14_C6. Classification (NCBI taxonomy): domain Bacteria; kingdom Bacillati; phylum Cyanobacteriota; class Cyanophyceae; order Oscillatoriales; family Microcoleaceae; genus Microcoleus; species Microcoleus harperi. The sequence goes on along the minus strand of NZ_JAUBQN010000002.1, from coordinate 231,818 downwards.
GCATCGTGAACAAGCCATTGTAGAGAGGGCGATCGACTAGATTTAATTGCGGTTGGATCAGTTCGGCGCGAATAATCATCGAGAATAAACCCGCGATCAGGAAGAAGATAAAGGCAGTGATTAGGTATTGAATGCCGATAACTTTGTGATCTTTACTGAATCTGAGGTAGCGCCCCCAAGCAATCGGATTTTCAGTGCGATCGCTTTCAGAATTATTACCACCGGCAATGTTTTCAATCGAGTTATTGGTCATCTGTCAGTTGTTAATTATTAATAAACAGGAAATTTTGTTTTTTGCCGATGCTGCGATCAGTTGGGATGATTTACAACAGGAGGCTGAGCCGGCAAAACAGTCGGCCAGAAACTACCTCTGGCTTTCTGGACTTGATTTGTGTGTTCAGAAAGCGCCTGATTGCTTGCAGGAGTTGGCGATTGTGCCGCAGCTTGGGCCAGCCAGCGATCGTAAGCTTCCGGGGATTCAACGTACACATCCGCCTCCATCAATGCAAAGTAAGTGCCGCTGAATTGAGAATCCCTCAACCGATATTTGCCTTCTCGGATCGGCGCGAACACAAAGTTAAGAGTGCGGTTAGGGATAATGTCCTGCTTGATGCGGAACTCAGGAACATAAAAACCGTGAAGAACATCCTGGGATTGCAAGGTCAGCCGCACATTTTGATTGACGGGGAGGTGCAATTCTGTACTGGTAACATTCCGGCGCGGATAGCGGAAAGACCAAGACCACTGTTTAGAAATTACCTCAATTTCTTCACTAACTGGTTTTGAATTGTTGTTGTTTTCACTGGGTTTATTGGCGGCATACACAGGTTCTTCTAGAGGCAGGTGCAAGTGTGCGATCGGTGTCAAACCCTGGATGTTGATTTGCTGATAAATGATGTAGCTTTGAGTGGCGATCCAAGATACTAACATCACCGGAAGTACTGTCCAAAGGATCTCAATTTTCCAATTTCCCCTCGCTGGATGCCCATGACTGAAGTCTCCTTTCGGTGCTCGGCAAGTGAGGATCGAATATAGGATAATGCCCACAATTCCCACAAAAATAAACGCTCCGATCGACACCAGGAAGCTAAACAGATTGTCAACTTGTTTTGCTTCTGCTGTTCCCTGACTGGGCATCCAAGAATAGGCCTGCTGTCCCACCCAGTGGCTGGCGACCATATCCACCGCGATCGCAATAGCTAATAGCAAGGCCTTAAAAACTTTCATCAGAAAAACGGGTAGAAACCTTAAAGATGCGTATTCTAACTGAAAACAGTTAATTTGTTTACCTATTTACTTGAGCGCAGAACTAGGATTCCCCCCCTGTCGGAGCAAACCCGCAGCGGTATTGTGAATCCCAAACTGAGCTCCCATGTGTGCTCCCAGCGTCCCGTGAACGAATAGGAAACCCAGCATGACCACGCCTGCTAGCAAATAGCTCCACTGTACTTGCCTGGTGGCTTCTTGGCGCCAGCGGTAGCGCTGAAACCCCCTCCACACAGTCATGGCAACGATCGCCCCCAACAGCAAAACTCCGCCCAAACCGTGCAAGATCATCGTCGGCGCTGCTCCCAATCCCCACGCGCTCTTGACATTCGCTGGCGGATCTGCGAGCATAATCTCGAAAAAGCCCGCTGCTACAGTAAAAAATGTGACGATCGCACTGGCGACCAAATTGTACCAGCCCACATCATAAAAGCTTGATCGGATTGCAGGGAGAGCCAAAAATTTCAAGATTGGTCTTTCTAAGGGAAAAAGATTTCCTGCTATATCAAATAAGATCGCAATGATAAACAAACCCAGCGTGAAATGCACAAAATTCGGATGAATTGGCACTTCGTAGGGTAGTCTATTTGCACCTAGCTTGAACCCCAACTGATCGACAAGTTGCTGCACAAGTTGGGAGTTCATTGTAAAATTCCTCTTTTCGTCGCTTCAACGATCGGTTCTACGTGCAACCCGTACACCCAAACCAGCCGAGTTCCCAAATATGTTTGGAAGAAAACCAAGCAGCTCAAAAATGTTGCCGCACCCAGATAAGCAGCCGGTACTTTTAATGGGTCGCGCCTGCGAATTACGAAACGCCAACCCGCAATGGCGGCAAGGATTGCCGCCAGTGACCAGCCAGTAATTGTGTGCAAATCTAGTACAGGCTTAGCTACCTCATAAGGTTGTGCCAAACCAGCTTCAAATTGACCGAAAATGACAGCTATAAAGATGGAAACCGCGGCGACAAACAAATTCCAAAAACTCACCTCAAACAAGCGGTGATTGCTGGTAAAATAGCCAGTAACGTCGCAGAAAAACGAGAAAAACACCATCGCAATTACAAAGTGAACAATAATCGGATGGATCGGATCCGGGTAAGGTAGATTTTCGCTATTTAGAGGTAGAGCAGGCATTACTTTTTCCTTACGGCATCAAGGCGTTACGGTTACTTTATATAGCCACGGCAAAATTTAGTTCATCTTGCTAATAACTATTCGCTGAGAATTGCCACTTTGATATCTATCTAAAGATTGATTCAGTGCGTCTAAATCATTCATGCAATTGTACCGCGAACAAGATGGTCACACTACGATGCACACAACTCATTGAGACCTGCTATATAAAACAAAATTGTATCAGTTTCATGGCTTTTCACTCACTTGCTGAATCAGTTTTGCTACCAGTGCAGTCCATCCCGTCTGGTGGGACGCGCCCAATCCTGCACCATTGTCGCCGTGAAAGTATTCGTGAAACAAAATCAGATCGTGCCAGTGAGGATCGTTTTGAAACTTTTCCAAACCGCAATAAACAGGTCTTTTACCATCTTTACCTCTCATAAAAATGCTGTTTAGCCGCTGCTCTAGTTGCAAGGCAACTTCCCATAAATTCAGCATAACTCCAGAACCCGTAGGAAATTCTACTTTGAAATCATCGCCGAAATAATGGTAGTATTTTTGCAACGATTCAATTAATAAGAAATTTAACGGAAACCAGATCGGGCCGCGCCAGTTAGAATTGCCACCAAATTGCTCTGTCGTAGACTCAGCAGGCTCATAGTCTACCTGATATTTAGTGCCATCCCACTCAAAGATAAACGGATGTTCTAAGTGATAGCGAGAGAGGGAGCGGATGCCGTAGGGCGAGAGAAATTCGTTTTCATCAAGCAGCCTTTTGAGGACGCGCTGCAATGCTTCGGGGGTGGTAATTGAAAGCAGCCGCCGCTGACCCACTCCTTTAATTTCCATACTAGCAATATTCTTGGCGAGTTCGGGGCGGTTCTTGAAAAACCAATCGATTTGCTCTTTAAATCCGGGCACTGTTTCTAATAAGTCAGCTTCCAGAGTATCGACAGCAAATAGCAGCGTCATCCCTACCATTGAACGGACTTTTAGCAAGCAACATTGACCGTTAGGCTGGGACAGAGCATCGTAGTAAAATCCATCTTCATCGTCCCATAAAGCAATTTGTTCTGGGCCGACATGGTTAACAGCATCAGCTATATAGAGGAAGTGTTCAAAAAATTTGAGCGCCATATCCGAGTAAACTCGATCTTCCCTGGCAAGTTCTAAGGCGATCGCTAACATATTCAGTGCAAACATTCCCATCCAAGCAGTCCCGTCTGCTTGTTCTAAATAGCCGCCAGTTGGCAAGGGTTTGCTGCGGTCAAATACCCCAATATTATCTAAACCTAAAAAGCCGCCTTGAAAGAGGTTTGCACCTTGAGGATCTTTGCGGTTTACCCACCAAATAAAATTGAGCAGCAGTCTGTGAAACATCCGTTCGAGGAAGTCGCGATCGCCTTTACCTACTCGCTTTTGTTCAATTTTATAAACTCGCCAGGCGGCCCAAGCTTGCACGGGTGGGTTGACATCTCCAAATGCCCATTCATAAGCTGGAATTTGACCATTTGGGTGCATATACCACTCGCGAGTTAGCAGTAGCAATTGCCGCTTGGCAAAATCAGCATCAATTAAGGCCATCGGAATGCAGTGAAATGCCAAATCCCAGGCCGCAAACCAAGGATATTCCCATTTATCGGGCATGGAAATGACTTCTTCTGCATATAAATTTCGCCAGTCAGCATTGCGACTATTAAAACGCTGAGCTGAGGGTGTGGGTTCTGCGCGATCGCCATGCAACCAAGTGCGGACATCGTAGGCATAAAACTGTTTAGTCCACAATAATCCCGCAAAGGCTTGACGCTGTACGTTGCGGACATCTTCATCAAGATTTGGAGTCAGCGACTCGTAAAATTCATCGGCTTCTTTTTGCCTTTGAATGAATGTGTCTGCAAACTCTTGGCTAAAAGGATTCTCGGTGTAAGAATCCGTAAATCTGAGTTGGATAACTGCCGTTTCTCCTCGACCGATTTCTAGGTGATAGTGCGCGGCCGCTTTCGTGCCAATCTGAGCGGGATTGACAGCATCTTTGCGATTGTGAACGATCAATTCGTGGAAAGCATCTTTAACATACGGTGAGGTATTGGCGACACTGTAGAGACGCTGTAGATTAGTCTCATTTTCTGTAAATAACAGGGGGGGACGACCTTGACAAAACAGCCAGCGATCGCCATATTTTTGATGGTGAGCTTTAATAATTCCATCGGCTACTTGAGAAACCTGCGCTTGTTTTTCGCTACCCGTCCATGACCAAGTATTGCGAAACCATAAAGTCGGCAATAAGTTAAGGGTTGCTGTTTCCGAACTTCGGTTAGTGGCGCTGATGCGGATGCAAATATCTTCTGGGGAGGCTTTGGCATATTCAGCAACGATATCGAAGTAGCGATCGCCCTCAAAAATTCCTGTATCCAGCAACTCAAATTCAGGTTGAGATTTGTCGCGCCTCGCATTTTCCTCAACCAACAAAGTATAAGGATATTCTTGCTGGGGATATTTGTACAGCCAGCGCATATAAGAATGAGTTGGCGTATTGTCTAAATAAAAGTAGTATTCTTTGACATCCTCTCCGTGATTTCCTTGACTGTTCGTAAGCCCAAAAAAACGCTCTTTCAAAATGGGATCTTTGCCGTTCCACAGTGCTAGGGCGAAACAAATTTGACCGTGGCGATCGCAAAATCCCCCTAACCCGTCTTCACCCCATCGGTAGGCACGCGATCGCGCCATATCGTGAGGGAAATACTCCCAAGCCGTACCGTAGGGCGAATAATCTTCGCGGACTGTTCCCCACTGGCGATCGCTTAAATAAGAGCCCCAGCGGTTCCAATGGGCTTTCATTTCAGCATTTTCTTGAATTCGTTTCTGTTCAGCATCCATTTAACTGATCCCACCCAATTTCAGATTCCAGAATCTCGATTAGCCACCTGTGGCAAAGCCTGGATACAATGTCATCCCGCCATCCACAAACAACGTCGCACCGCAAACATAATCCGAGTCATCAGAAGCCAGCCAAACAGCAGTTTTAGCGATATCTTCTACTTCCCCTACTCGACCGTAAGGAATCAGTTTTAATAACTTTGCTTCGGCTTCTGGCGTCTCCCATGCTGATTTATTGATGGGGGTTTTGATAGCCCCTGGCGCAATACTATTGACTCGGATTCTATGGGGTGCGAGTTCTTGAGCCATACTCCGCATCATCATATTAATACCGCCTTTACTAGCAGCATAGTTGACGTGACCCGCCCAAGGAATTACCTCATGTACTGAACTCATGCAAATAATTTTCCCAGCAGCCGATGAAATATGGGGTTGTACGCCCCGCCGCATAAATTCTTTGGCAGCTTCGCGGGCACATAAAAACTGTCCCGTTAGGTTCACTCCAATCACCATGTTCCAGTGATCGATTGTCATATCTACTAAGGACGAATCTTTTTGCAGACCTGCGTTATTAACCAAGATGTCGATCGTACCAAATTCCTTGAACATCTGGCTGAACATAGTTTTAACTTCATCTTCTTTGCTGACATCGGCACCAAGAGCGATCGCTTCTGTGCCCGCAGCTTTAATGTCGGCCACAATTTTCTGCGCCGCTTCAGCTTCCGAGTGGTAATTGACTGCAACAGATGCACCGGCAGCAGCTAGAGAACGAGCGATCGCTTCGCCGATACCAGAACTTGCGCCCGTTACGAGAGCTTTTTGGCCTTTCAGAAGCTCAGGGGAAAAGCTCATAATTTTTTCTCCGTCATTTTTTTTATTTATTTTACACTTCTAGAGATTTTACTTGTCAAGTTGATAACAAGTTTGTGTCAAAGTTGTGACCAATGTAGCTAATATACATTTATTTAGTTCAAACTCTTGCTAATTATACCGTCTAGTCATTTGGCAAAAAAATATATTTCTATCTTAAGAAGTATATTTGTTAAATTTATCTCTTTCTTAAGACAGATGCTTCTGAATAATCATTACCTCTACGTTAAAATTAGTTATAATTTAGTTGCCTTTTTGTATAATTGAGGAATAAATAGTAAGGGTGTTAAAATAAAAATTTTCTGTCAAAAGACGGTTTTTATCCGACTTTATAAAACAGCTTGTCAGGCGGAAAAATTTTGTTTTAAAAGCACTAAATTGGTTAACAGATTCCTCCGTTTTTACCGAAACTACAATTTTATTACGTCAAGAATTATCAAGCTTAACGAACAGTATTATGAACAACACAATCTATCAAACTGTAATTGTAGGTGGCGGCTTTGCGGGGCTATTTACAGCTTTGCACTTGAGCCATCAACACTATCCCCGTTCTGTAATTTTGATAGAAAAAGAGGATCGCTTTTGCTTTAAGCCGTTACTTTATGAATATTTTAGCGGGGAGATGGGTGCAGAAGAAGTTTGGCCGCGCTATGATGAATTGCTAAAAGGTAGCGGTGTCATCTTTGTTAAAGATGCCGTTCAATCCATTGATTTGCACGAGCGCGAAGTGAAAGTAACATCAGGGGATTCTTACAATTACAGCAATTTAGTTTTAGCTTTAGGCAGCGTTACAGGATATTTTGGTATAGAGGGAGCTCAAGAAAATGCGTTCCCTTTCCGTACCGGAGAAGATGCGATCGCCATTGATAAACACCTACGCGATTGCTTCCAGCAAGCTCTTCAGATTCCAGATGCAGAACAGCGTCGCAAATTCCTGACAGTCACCGTAGTAGGTGCTGGAGCTTCCGGTGTGGAAATGGCAGGTACATTAGGCGATTTACTACCTAATTGGTTTGCTGCAATGGGTGGCAATTCAGCAGAAGTACGGGTCGTTTTACTCAATCACGGCAAGGAAATTCTTGACAACGATATTAATAGTCACCTCCGCGAAACTGCGAAAAATGCTCTGCAAAAGCGCACTGTACCCGTAGAATTTATGATGGAGGCAAAAGCGACTGCTATTCGCGTCAACGAAGTTGAATATCAGCGCCACGAACAGAGAGAAACCTTACCTACATCAACAGTAATTTGGACGACAGGGACTAACATTAACTCGCTTATTAAAGGTTTAGCAATTTCTGAGGAAAGCCGAGACAAACACGGCAATCCTTTAGTGAACGCTACACTACAACTGCTAGATTTTCCAGAAGTTTTTGCAGCCGGTGATTGTGCAACAGTTCAAGGCAATTCTTTACCTGCCACCGCTCAAGTTGCTTATCAGCAGGGAGCTGCAATTGCTCACAATTTGAAAGCTCTCGCTTTAGGAAATAGCCTAAAACCTGCTGAAGTTAACCTGCGAGGAACGCTGCTCAAACTTGGGATAGAAGAAAGCGTGGCTAACATTTACAATAGCTTTGAAGTTGCCGGCGAAGTCGGTCACTTAATCCGCCAAGGTACTTATTTAGAGTTATTACCTACTCCAATTCATAATTTTAAAGTAACAAGGGAATGGTTAAAAGATGAAATTTTTGAGCAGCAGTTGCACCCGATTCAAACTGGGGAGGTTATTAAATGGGTCGGCGGTGCAGTAGTCGGTCTTGTCGTCGCTAGAAAATTGATGCAAATGTTAGGAGATAACAAAGACAAGACAGATATTTAGGGGCTCAAGTTCAGAAAATTTGGGAAAAAATCTAATTTGTCAGTCGTGATTATAAGTGCCATAATTGGCTACTTGGGATGTCAGTAAGATTGCGTGTCCGTTAGGATCTTTGACCAGAAAACATTGGCGATAAGAACTGGAATTATCTGAGAAATGCACAAGTCCAGGCGAGACAAACTCAACCCCATTTTGTCGCAACTTTTCCAATAGTTGCTCGAGATCGTTAACAATTAGTTCCACTTGCATATGGGCAATATCGCAACTTTTCCAATCCCTCGGTATGGGGCGGCCTTTTGGAGTAACTAGATAGTCTAATAGTTCAATTCCTAAACCGCCTTGAATCGGTCGTAGTGCGGTAATTTTGACTTTAGCTTCTGGCAAATTATCGAGGCGAACTTGCGTTTCCCCTTGGTTGAGGCTGCCTCCATCAACTTGCATTCCCAGTAAGTCGCGGTAAAACTTGAGACTTTGCTCGGTGTTGCTAATCGCGATCGCGCTGTGATCGATTCCTAAAAAGGAGCGATCGCGCTTTTGATGCCACTTGTCTTGTCCTTTGTCGGGAGGAAACCAAATTAGCTCTAAATTGTGGCCGTCAATGTCTTTAAATTTAAAAGCTCGCACGCCAGCAGCTTCTTTATTTTCAGGCGGTATTGTCTGCGGTTCAGTGGAGATGGGGTCAATGGGAAAAGAACACAGGTGTGCATAGGCGCGATCGATGTCACTGACCACAATTGCCAGGTGTTGAAACCACAAATCATTACTTTGGGAGTCTTTTGGGATGGGTTTTCCCTCAACGTTAAGATACTCCATCAGCTCAATCAGTTCATTTCCAAGCTGCAAAGTAACAATGCGGATTTTTGCCCCATCAACGCCTTCGAGATAGCTGTAATTTTGCCCTTCAACCGTAATATCCGAAACAGGTTCAAACGAGAGGGCTTTCGTATAGAAATTCTTGGAGCGATCGGCATCTGTCACAGTCAATCCAATGGCTCGGATTTTTTGCACTTGGATAGGAGCCTTATTCATAAACTTTGTAGTGCTTTATCTAAATTTTAGGCAGCCCCGATCGCAGCCAGATGCGAAAAAAATTGGGGAAGATTTCCCAAGTGCTCGCCACTAGGCTGCGTTTGCTCGGCCTCAAGTCTAGATGTGCTGATGAATACAAAAGCACTTATCCTAGCCACGATGGGTTCATTGCGGTACTGTCAAATTGGTTGCTAGTTTTATACAGTTCGTATTGCCCTTTTGCCGCCGCCTCGCGAGTGCGATTCATCATCGCGGCAACTTGTGCTCGATCCATCGGCTTAAACGTGCGAGCGGCCTCAAACGCTTGATCGAGGAGTTGCATGCTATCAATGCCAGTAATCACAACTGAAGTAGGCAGATTCATCGCATAGTGGAGACATTCGATCGGGGTGACAGTATTGCTTCTAAGCACGTACGAGTCGCCCATAGATTTCATCCCCAATACACCGATTTGGTTCTTCACCAACACGGGTAGAACTTGTTGCTCAAAACTTCTAAAATGACCATCCATCACATTCAGCGGCATCTGTACCGCGTCGAAACGAAAATTGTTTTGAGCGGCAAGTTCCAGCATTCGCAGGTGAACTAAAGGGTCTTTGTGTCCCGTAAACCCGATGTAGCGAATCTTGCCCGCTTTCTGCGCTTCCACCAGAGCCTCCATTGCCCCGCCGGGAGCAAAGATGCGATCGGGGTCTTCCATCCGAATAACTTCATGATGCTGCATCAGGTCGATGCGATCGGTCTGCAACGCCTTCAACGACTCGTCAATCTGCATCATGGCAGCACCCTTGGTGCGACCGTCGATCTTGGTCATCAAAAAAACCTTTTGTCGGTAGCCATCCTTGAGCGCTGCACCCATCCAGCGGTGGCTGCGCCCGTTGTGATAGTCCCAGGAATTGTCCATGAAATTGATGCCGCGGTCGATCGCACTGCGAATGAGCTTAATACTTTCTTGCTCCTCTCGAAGCCGTCCGATATGGTGTCCCCCCAAGCCAATGGCAGACACTCGCTCTCCCGTGCGTCCCAGCGTCCTGTAACTCATCTGGCCGCTTTGAGTCTGACCTTGGGCAACTTCACTTTGAGAAGTGGCTTGGGTCGGTTCATCTTGAGCTAACAAAGGTTTGAAAAACCCTTCGGAAGCAGCGAGTCCTGCTGCAACCAAACCCGAAGCAGAAGTTACTTTTAACAAATCGCGTCTGCTGATACCCATAAATGTCTCCTTTAAGAAATAACTAGGACTTACTCACAGTATTAGAGGAACAGATGCAAAAAACCTCTATCAAAGTAGGTCACAGAAATAATCCTAAAGAGCTAGAAGCAATTTTTTCTCTAACCTTGGTCGGAGGTGCTTGAGTTATCCAACTGTCTAAAGGAATAAATCACTGCTAAGTCTCCATGTGTTCGGGAATACAAAAGCCCTAATGCAAAGTGTTTAAAACACATAGAAACATAGAATTTTGCACGATGTCTAGTGTAACTTGTGGTTATATAGTCCGTGTGGAAGTTAGCCCGACACAGCTTCCAAAGCGATGGTGATCTCTCCCGTGCAATAATGGTGCAACATCTCATTTTTTACCGACTTGACAAACGTTTATGCTGCTGATTTATATTCCCAGCACTCGCTTTCTGCTCAGCCAATAAATTGGTATTCTCAAAATTAATACTAGCCCTAATTTCGGTTCGGATCATTTGCCGTTAATTACAGATTTGGTCATTTGAAGGCAGGATTCGATATTTTCTAACAAATTATTGATTAACTGTATCTGGTATTGCTGAATATTTGTCTGTAGCGGCTCTTTGCTGTCTTGAAAACAGATAACTTTTCCGGCGATTTCCTTGTAGTGTTGCACCATGGAAAAAGTATCGGTGCTGAAGCGAGCGAGGTAGTTTTTAGCAGCCTCGCTGCAAATTTCCGTTACTTGATTTAGATAAGCTTCTGACGATTCAGGCGGCTTTTCATACCCAGTTCTTTTATTCAAAATATAGCTAGCACCGCCGACTACTGCTGCTCCCACAGGCCCGCCCAGCAGCCAACCTAAACCTGTTGCGATCGCCACAGGAGCCACTTCACTGTCGTTCGACTTTTGAGCGGGAGGTGGTGGCGGCTCCGGTAAACTGACTTGCGGGGATGGAGGAAACGAAATCAAAAGTGCGATCGGCTGTTCTTTCTCAAAGAATTCGCAAGCTTTATTTACCCATTCTGCGATGGTTTGCTGCTGATGTAACGCCTCTCGCTGAAATTTTAGCTTCCACGCATCAAAACTCCCTTCCTGAAGCGACAGCGCCATTTCCGATTGATACCGCTGCAACAGTGTGGGCTGGTAAAGCCAAATCTCGAAATCGGAAACGCTGGCTTGAAAGCCTTTTGATATCAATTTTTCTGCTTTTTGTTTAATTTCAATTCTGTGCTTGTGCTTTTGTTGAGCTGCGGCTATTTCTGCGGCGACATTTTCAGATTTGGCTCGGAGAGATTGGCACATTTTAGTAGCTATAGCTTCAATTCTGGGCAACTTAACTGCTAGTTGTTCCTGTTGAGCAGCTACAATACTTTGCAAAGCCGATTCAAACATCGCAATTCCTGTAGTTTGGGCTGCAGCCACATCTCCTTTCAGCCTCGCCCTCAAAGCCGGTAAAGCATCGACGCGGTAGATATTGCTAATATTGTTCGGCAAGTTCGAGCGAAAACTTTCGGCAACAAACAACAACCGATTGTAAACTTGTTTTTGGTCGTCTGGCTCGAGTAGATTGAGAAAATTGGCAACAAAGACGACAGTGTTGATGTGGCGATCGCTCAACCAATCTCTCAAGTTCTCCCGTTCCCCTAAAGTCATCAATTTGCGAGCATCTAAAACCTGCACAACCAAATCAGCCGTTAGCAATTTATCCCGAACCAAATTATCCTGTTCTTCCCGATCATTGGTTCCCGGCAAATCCAGCAATTCCACACCCGTTTGCAGAAATGGATGGGGACAGTAAACATTAACAGCGGCCACATCATCCCGCATTTGTCTCGCGTCGTCAAGGATGGCGTAGCGTTTCAAAACATCAGTCCCCGCTTCGCTAACTTCCGTGCCGTCTTTCAGGGTAATTTTTGCGCGCAATTCCTCGCCATAGTTGACATAAATGGCAGCACCGGTAGTGGGCACAAGGTCGATCGGCAAAGCACGATTTCCCAGCAAAGCATTGAGCAAAGTTGACTTGCCGTAATTAAACGGGCCAAAGACAGCAATTTGAAAAGTTGGTTTGGCGAGATAGTCGCAAATTGAGGTGGTATCTCGATACAGTTGGGAGTTTTTGTCAAGTTCGAGAATACCGAGTGCTGATTTGAGATAGTCGGTCAGGTTTTGATAAATTTCGGGTTGTTGCATATTGCTGTTTTATTTCATTTAGCGGATGCTAGGAAAGCTTGATATAGCGATTCAATACTCTGCGACTCGGCAGAAACATCAGCCTCCAATTTTTTCAACCGCTCAGATTCAGCCTGACAATTAATCTCGCGAGATTCCTTTTGTTCCAGCAAATTATCTAACTCAGCTTTCCGAGAATTAATATCCGCATTCATGCGATCGCCCACTTCCCGCCCGTAAACATCAAAGCACTCTTTCACAGCATCGTGAATCGGTTGCCACTGCTCTTGAGCCACCTGCGGCAGATATTTCACCAGCTCTTTTTTCGCGGCTTTCACCAACTCTTTGCGAGCTCCGTCTGCTTGCAAAAACCCAACACCCATCCCCAATAAAGCCAAGTACAACGGTCCCAAAACAATCCCCGTCAAACTAGCAAGAATTGTACTAACGCTTAACACAGTGATTAAATTAAGCAGGATATTTTTCCAATCAAAACCCGCTCCTGCCATTGCTACGCCCGCCAGATTTCCGGTCGTTAAAGAGAACAATCCCATCGCCCATTTTGCCCAAGCGGGCGAGTTATCTTCGTTGGAGTTGCTGACTGCTGCTGGTATTTTTTGCCCAGTCAGTTTTTCTGTGATTTTTTCTGTCACTTTCGTGTAAGATGCCCCGTAATTTGCCGCACTTTTAGATAGCTGCGAAAATGCGGAATTCATCTCTTGTTCTGCTGTGAGAGTCCAAGCTGCTAATTTGTCGTTGATGTACTGCTCTAATGCTCGTTTTAGCGATGATTCAAAGGCTTCTCGCTTGCCTTGGCTGAAGAAATCCAGAAATCTCAGCTCCGGTTGATACCGCAAAAAGTCTGTTTCAAAGGTATTTTCTAAGTTGAGAACGTAGGCGCGGAAAGAATCTGCGATCGCCCGCGATTTACTATCTCTAACTTCGATAATTTCTTGTTGAAATTCATCGCGAATGTGAGTCAGCTTTTTAAACTCCGGCTCAACTGAATTAATCTTTTCCTTCAACTCATTGACATCGCGATCGAGTAATGGTAAACGGCGTCCAACAGCTTCGCGGACGCGAGCAGAAATTTGACGCGCCAAAGTCCTCGCCGGACGCAATTCCGAAATCGCCCTTTCCTGGGTTAAAAACGTATTCAGTGCGGCCATAAACTCGGGAAAACCAGTTCCTGCCAAATCCGCATCCGGGTTTTTCATCCGCAACCTGAGTGCCTTAATTGAGGAAATTGCAAACACTCGCTCGTCGTAAATATCGTGCCCTTCTGTTAAACAATATTCAGCCAAATTAGCTTGAAAAACCCGCCGCAGTTTCCCTTCGGCTTCTGCCAATTCTTCAGGATCATCCGGGTCAATCAAACTTTCTCGCACTTGATCCCAAGCATTAATCAGAAAGAAAATGCTCAATCCGCGATTTTTGATGTAATTTTCTAGATAGCGTCTTTCACCCATTGTGCAAGGCTGAGTTGCCCTGAGTACAAACAAAATAGCGTGGCAGTTGTTGATATAACCGAGAGATAATTCGTTGCGGGCTTCTGTATCGTTCAGTCCGGGACTGTCTACTATTTCTATGCCTTTTTCCAGCAAAGGTAAGGGATATTCTACTACGGCACAATCGATATCTGGAAATGCTGGTTTCTTTTCTTCTTCTAAGCGTTTTGCCTCAGCGGGGTCAATTGTATAGTTCTGTTTAAAACTTTTAAAATCTAGCTGTTTGGGGCTTTTGCCGTCATTGAAATAAACGGTGACTTTTTTTTCTGAACCGTAGCGCAAAATCGTCAGTAAAGCTGTACAGGGATTTACGTCGCTGGGCAGTAAGTTTTCGCCGATTAACGCATTGAGAAAAGTGCTTTTTCCGCGTTTCATGTCGCCTAGCACTAGCAGCCGAAAAACTCCTTGACGCAATTTTTTACTGGCGACATTGATATCAGCGTTGTCTGTTTCTAAACCGAGTTTTCCAGATGCTTCTCCTGCTGCTAATTCTGATAGGTTGATGGCTGTCGCGATGTTGCTGAGGCGAGCGGCAATTTCTCGGCGGACGGCGGCTACCCGCTCTAAATCATTTAGAAAGTTGCTAGTTTCTACTTTAAGGTTCATGGGTATTTCCTAATATTTCCCGGCTTGGGCTTTTCAACTTCTGTCTTCTTCAATAAACATTTTGTAAGCTATCAAAGCAATGCCTCCCACTATCAGGGCGGCTGCCAGCCAAGATGCTATGCGAACTGCTACAACAACAGCAATGACAATGCCTGTAAATTGAGCTGCTGCTATAATTTTTCGGCGCCACTGTTTGAGTTTGCCGTTAACTTGGCTGTCTGGTTCTTGGTACTTGCTAGTTAGATGTTCTGGCACGGAGCGATCGATTTCGGATTCTAGTTCGCGGAGCCGAATTTCTTGTTCGCGCTTCCGCAGTTCTTGTTCTTTGTGCCGGAGTTCTCTGGCTTTTTCGTCGGGAGAATTCATAAATTTTACCCGGTTGGCCGGTGGCAAAGTGTGTTATTTATTGTCAATGTTGCGGAGCGATAATTTTTTTACAACTGTAACTCACATTTTCCGCTGTGTCGATAGATGTTAAGAAATGTAAAAAAGGGCGATTCCCTACGGGATAGCGACGCTTCACGACCAATTAAGCCGATCGCCCGCAGCCCTGCAAATCATCAATAGCCTTCGGGTCCGATAGTCGTGCGATCGCACTCCGCTTCCGACAAATCAACCAAGCGCGATCGAAATAAGTTGCAGCCCGCTAATTGAGCTTTGCTTAACTTTGCTTTCTCCAAATTAGCTCGGCTCAAATCCGCATATCTCAAATCGGCATTTGTCAAATCTGCATTGTACAAATCCGCACCTTGCAAATTGGCTTTCTGCAAATTAGCACCTTGCAAATTGGCGTGACGCAAATTTGCTCTTGATAAGTTTGCTCTTGATAAAGTTGCTTCCGACAAGTTAGCTTGATAAAGTTGAATGTCGCCCAATTCAGCATCTTGCAAATCAGTTTTATAAAGATTGGCTTGAGTCAAATTTCCGTAGGGCAAATAAGCTCGCCTCAGAACGCTACCAGAAAGATTTATTTCTGTTAAATCTGCTTGAAACAAGTTATGTTCACTTAAGTCAACGGCGTTAAAGTTTCGCTGGCCCTCAGCATACTGAGCAAGCAATTCCTCAGCGCTTAGCTTTTGCATTTTCATTCCTCATGACGACAGCTACTGCAGCCAATCCATAACAGTAATTAATGGTTATTATTCTGCGTATTTATACTTATGTCTCTTATTATGTTAAGCTTGTGTAACAACAGTCGCATTTTTTCTAAGATTTTTTTTATATTTGTAAATTTCTGCCTTGCTCGACCAGTAAACGGTTAGTAATGTCAAGATCGATCTAGAAACCAAAGCGAATCCTCTACTGAAATATGCCAGAACATCCTCTCTCCATTGCTCAGCACTACCACGAACGGACAAAATACGACCCTGAAACCATTGCTGCTAAAAGTAAACAGCTAGATTGGACAGAGCAACCTGTGCCTTTCAAAGAATATAAAATTGGAGCGTATTTTGACCTCAAGCCTTATCTAAAAGACCCCTCGGAGGATGCCGATGCCGAGTCCGATGCCGCTTGGTGGCATCGGTTATCTAGCTTGTTGCTGTGCAGCTACGGGTTGACGGCGAAAGTGCAGACGGTAGACGACAGCTATCTGTATTTGCGATCTGCACCGTCGGCGGGTGGACTCTACCCAGCAGAGGTTTATTTAATCTCCCGCGGCACTGCCCAGTTGCCGGCCGGACTCTACAACTATCAGTGCAGAACTCATTCACTTGTTCATTTTTGGGACAGTCAAGTTTGGCCATCATTGCAAGCAGCTTGTTTCCAGTCGCCAGCGCTAGAAAATACCCAATTGGCGATCGCCATTACCACTGTTTTTTTCCGTTCTTCTTGGCGTTACGAAGACCGAGCTTATAGGCGAATTTTTCTAGACACCGGTCATTTATTGAGCAATATCGAGTTAGCTTGCGCCGTTAACGATTACCGACCTCACCTGATTGGAGGATTCGCCGATGAAGCTGTCAATGAATTACTGTACATTGACTCGGAGCAAGAAGGAGCTATTTGTGTAGTTGCTTTAGCCGACTTGCTAGATATTGACCAAAACTTGCCTAAATTTAAAACAGCTTTGCCCGGAAACACCACCACAGATTACCCTAAAATTTCCGACGGTCAACTGTTAAAATACCTCCACAAAGCCACGCATTTAGACTCAGACCCTACCGGAGCAGACGGCTGGAAACTTGAGGAAAGTGAAGGGGAATTAGAGGATAAATATAACTTTCCATTTTGTACTAAAGTTTCGACGGTCACTCCTTCGATTCCTTGGGGAGTGAACCTGGAAAGTTTAGAAAATACTATGCTAAAAAGACGTTCTACCCGTGCTTATACAGGTGCTTCTTTGAGCTTGGGCGAACTGCTAGCTATGCTCGATTTTACTTACCAGCCCCAGCACTATATCGACCAAGGATTAGACGGTTCTCCAGACTATTTCGATCTAAGTTTAATCGAGACTTTTATTGCTGTTTCGGGAGTGAATGGGTTAGAAGAAGGCTGTTACTATTACGCTCCGAAAGCTCAAGAATTGCGGCAAATTCGGTTTAAAAATTTCCGCCGGGAGTTGCATTTTTTGTGTTTGGGGCAAGACTTGGGCAGAGATGCGGGGGCGCTGTTATTTCACACGGCGGATTTGAACAGGGCTGTAGCAAAATATGGCGATCGAGTTTACCGCTATTTGCACATGGACGCGGGTCATTTGGGCCAGCGGTTGAATTTAGCAGCTATGCAACTGCGTTTGGGTGTCAGCGGTATCGGGGGCTTTTTTGACGATCGCGTCAATGACGTTCTCGGTATTCCCGCAGGTGAAGCTGTGCTTTATATTACAAGTCTGGGTAGACCTCGATCGTGAGAATGACTTAGTTGTTGTTTGTCAGTAGTATTGCTTCACTAAGCCCAGGCGCATCTAAATTTTACAGTCAAGTTTGATGAAATTAACATCTTAAACCATTCTCAAGAACAGGCAAGATGCCTGTTCCACAAAGAGTGCAATTATTGTGGGGTGGGCGGGACGCCCGCCCTAAAAATACAACTTAAATGCGAGACAGCTTACCTATTTAATTTACTCTTTTTTTATGACTATTTACCAATGCAAAACCTGCTAAATATTCTGTCGAGCACTGATTCGGTCACTTCTTCGCCCGTAACTTCCCCCAATGCTTGAATTGCCCCGCGCAAATCTATTGTCCAGAAATCTAAAGGCAATTTGTTGCTAATAGTATCCGTGCATTGTTCCAGAGAAATTTTAGCTTTGGTTAAGGCTGCTGCTTGCCGCTGGTTGATTGCTAAGTCTGAGTTGGCTGCTTGCAAATTTCCCCCGCTGACGGCATCTAAAATTGCTGTTTCTAAGTCTTCTATGCCTCGATCCAGGGCGGCTGCTGCGGTAACTATGGGGTGAACTTCAGGGGGTAAAGGTAGTTCGGGGATGGTGTTTACTAGGTCGATTTTGTTGATAATTATAATTAGCTGGCGGTGCTTTACTTGTTCGTAAATTTCCGAATCGCCCTCTGTCCAACCAGATTCCGCATCAATTGTCAACAACACTAAATCGGCTTGTTTTGCTGCTGCGCGCGATCGCTCAACGCCAATTTTTTCTACCTTATCTTCGGTTTCTCGAATTCCCGCAGTATCGAGCACCTGCACCGGAATGCCGCCCACAACTAGCTGCGACTCTACCACATCCCGCGTCGTACCGGGCAAATCCGTGACGATCGCCCGATCGCTCTTACTCCACGCATTCAACAAACTCGATTTTCCCACATTCGGCCGCCCGACAATCGCTACTTTCAAACCTGTTCTCAACAATTCTCCACGATCTGCGGTTGCCAAAATTGTTGACAATTCCTCCAAAACATGACTTATTTCCCAAGAAGTTTTAGCTTCATCTAAAGGCGGCAAATCTTCCTCAAAATCAATTCTCGCCTCAATTTCTGCCAGCACGTCCAAACAAGTTGTTCTCAATTGGCGAATTGGCTGCGCTAATTTTCCCTGCAAACCAGCCAAAGCACTTTGTGCAGCAGCGGGCGATTTTGCTCCCACCAAATCTGCAATACTTTCAGCTTGAGTTAAATCCAGCCTCCCGTTCAAAAAAGCCCGCAGTGAAAACTCTCCCGGCTGTGCCAATCTCGCCCCATTTTCCAAACACAACTGCAAGACTTGCTGCACCGCCATAATGCCGCCGTGACAGTGAAATTCCACCACATCTTCGCGAGTAAAAGAACGCGGTGCTTTCATGATTAGCAGCAAAGCTTCATCGACTAATTCTTGAGTTTTGGGGCGGCGGATGTGGCCGTAAAGAATGCGGTGAGACTCCCACATTTGCCGTCCTGGGGCGCAAAACAGAGTTTCGGCAATTTTTAAGGCTGCGGAACCGGAAACTCGCACAATGCCGACGCTGCCTTGTTGGGGAACTATGGCGGTGGCGATCGCAGCGATCGTTCCTCCTTTTGTTAATGATTCAGACATTTTTATTGTTCACACCTTTAAAAGTTCTCTCAATCTCCTGTTTTTGAGTATCAGGCAATTGCTTCTCGGTATTCGAAGATATAAAATTCTGGTGCGTCATTCAAAAAAAATAAATTTCCGGCCTTTTGGGTAAGCTGTACGAGTTTCTGAGTCAAAAGGCAAGGGAGATTTTTTAATCTTTTTCCTGCGATCGCTAATTGCTCGCCGGCTTGGAGACACAGGATAACTTGAATTAGGGATTCAACCAGTTGTACGTTCATTTGAGCCACCTCTGCCCCGGTTGTTAAATTATACAGTTTTCATTGAGAGGATAAACAATTTCAGCATTTTTTTTCTAAGATATTAGAAGAGCGTGGCTACAGCGCTGGACTTGGCTCGCCATTCCCATCAGCCGTTTGCTCAGTCAGTCTATTTGAGATTTGAGATTTTAGATTTTAGATTGACTCCACAAATGAATCGGGGATATTCAACTCAGGTCTAAAATTTGGGGAGGCTAACGACTCCTGTGGGAAAGCAACTATCCGTTTTTGGGTGGGAGTCACGGCTCGATCGAACTTAAATTACTCAGCCAAATATTTTGGCTATTCTGATTTCATGCGATAATGGAACATTGACAGGGTAGAGGGCAAAGCATGATTGGTCAACTTCTAGACAGACGTTACCGCATCATTAAAGTCACAGACTCAAGTGAGGTGGGAAAAACTTATCTAGCAGCAGATACTCACCGTCCCGGGTATCCGCAATGCACGGTTAGAGAAATGCGGCTACCCGGCACAAGTTCGCAAACTCCAGAATTAGTCAAAGTTATATTTCAAAGAAACGCAGAAATAATTGAAAAATTGGGTAAACACGACAAAATTCCCGAATTATTGGCGTATTTTGAGGAAAATCAAAGTTTATACTTAATTGAAGAATTTATTGCAGGATTACCCTTAAGTCAAGAACTAATACCCGGTCAACCTTGGGATGAAGACCAAGTAATTGGTCTGCTATCAGAAATATTAGAAATTTTGGTGTTCATACACGAGAAAGGTTTCATTCACCGCAGAATTCAACCAGACAGAGCGATTCGGCGGGAGTCAGACGGCAAATTTGTATTGGTAGACTTTAGCTTAGACAAAGAAATTAACCCGGAACTTGCTAACTGTCATTTGTTGTCGCAAACTTCCCCGAATTCTGTTAAAGGGCATGAGGCAAAAAAGCAGGATTTGGCGGCCCAGGAGTTATACGTGCCGATCGAGCAATTGAACGGCAACCCCCGGTACAATAGCGACATTTACGCTCTAGGTACGATCGCTCAGCTTGCCGTGACGGGACTCTCACCCAACGAATTGAGTGCCTTAAAAAGCAACAAAAGCCAAATTCCCTGGCGAAACCGGGCAACTTGTTCACCTGCCCTAGCAGATATTATCGATCGAATGGTGCGCCCCGACTGCGAGGAACGCTATCAGGAGGCCGCCGAAGTTTTAGCAGACCTCAAACAAATCGCCGTAAAATTTGAGGTTGAGCCGCCGCCAGCCACTATCATCACGCACGCTATGAGTCAACCGCGAAGACAAAGCCAAACCAAACTGCTGCTTTTGGCTGCAACAGCGGCAGCTTTAATCCTCACGGCACTGATAATTTACTTGTGGCAGAGTCAAAGTCCCGCGAGGGCAAAAGAATTGTTAGCCCGCGGCGTTACCAAGGCGCAGCAAGGTGACACAACAGGCGCGATCGCCGATTATACTCAAGCGATCGCCCTGAATGCCAGCGACGCGGAAACTTACTACAAGCGGGCAAACGCTCGCTACGACATGGGCGCAACTGAGCAAGCAATACAGGATTACACGCAAGCAATTAAAGTCAATCCTAACCACACCAAAGCTCTCTACAATCGAGGTATGGCCCGCCTCGACATCGGGGACAAGCGGGGGGCAGTGGAAGATTTCACCCAAGTAGTGCGACTCAATCCCAGCGACGGTGAGGCATACTCTCAGCGGGGTTTAGCCTACTACGATTTGGGCGACTACCGCACGGCAATTGAAGACTACACTCAAGCAATTCGGCTCAGTCCCAACGATGCTACAGCTTACAGCAATCGGGGTTTAGCTCGATCGGCTGCAGGCGACAAAACAGGAGCAATGGCAGATTTTACTAAAGCCCTTCAAATTAGCCCCAAACAAGCTGGCGTATACTACAGTCGCGGTCGAGCGCGGTTTAATCTGGCAGATTATCAAGGAGCGATGGAAGATTATACTAAGGCGATCGAATTGCAACCAGATCTCGCTGATGCTTATACCAATCGGTGCAGCGCTTACTTGAATTTGGCCACCTACGACAAAGCGATTGCAGATTGCACCGAAGGAATTCGCCTCGCTCCAAAAGATGAAGCAGCTTACAACAACCGCTGCATTGCTTACCTGAATTTAAAACAATTTCAAAAGGCCAGCGAAGATTGCAGTTTGACGATCGGGCTCAACGGCAACAATGCCAAAGCATACAGCAATCGAGGGTTAGCTCGATCGGCTTCGGGAGACAAGCAGGGAGCTTTAGAAGATTTTACTCAAGCAATTCGACTCAATCCCAGCGATGCAGTAGCTTACAGCAATCGCGGTACTATTTACTCAGAACTAAAAAATTACCCTTTAGCGGTTGAGGATTTCGCTCACTCGCTGCGGCTCAACCCCAACAATGCTAGCGCTTTTTACAGCCGAGGCCTCGTCCGCCGCCAACTCAAAGACCGTACCGGGGCGATCGAGGATTTTCAGAAAGCTGCAACCCTCTTTCTAGAACAAGGAAGAGCCGATGGTTTCCAAAACGCACAAGCACAAATCAACGACCCTAAATAAAATATTAGTCACCATTCAGATGTTAAAAAAAGAAGAAAAAAGGGAGAAGGAAGAAGGAAGAAGGAAGAAACAAAAAGACCCAATTACCAATTCCCAATTGCCAACTTCTCGTTACCAACTCCCCGTTACCAATTCCAAATTACCACCTCCCCGTTACCAATTCTCACTTATAGATATGAACATGGTTGGTCAACTTTTAGACAGGCGTTATCGCGTAGTGCAAATTCTCAGTTCAGGAGCTTTTGGACAAACTTATTTAGCTGTCGATACTCGCCGACCGGGCCACCCTCAATGTGTAGTCAAACAACTGCGCCCTCCCAGCAACACTTCCACAGTTCTCAAAACCGCTTACCGCTTATTTAAACAAGAAGCAGAAATATTAGAAAAGCTGGGAAAACACGATCAAATTCCATTTTTACTAGCTTATTTTGAAGAAGCCAATCAGTTCTACCTCGTCGAAGAGTTTGTCCCCGGACACGCCCTAAATAGGGAAATTGTAGCCGGTCAACCTTGGC
Organism: Microcoleus harperi Pol14_C6; assembly: GCF_036701295.1. Lineage (NCBI taxonomy): Bacteria > Bacillati > Cyanobacteriota > Cyanophyceae > Oscillatoriales > Microcoleaceae > Microcoleus > Microcoleus harperi. Next base: position 209,574 of record NZ_JAUBQN010000002.1, on the reverse strand, counting down.
GAGAAGAACGTGTGCTGGATCTGTTGCAAGAAGTGTTACAAGTTCTCGCCTTTGTACACTCTCAGGGAGTGATTCACCGCGATGTTAATCCTTCCAACTTAATCCGTCGCAAACCAGACGGCAAATTAGTTTTAATTGACTTCGGTTCGGTTAAAGAAGTTGCGAGTCACGTCAGTGACTACGATACAGAATTTCCGCGCACCATTGCTACGGGAACTCCCGCTTATATGCCGATCGAACAATTTCAAGGCAACCCGCAATTTAGCAGTGACCTCTATGCAGTCGGGATGATGGCAGTCCAAGCTATCACTGGTTTACCCGGTACGGATTTGCCAAAATTGCAAGATCCGAGTCCTTCTCATACGGGGGAAATTGTTTGGCGAAACCGATCTCAATGTTCAGTGGGATTAGCAAATATAATTGACAAAATGGTTTGTCACCAATTTGCCAAGCGCTATCAATCTGCAGAGGAAGTTTTGGTAGCTCTCAGCAAGTTGAGACACCGCCAAGAGCCTGTGAATACGGCTAACAAGAAAACTATGGCTCCCAGCTTATTGTCTTCTGAGCGTTTTTATTCACGTTTGGGAAGTCGATTTTGGTTGCTGATTTTGGCAGGCGTCGGGGCGGCAATAGTTCTGATATTTCTGTTTAGTTATTGGAGCCGCCCGAATCCGATTAAAGCTAAGGAATATTACGAACAGGGAGTAGAAAAGTCTCGCAATAAAGATGCGGAGGCAGCTTTACAGGCTTTTAATAAGTCAATTCAATTGAATCCTAAAAATGCTGAGAGTTTTTACCAGCGCGGTAATGCTAATTATGATTTAAAAAAATATCAAGAAGCTATTGCGGATTATTCTCAAGCTATCGCTCTCAATCCTAAATATGTTCAGGCTTATTTTAACCGCGGGCTAGCCCGTCACGATTTTAACGACAAGCGCGGGGCGATTGAGGATTACACTCAGGCTTTGAATCTCCAGCCCAAGGATGCTGATACATATTATGAAAGAGGAGTTACTTATTTAGAGCTGCAAGACTACAAGATGGCTATTCAGGATTTTACCGAAGTAATTCGGTTGCAGCCGAACCTTGTTAAAGCTTATCATTCGCGGGGGTTGGCTCGTGCTGGAAGCGGCGATTTGCAGGGCGGGATTGGAGATTATACTGAGGCAATTAAACTTGATGCTAAGAATGTTGATGCTTTTTACAGTCGGGGGAGAGCTCGCTTTCACCTAGGAGATTATCAGGGATCTTTGGCGGATTATTCTCAGGTAATTGCGATCGATCCGAAGAGTGCAGATGCTTACGCTAATCGTTGCAGTACGCAGTTGAATTTGGGAGCGCATCAAGCGGCAATTGACGATTGCACTCAGGCAATTTCGCTGAGCGATGAGGATGGGGTTCCTTACAACAATCGCTGCATTGCTTATTTAAATTTGAAGGATTATCCGAAAGCAATTGCCGATTGCACTCAAGCACTGAAAGTGAATCCGAATGATTATAATGCTTATAACAATCGTGCTTTAGCTCGCAGCGCAGGGGGTGACGCGCAGGGAGCGATCGCAGATTTTACAGCAGCAATCGGGTTCAATCCCAACAATGCTGAAGCTTACGCCAATCGGGCTAAGATTTATCAGGAGTTAAAGAATTACAATAGTGCGATCGCCGATTACGTGCAAGCTATTCGGATCAGTCCGAATTATGCTGCTGCTTACTACGGTAGAGGCATAGTTCGCCGCTCCTTGGGAGACAAAGCAGGAGCAATTAGCGATTTAGAAAAAGCCGGCAAAATGTTTCTAGATCAAGGACTTACTGGCGGTTACAAAGATGCACAATTTGAGATTGAAAAGCTCAAGTAGTCATTAGTCATTAGTCATTGGTCATTGGTCATTAGTCATTATTTCTGGGTGTTATATTTCTTATGTGGCAGATTTTTATAATCTCAGATGGCTCCGGGGCTGGGTCACGCTAATCTTTAATACCAAGAAAAAATGCAGGTGAACCCGCCCCGGAGAGCTATTAATCCAGCTATTATCAATCAATTTTCTGGGTCTTGAAGTCGTTTAACCAACTCATAAAACGGTTCCCAATTATCCTCAATAGCTATGGCTTCCCAAACAGCCTCAATCGTCGGTCTCAACAGGGATTGTTCGGGATTGTGCCGGAGCAGCCTGTCCGCCATTTTATCCATATCATCCGCAGACAAACTTTGCAAAACGTGATAATAAAACTGCCGCCAAGGCGCTATCAAGTCCGCCGGTTCCGCCTCAGCAAAAATTAGACTAGCATCATCTCGCCAAGTGCGATCGAACTGTCTTCGCAGTTCAAAAAAGAAATCGTGATAGCCTACTTGAGACTCCGCCAGCATTTTAATTGTCACCTTCAACAACTCATCTCCCTCCGCCTCTGGCAAATGCTCAAATCCCAATCTATTTAGCATCAACTGCCGATAAGCTGCATTATAATACTCGCCAAACTTTTCCAAAGCAGCATCCATATCAGCTTGAGGAATCGCTGCTGCTAGCGGTTGCTGGAGCTTCTCTAAATTCCCCTTACAAATAAAGGGTTGATTGCCGTAACAATAAAGACCGTAATGGTCGAAATAAGCTGCGGTAAATTCCGGCTTGTAAGTTGGGATAAAAGCGAAAGGCCCGTAATCGAAACTTTCTCCAGTAATCGACATATTATCAGTATTCAGCACAGCGTGGCAAAATCCTGCTGCCATCCACTGAGCGACTAATTCGGCTACTCGCTGGACTAAATCTGCATAAAATAGCGCATACTTTTCCTGCGGCGAAAAACCAGCATTGCTTGCTTCTAAATGCAGTTCTGGATAGTAATATTCAATAACAAAATCTAAAAGTTTTTTAGTTAAATCCGGTCTGCGGATATAGTGCAATCTTTCAAAAGTTCCAAACCGGATGTGAGAATGACTGAAACGCACCATTACGGACGATCGCGTGGGTGATGGTTCGTCGCCCCGCCACAAAGCCTCGCCCGTTTCAACTAAACTAAAACACCGAGATGTCCGAACTCCCAATCGGTGCAAAGCTTCGGCTGCTAAAACTTCGCGAATTCCCCCTTTGAGAGTGAGTCTACCATCAGCGTGCCGCGAGTAGGGCGTGCGGCCCGAACCTTTAGTGCCGAAGTCGTAAAGTCTGCCGTCAGTGCCGCGAACTTGGCCGTACAAAAATCCTCTACCGTCACCTAAATTCGGGTTGTATTCGTTGAATTGATAGCCGTGGTAACGCAGTGCGAGAAAGGGACGGACACAATGAAATTTGCCAAACGCTTCGATGAAATGTTGGTCGGTTACTTGTGCGGGATCTAAACCTAATGTCGGCAATAATTGGTCATTGCGGAAGCGGAGAATGTGCTGCGGAAAATCGGCAGCAGGGACTTCATCAAAATAGTCGCCGCCGAGGGATTCGAGGGCGGGTTCGTAGTTGAGGGAAAGTAAGGGATTTGACATTTTTATATTTTATCTTGAAATTGTCGATCGCTCCAAATTATATACGGGCAACGTGCGGACTGCATTGGTGTCAACAATTGCCTCATACCCTTTGTCTCCCTCATTTATAGCCGAGTTCGATACCCCTCGCATCTCCGGGATTTTTCATGCTCAAATTTTAGCAACTCTGAAATTAGATCATGAAACGTTAATGTCTTCCTCGAAGCGGAAAAGTTTTTACGGTCAATTTTAGTGATAGTTAAATTAACCGTTTTCCTTGCTAAAAATGGGGGTAAAGGCTTAATTTTTTTAAATTTAAGTGGGATTCACCAGCTAATATAGCAATCCTGGCATCATTTGTGAATTTATTACGGACTCCCAGGGGGTTCGGGGAGGGTGGGGGTGGGGTAAAAAATTTACAACTCCTGCAAGGATTGCTATCTACCTTTTTCCCTATTTAAATTTGGTCAACACTCCGTAAATTGCCCAAATCGCCATCGCCCGCAAATAGTGACTCGCCCGAAAAGTCCCCCCCGCCGTAATCGCTTCCGGCGTGCGAAACTGCAATCCATTTTCATAAATCTGCTTCACCACCGCATCCGTCAATTTAAACGCTTTATCCTCCATCCCCATCTGTACCAAAAAAGCTGCCAACCCAAAATTAATCCCCGTCCAAACTTCCAAAGGATGAGTTGCATTGGGATTTTCCGGCGAACCGTTCAGCATCACCCCATTCGCCGCACCGAACTCGCCATCGTTGAACTTCAAAAAGCAAGATTCGTACACAGTTTCTAGAGCACTGGCTGCACATTCCGGCGGCACAATATCCGGCAATCCTAACAGCTTCGCGTAAAATTGACCGCACAGTTGGTCAGCCATCACCACTTCGGAATTACTCTCGCTGTCCAAACGGTAATATTGACCGTTCCACAGTTTTTCTTGATAGCTCGGTCTTGCTTGTATCAGCCAACTGTGATATAATGCAATCTTTGCTTGAGGGTTAGGAATTATCTCCGGTGCTGCATCTTCCAAGATTTCGCCGATCGCGATCGCAGCCTCCAGCGCCGCCAACCACAAACCCCCGCAATACGCACTTATCCCCCGCATTTGCCAGTCATCAAACGTCTGATCCGGTGCTCCCGAATTCTCCGGAATTCCGTCCCCATCCTCATCAAAAGTTTTGAGATAAGCTAAAGCCTCAACAATTGCCGGCCAACACTCTTTCAAAAACTCAGAATCTGTGCCGCCAGTCAACAAAAAGTCACGATAAACCTGCAACACAAAATCGCAAGGCAAATCCTTCCACAAATTGCAATCTTGATAGCTAGTATAATTGGTTTTCTCCCAAGGATGTTCGTTAGGAGCACCCAAATCGTGCGGCGTCGCCCCGACAGCTTTTCTAATAGCAGAAGCTTGATTCCAGCCAATAATTCTCGGCGTATCGTCTCCGGCAGAAATTGCCCTAGCGAACGCTAAAACCACCGACTTTTCCAAATCCGGCCACAGCATCAACAAAGCAAAAGAACCGTAAAGCCGCACGTCCAAACTTTCGTACCAGCGGTAATCAAGGCACTCCAAAACCGCAAATTGACCCTTGGGATCGCGTTCGTCAGCCGCACTCCAAATAGTACCGCCGTCAGTCAGGGCGTACAACTCGTTAAACAGCGCCATTTTAAAACTATCTGACAAATCTTTCCGTTCTAAAATCGGTTTTTGCCAAGCTTCAATATTTTCGCGCCAAGTATCGGAATGCTTCATTGCAGTGCGAATAATCGGCCAAGCATTTTTGCCGTTGCGGCCGAAGAAATCTGTATAGCGGCGGTAATACCAAACTCCCGATGCAAACTCAGTAACGGGCAAATCCCAAGCTATAATAAAGGGAATTTTGCGAGTTTTTCCCGGTCGAATAGTAAAGCGAACTGCGATCGCACAAGCCAACTGTTCTCCTGCTGCTGCGGCTGTCTCGTCTTTGTCATCCAACAAGAAACCTTCAGCAGAAAAGTTGCGCCAAATATCATCACCGTTCCCCGCCGGGTTCCAGCGAGTTTGATAGAATACTTCTACCGCCGGATTAGTAATAGTTGCGATCGCCCATTGTCCATCCCCCTCTTGCGGTTCGTCCTCAGCAGTCAACCGCGTCATCACGCAACCGATCCGGTGAAAATCTTCCACCAACAAATTCAAATTTCCGGCACTTTCTCCCCACCTGGGTTGATAGTCATAAAATGGACTACCATCATCTCGCACCATCACTTTCGGCGACTTATTGGCATTAGTAAACCAACCGACAATATTCTCCCAAGTCAGCATGATGCTGAGAGTAATCGGCGCATCTGTAGGATTGTGCGCTACCCATTCAAACATAGCAACTGGGTAACTGCTTTCCTGATAATTGTTAGGCAAAATTGGCGAAAATTGCTCGCAGCTTAATTTAGCCTCAAACACATTTTCATAAACAAACCAACTGCGCGGATACAAAGCATGATAACTTCCCGAAGAATTACACTCTTCCCCGGTTCTTTCTTCTTCTTCCCTTCTTCCTTCTTCCTTCTTCCTTCTTCCTTCGCAAGGATACCATTTCCAACTAGATAAACTACCATCGGTAGGCGGTTCTGTAGAGAGTGCAAAAGCTTGTTTCTTGCCTTGAGTTTCTTCAAAAACGCTGAACTGACAAGCGGGCAAACTGCGAAAAATGTGCTCGCCGCCGTCAATGTGCCAGAGGTTGAAGTCGCCGCGGGACGATCGCCCGATGCAGCCGGCACCGAACCCGCCCAGAGGCATTCCGTGCCAGGGCCCGTCGTCGAGATTGCTTGCGTAGCGGACTGTATAGGGATTCTCCCAACCCAGGCCGATGGGACGTTTCCAGGTGTGTGGGGGGATGTTTGGAGTAGATGTGCGATCGTTATTCATGTGATTAATCTTAGCGCTCGATCGAGACTTGACAATTTTTTTTATTTAAGTTTAAACTTTTATTGTGCGAACTAATCCCGATATTTCCGACTATTGTTGACTGTTGATTGTTGAGGTAAAGCAATTGGGTTTAGGGCGGCCGGCTTCATAAATTATCCAATCTCAAATCTCAAATCTCAAATCCCAAATCGGTTGGGTGATCGCCTAACGGGGCAGAATATCATCCAGGCGAAGTTGCAAGCTTTTTAACAGAGGAGAAATAATCGCTTGACCGAGGCGAAATTGCTGCTGGGTGTAATCTTGGTCAATCAGTTGGCAAACGGTGATAGTAGGTTGTTTTGGTTTACCGATAAAAGCCACGCCGCCCAATCCGCGATAATCAACTATCCAATATTCGGGAATTCCTAACAGAGCATATTCTTCAACTTTTCGGGCGTAATCTGTTTCCCAATTAGTGCTGACTACTTCTACCACCAATTTAACAGATCGCCCCAGCGTAATCACAGGTTCTCTTTCCCACAGAGGTTCGCTGACAATAGCAGTTTCATCTAATACGACAATATCAGGACGGCGGGCAGTAGCTGCATCTGAAAATGGACGGATCAAACAAGTGCGGGGAATGAACCAGGGTAGTTTTTCGGATGCGATGGCGATGCCAATTTGAGTCGCTAGTTTACCGCTGACGGTTTCGTGCGGGCCTGTTGGTTCCATGTCAATTAATTCTCCGTCAGCGAGCTCGTAGCGAAAGTTGTCACAATATCGATCGAGGAATGTTTCAAAAGTTAGGATTTTTTGCGCGGTGTAAGCCATTGGAAACTAATAGTTTTTTGCTTAAAATCTTATTCTATCAACTCACCAAACCCCAAATCAGAACCTTTCCCCGCGTGTACCAAAGCCAACTTTTCGTAACGCTTAGCGTGTTCCACCAACTCCGCAGCTTCTTCCTCAGAGACATCCCGCATTCGTTTGGCAGGCACTCCCGCAACTAGCGTGTGAGGGGGAACGTCCTTGGTGACAACAGCCCCTGCACCGACGATCGAGCCTGTTCCCACCCTGACCCCATCGAGGACGATCGCCCCAATCCCGATCAGGCAGCCCCGTTCAATGTAAGCTGAGTGAATCACCGCTCGGTGTCCGACGGTCACGAAATCTTCCAAAACAGTCGGTTTCCCAGGATCGCCGTGCAGAATTGCTCCATCTTGGATATTGGTACTTGAGCCGATCGCAATTCGCTCTACATCCGCCCGCACCACCGCCCCGTACCAGATACTAGCGCCCGCCGCCACCTCTACCCTGCCGATCACAACAGCACCTTCAGCGACAAAAGCCGCTTGGGATAGATCTGGTCTGGGCCAATAGGAAGGAAGTGCAGACTGAGATTCGTTGAGATTGCTCATTAGTTGGTCGATCGTTATACTTCAAGCAGATTAGCTGGTTGTTGATACGGGATATAATAAAAGTATTTGGGACTTTTGCAGAGAAAATATGCTGGGACGCAAATAAATGATTGAAGTTGCCTTGCAATACCCGATGTTTGGCCCGGAAATTCAGTGTCCCCACTGTCGCCAAACAATTCCGGCTCTAACGCTCACGGATACCTATTTGTGTCCGCGTCACGGGGCATTTGAGGCAGATCCAAAAACGGGGGAACTGGTTCACCTTCAGTCTGGGCGGCACTGGCGCCGCTGGGAGAATGAATGGTATCGCCAGCACACCCACCCGGACGGAATTCGGTTTGAAATTCACGAAGCGCTCGATCGACTCTATACTCAAGGCTACCGAGCAACTCGCGTGATCGTTGCCCAACGCTATCGCGACTTAATCAGCGCTTATTTGGAACGCAGCACGCCTTGGCGGGGCCAGTCGGAATCGCCACGACCGAGGCTGTACGGTTTGCCTGTGGATTTTAGCCCCGATCCCCAAGAAGACCCTTGTTGGGAAGTGATTAATTTTGATTTGGAAAAAGAGCCGGGAGTTCCGATTAGATATCCCTATTTTCGGTTGTTTGAATAAGTGAATAAGTGAAGGAAGAGGGAAGAAGGAAGAAGGAAGAAGAAAGAGGGAAGAGGGAAGAAGGCTCTATTGCTGTCGCGCTAAAGATGCGATCGTTTTTAATTCCGACTTCCGAGTTTACCCTCTAAAATCTAAAATTCCAAACCGGAATTCCTACTTTCCTTCTAAAATCTAAAATCTAAAATCTAAAATCTAAAATTTAAAATCGAATGCACCACGCCTCGATTCGCACTGCTAACATACACCGGGCGATCGCCTTTTACGAACAGTTGGGATTTACTGTGAGCGATCGCTTTACCACAGGTTACACCCTAGCCTGTTGGATGGAAGGTCTTAACGGACGCATCGAACTCATTCAAATCCCGGAACCAAAACCCGCACCGGATGCTTTCGGAGACGAGCATTATGTTGGATATTATCATTTATCTTTCGATTTAACTGAGGCGACAACTGACTTGCCTAGCTGGTTGCAGTCTCTGAAAGATCGGTTTGAGGAAGCTGCTAAAGACCAACCAAACCAGTTTCAAGCTTTGAAAGTTTTATTAGAACCGACTCAACAGGCGATCGGGCAAAATGTTTACGAAGTAGCTTTTATTGCCGATACTGATGGTTTGCCTTTAGAATTTATCCGGCGGCTTAATTAGTTAATTACTAACGACTGTGGATAATCATTGTCTCTCTCAATCGGAAACTGAGAATAGTTATTACTCTTAATCCCTCATAACGTTCCCTACCAACTTAACAATATTTTTATAAAATCTACTAGATTTTTAACTCAAAATCTAGTAGATTTTATTTTTGAGTATAATATGAATATATATTCATACGATCAGACGTAAGCCAAAACCCAGGAAAAACCATGCAAAAAGCCAAGTCGAGCGATTCCGGCTGCTGTAGTCACGACGACCACCACGAACACAGTCATGAGAATCATAATCACGACCATCACCACGGCCACGACCACGACCACGGGAACGGAGATTTTAACCTCAAGCAAGAATTGATTCCTGTGATATTGGTGGTTGTACTATTTGTCGGCGGTTTAATTTTTGAAGAAAAACTCCACAACACGCCCTATTCTATAGCTGAATATCTGGTTTTCATCCCAGCCTATCTTTTAAGCGGATGGAACGTTTTAACCAGTGCGGGTCGCAATATTCTGCGAGGTCGAGTGTTTGATGAAAATTTCTTAATGACTGTAGCAACACTCGGCGCTGTCGCTATTCACAAACTCCCTGAAGCAGTGGGGGTGATGTTGTTTTTCAAAATCGGAGAACTTTTTCAAGAATTTGCGATCGGGCGATCGCGTCAATCGATCAAATCGCTTTTAGAAATTCGCCCAGATTATGCCAACCTCAAGGACAACGGCGACATCAAAAAAGTTTCGCCAGAAACCGTAGCTGTCGGCGATATCATCCTTGTCAAACCGGGAGAAAAAATTCCCTTAGACGGTGAAATTATCGACGGCAACTCTCAGATTGACACATCTGCACTAACTGGAGAATCTGTACCTCGAACCGTGAAAGTTGGAGAAACAGTTTTAGCAGGAACAATTAACCAGACAGGAGTTCTCACCGTCAAAGTTACCAAACTCTTCGGCGAATCTTCAATCTCCCGAATTTTGGAATTAGTAGAAAATGCCAGAAGCAAAAAAGCTGAAACTGAGAAATTTATCACCAAATTTGCCAAATACTACACGCCGTTTGTAGTATTTGCATCGCTAGCAGTCGCTTTAATTCCGCCTTTGTTCATTTCAGGAGCAACTAATGCCGATCGCTTTTTATGGGTTTACCGCGCCCTTGTCTTGTTAGTTATTTCCTGTCCTTGCGGATTGGTGATTAGCATTCCTCTGGGATACTTTGGGGGAATTGGCGGTGCAGCCAAGCGCGGTATTTTGGTTAAAGGCTCGACTTTTTTAGATACCCTGACAGCAGTCAAGACAGTTGTTTTAGACAAAACAGGAACTCTGACAAAAGGAGTTTTTCAAGTAGCACAAATTGTGCCTCAGAATGGTTTTTCCCAAATAGCGTTAATGGAAATAGCCGCTAAAGTAGAATCTCAATCAAATCACCCAGTCGCGAAATCTATTATGGAAGCTTACGGCGGAAAGATAGATTTATCGGATGTGAAAGATTACGAAGAAATAGCGGGACACGGCATCAGAGCCCAAGTAAATAATCAAATTGTGCTGGCGGGAAATGACCGTTTGCTGCACCGAGAAAACATTGCTCACGATGTCTGCCATGCTGAAGGTACGATCGTGCATTTAGCGGTAGACAACCGCTACGCTGGCTATATTTTGATTGCTGACGAGCTGAAGGAAGACGCTGTACAGGCTATTCGCGACCTCAAGAAACTTGGTGTTGAGCGAATCGTGATGCTTACAGGAGATAATCAATCTGTAGCTGATAGTGTTGCGAAAAAGCTCGGTTTAGATTCCTATTTAGCGGAATTACTACCCGAAGGAAAGGTCGAGGCCATCGAAAAATTGATCGGTCAATCTAAAAAAGGCGATAAAATTGTCTTTGTCGGGGACGGAATTAATGATGCACCCGTGCTTGCTAGAGCTGATGTGGGCATAGCGATGGGGGGTTTGGGCTCCGATGCGGCGATCGAAACTGCCGATGTTGTAATTATGGCAGATGCACCGTCTAAGGTGGCTGAAGCCATGAAAATTGCCCGAAAAACTCACAATATTGTTTGGCAAAATATCATTTTTGCTATGTTAGTCAAAGGCATATTTATTGCTTTGGGTGCTTTTGGGTTAGCGACAATGTGGGAAGCAGTTTTTGCCGATGTTGGGGTGGCTTTAGCAGCTATTTTCAATGCGACTAGAGTTTTGAAATAGAGTATTCGCAGATAAGAGTGATTTTTGCCGATCGACCTCATCATAGTCGATCGCGCGCACCTCAGTTCAACCTCAAAATATACACAACTTAATCTATACAGTGACTCCGCCGGATTTTGAGCTATACGACAGATCAAATTTAGCGGAATTTGTCATATTATGAAAAAAATATGAAAAATATTGAACGGTAAAACCAATGACTGACTCGGAAAATAGGCCCAGCCTTCCTGAAGTCCACCGCAGCATCCCCGTTCCCAACAGCAAAGGTTTCTGGCGTAAAATGCTGGCATACGCAGGGCCTGGATATTTGGTTTCAGTGGGTTACATGGACCCCGGAAACTGGGCGACTGACTTAGCAGGGGGAGCAAAGTTTGGCTATGCGCTATTAAGCGTGATTTTGCTATCTAATTTGATGGCAATTATGCTGCAATCACTCTGCGTGCGTTTAGGAGTGGCAACGGGACGAGATTTGGCACAAGCTTGTCGAGAATATTTCAGTCCACGAGTCAGTTTTTTGCTGTGGATACTTTGTGAAATTGCTATTTCTGCTTGCGATTTAGCTGAACTTGTTGGCAGTGCCATCGGACTGCAATTGCTATTTGGCATACCCTTAGTTTGGGGAGTGTGCATCACTGCACTAGATGTGATAATGGTGTTATTTCTACAAGGAAAAGGCTTTCGTTATATCGAAGCTTTAGTGATTACAATTATTGCAATTATTGGCGCTTGCTTTATCGCAGAAATAATTTTTGCCAAACCAAATGCCGGAGGAGTTTTACTCGGTTATGTTCCCAGCCTAGAGATTTTGCAAAATCAGGCAATGCTTTATATTGCGGTTGGTATTTTGGGGGCAACTGTGATGCCGCACAATCTCTACCTGCATTCATCGATTGTGCAAACTCGCTCTTGGGAAGAAACTGCTGATAAAAAATGGGAAGCAATTAAATTTGGCACAATTGATTCTACCGTAGCGCTGTCAATAGCTTTGTTTATTAATTCAGCTATTCTGATTTTGTCTGCTGCCAGCTTTCATTTTTCCGGCTATCAAGCAGTAGCAGAAATTCAAGATGCTTACAAACTGCTTTCTCCGGTACTGGGCGTGGGTTCTGCCAGTGCAATTTTTGCCTTTGCTTTGTTGGCTTCCGGGCAGAATTCAACCTTGACAGCAACTTTAGCAGGACAGATTGTGATGGAAGGATTTCTAAATTTTCGACTGCGACCTTGGTTGCGGCGCTTGCTAACTCGACTGATTGCAATTGTGCCGGCTTTGATCGTAATTATCTTGTTTGGGGAAGGTAGTACAACTAATTTACTGATTTTCAGTCAAGTGATTCTCAGTTTGCAATTACCCTTTGCAGTAATTCCCTTGGTAATGTTTACCTCAAACCCCAACTTAATGGGAGATTTTGTAAATCCATTTTGGCTGAAAGCCTTAGCTTGGTTAGTGGCTAGTATTATAGTAGGATTAAATAGTTGGCTGTTATTACAAACCATTTTCTAACAATCTGAGGCTAAATCAAACTACAAAAACAAAACCCGCCGGAGCGGGTTTTATCTTAAAGCTAATTGTTTAAGGACTGACGGTTTTAACTACTTATGAGGAACGACAACCTCATGAGCGGCAACGGGACGGGCCGAGGAAGCGGTAGTTTTCAAAAGTGCGATCGCCTGCGCGTAGCAAGGATCGTCCTTAGTCGCAACCAACATCGGTTTGTTAGCTAATTTCAGCTTTTGTTCGTCTGTTACTTCGACTTTAACATCGGGAGTAACCCCCTTGTGGCTGATATCCGTACCGTTGGGAGTATAGTAGTGAGCGATCGTCACTGCCAATCCCGAACCGTCAGCCAAAGAATGTACCGACTGCACCAAAGCTTTGCCAAAAGTTTGGCCGCCCATCACAGTTGCGCGCTTGTTATCCTTCAGAGCACCGGCCAAAATCTCGCTAGCGCTGGCCGAGTTATCATCCACGAGCACCACCAAAGGCTTGTCAGTGATTGCAGTTCGGTTTGCCCGCATTTCCTGAGAATCTCCCGTGCGATCGACTGTACGGACGATCGCCCCGCTATCCATCCACATCCGAGCGATATCAATGCTCACTCGCAGCAACCCGCCGGGATTGCCCCGCAAATCCAAAACAAAAGCGTCAGCTTTCTGATCCGAGAGCTTTTTAATCGCCGCCTGCATTTGTTCCCCGGCATGGGAGCTAAACTCTTGCAAACGGATGTAACCGACATTCTGACCGCCTTCTTTCTTGAGGCTGTAGCGAACCGCTGCTACCTCAATTCTCGCCCTAGTCAGAGTTACATCAAATTCGCTTTTGCCCTCACGAGCAATCCGCAGCGTGACTTTTGTGCCTTCGTCGCCCCGAATTATCTGAGCCGCATCCGAGACAGTCATGCCTTTGGTAGTTTTGCCGTCTATCACCAAAATTCTATCGCCCGCTAGAATCCCGGCCTTCAGGGCGGGGGAATTTTCCATCGGCTCGACTACAGTAATCACTTTCGTTTTCTCGTCTTCTTCGAGCCTCATCCCCACCCCTGTCAGTTCCCCAGAGGTTTGATTCGTCAGCGCTTCGTACTGCTTCGGGTCCATGAAGCGCGTGTACTGGTCGTTTAATTTCTCTAGAGCTTTACGGAGAGCGGTATAGGCTGCTTCGCGAGAGGTATAGTTTTTGCTCAACAGTTCTTGGCGGGTCAATTGCCAGTCAGTCTTGTTAAAGCTGCCATCAACATAGTCTCGGTTCACAATTTGCCAAGCTTCGTCTAAGACAGCTTTGGGGCTATCTTGAAGCTCGGCGCGGACTGATTGACTCAGGCCGGGAACGAGCAAAGATATCGAAGCGGTTGTTGCCATCGCCCCACTGAACAGGGCTGCCTGTAATTTAGAAAAGCGTTTGCGGGCTTGATTCATTGAATTTGGCTCAATTCGATTTTAGATTTTTGATGTGAGATTTTATATTGCTAAAAAATCTCAAACTACTACTTAAACTATTGTGTGGAGGCTCCACTATCCCTTTGGACAGTTTAACGAGATTCATAGTCGATCGCCAACCAATTATTACTCTCTTTCAATAAACTTAATTTAAAACTTGGATTTATAAAGTGCCGTGGAAGCTAAAATCGAACAATTTTCACGTAAGTGGTTGAGCCTGCTCGTTAATGGAGCTATCGGTCTAGCAGCGCTGGCGGGGGTCGTCGCCATGCAGTCGAGCGGGGAGTTGGGCGGAATGTCCCCAGTTCGCGTTCAGGGGCAAAAGCCGCTGTCTGCAGTGTCTGCTGCCAGTTTCAAGCAAGCCGCACAGCAAGAAGCGCAGCAAGAAGCCCTGCGGCTAAAAATGGTCAAAACTATCCCTAGTTTTGGATTTGACAATTTAATTGCAGATTGGACATTTCTAAAATTTTTGCAGTATTTTGGCGACGACGAAGCCCGAGATGTGACGGGCTACAATCTGAGCCAAGATTATTTTGACATAGTTACGCAGCGCGACCCGCGGTGGGCTGACATCTACCTGTTTCTTTCCACAGCTATTTCTTTTTATCAAGGAAAGCCTGAAACCGCTGTTAACTTTATAGAGCGTGGTACTAGGGCCCTTGCCGTTTCGCCGCAACTTCATTCTCAATCGTGGATAGTGTGGCGAACTAAAGGTCTTGATGAGTTGCTGCTGTTGGGGGATATTCCAGAGTCAATTAACTCTCACGAAATGGCCGCTGATTGGGTGGAAAAAACGTCGGAAGGGCAGAAATTGGCGCAGATGTTTCGAGCAACTGCTGAGTATTTGCGCCGAGATCCCGATAGCGTGCCGGTGCGGTTTACTGCTTGGAGTACGGTTTATGCTCAAACAACTGATAAGGTGGTGCGTCAAAGGGCGAAGCAAGCTCTTGTCAAGTTGGGAGCTCAGGTGCAAAAAGATCGGGATGGAAACGAGAGTTTTATTTTGCCCCCTCGAAAGTAAGAAGGAAGAAGGAAGAAGGAAGAAGGGAAATGCAGCCACAGTAATAGTTTCAGTTATCAAGAATGTCCTAAATGTTAAGACTGTTGACTGTAATTCCCCAATCTAAAATCTAAAATCAGCTTGAGTTAGTTCGCGCCATTCACCGGGTTTTAGGCCTTCCAGACGCAAATGCCCGATCGCGCACCTGACTAGCCGCAGCGTCGGAAATCCTACTGCTGCGGTCATCCGGCGCACTTGGCGGTTCCGGCCTTCTGTGAGAGTCATTTCCAGCCAAGCTGTGGGCACGTTTTTGCGAAATCTAATCGGCGGTTCGCGGGGCGGCAAAGGGGGTTCTTCTAACAATAATTGCACTTTTGCCGATCGAGTCCGATAATCTTGAATTGTGACACCTGTCTGCAAAGCAGAGATCGCACTTGCATCAGGAATTCGTTCAACTTGCACCCAGTAAGTGCGGGGATGAGCGAATTTCGGGTCACTGAGGCGGTGTTGCATTTGTCCATCATCCGTTAACAGTAACAAACCTTCACTATCGCGATCGAGCCTTCCCACCGCATAAATGTCAGGAATCGGAATATAGTCTTTGAGAGTGCTGCGTTTAGTCTCGCTCGAATTATCAGTGAACTGAGTTAAAACATCGTAGGGTTTGTAAAATAGAATGTAGCGATAGGGCATGACAAATCAAAGATTAAAAATTCCAAAGGTACGAGCTAGTTTTAATATTAACTAAGTTGGTATAGCGTTCCTCAATTAAGTAAGGTACGCGGGCGAGCAATTCCCGCTCCGGGTTGCCAATAGCTGGCAGATATTGAAATTATCTGCCTTAATCTGTGTTAATCTGCCTTAATCTGCAGTTTGCTTATCAATAAACTTAACTATATTTTACCATGCCCGAAGCCACTCACCGCGTTTGCATCGTTTTAGGAACTCGCCCGGAAGCGATTAAACTAGCCCCAGTAATTCAACGGTTCAAAAATTCGCCAACCTTTGACACCCAAGTAATTTTAACCGGTCAGCACCGAGAAATGGTCGAGCAAGTAATGCGAATGTTCGATCTAAAAGCCGATCGGGATTTAGCAATTATGCAGCACCAGCAAACCTTGACAGATATTACATCCCGGAGTTTGCAGGGTTTGGAAGCCTTGTTTAAAGAATTGCAGCCCGAAATCGTCTTAGTTCAGGGCGATACAACGACTGCATTTGCCGCTACTTTGGCTGCATTTTACCAGAAAATACCCGTAGGTCACGTAGAAGCCGGATTGCGAACAGATGACGTATTCAATCCTTACCCCGAAGAGGCTAACAGACGGTTGATATCTCAGCTCACACGGCTGCATTTTGCCCCAACAGAGCTGGCTGCGGAGAATTTAGGGCGATCGGGCGTTTTGGGAGAAATTCACCGTACAGGCAACACAGTAATCGATGCTTTGCTTTCTGTCGCCAAACGCGAACCAGAATGCAACATTCCCAATTTAGATTGGAGCAAATATCGAATTATCTTAGCAACAGTTCACCGCCGCGAAAATTGGGGCGAACCCTTACAAGGAATTGCTGACGCCTTTCTCCAAATCTTAGATAAATTTCCCGACACAGCTTTACTGCTACCCCTGCACCGAAATCCCACTGTTAGAGAACCTTTGCAAGCTCTTTTGGGCGACCATCCAAGAGTATTTTTAACAGAACCTTTAGATTACGCAGAATTAGTAGGAGCGATTCAGAGATGTCATTTAATCCTCACAGATTCCGGTGGCTTGCAAGAGGAAGCACCTAGTTTGGGCAAGCCTGTTTTAGTATTGCGAGAAACCACAGAAAGACCAGAAGCAATTTCCGCAGGCACAGCTAAACTTGTGGGTACGAATTCTGATACAATTTTCACAGCAGCGGCACAATTGCTCAGCAATTCCGAAGCATACAACGCAATGGCAATGGCAATTAATCCCTTTGGTGACGGTTTGGCAGCGTCGCGGATTTTGAAAATTGTTGAAGAGTATTTTAGTGAGAATACAATTGACGGTTGACGGTTGAGAGTGAGTCGAACAACTGAAAACCCCTTCTCAAGTATTTGTTGGCTGAGTCCGATCTATGGGAATCTCAATCACAAACTTCGTGCCTTTGCCCAGGGTGGAATCACACCAGAGTTTTCCTCCATGCTTTTCCTTCACCACCTGATAGCTAATGGATAAGCCTAATCCTGTCCCCTTGCCTACGGGTTTAGTAGTGAAGAAGGGATCGAATAGGCGCGATCGCGCTTTCTCTGGAATGCCCGTACCGTTATCGGCGATCGCAATCTGCACCCACTGTTTTTTTGTTTTGGTAGTCTTAATCAAAATCCGATTCGGTTGGTCAACAATCTCCTCAAAACTACGTCCTTCATTGCTCTCTTCCAAAGCATCGATCGCATTTGATAGCAAGTTCATAAACACCTGATTAAGTTGACCTGCATAGCATTCTACCAACGGTAACTCGCCATATTGTCTGACTACTTCAATGGTTGGGCGTTCTGGCAGGGCTTGAAGGCGATGTTCTAAAATCATCAAGGTGTTATCAATGCCTTCATGGATATCGACAGCCTTGAATTCCGAGTGATCCAGACGAGAAAAGCTACGCAACGAAAGCACAATGTCCCGAATGCGACCGGTGCCCATTTTCATCGACTTAAGAATCTTAGCGAGATCCTCTTTTAAGTAGTTTAGATCCACATCGTCTAGGTCATCTTGAAGTGATGGGGACGGGTTGGGATAGTGCTGTTGATAGGCATCTAGTAATCGCAGCAAGTCATGGATGTGATCGTTGAGATGAGACAGGTTGCCGTAGATAAAGCTGACCGGGTTGTTGATTTCGTGCGCTATTCCCGCCACCATTTGCCCCAGTGCCGACATTTTTTCGTTATGCACCATCTGACTCTGGGTGCGGTGCAGTTCTTCAAGGGTACTCTCTAGTTGTTGCACCTGTTGGTTCAGTTGCCGATCGCGAGCCATCAGTTGCTCTGCCATACTCTTAAATCCCTCAGCTAAAAGCCCCACTTCATCCTGACTATCAACCGGAATAGCAATGGCTAAATTGCCTCTGGCCAATTCCTGGGTTGCCTTAGTCAGTCTTTGAATGCGATGGCTTAGAGCTTGGGTCAGACGGAAACCTCCGATCGTAACGACTGCGATCAGGACACTTCCCAATAGCCCAAAGCTACCCACCACAAACCACAACCGCTGTTGTGCTTGCTCGATGTCCTTGGCAGAATGCAGTACAGCAATTTTGAGAGTTGCCCCATCGAAACTTTGTAGCTTGATTGTTTTGATCAGGTATGCTTCACCAGCAATCCCGATCTTAGTGGGCAACCCGTCTGGCTGGGGAAATTGCCAAGACCGATCGCGGTTAAGTGGCAAAGTAGCAGCCGTTACCTTCTCGCCGTCAAAAGCCACCAAATGTATGGATGTGTCGCCGCGAAGCGACTGGAGCGCTGTGTCGTCCATGGCTAATCCCGCAACCAAACCAGCTAGGATCTTTTGAGATGATTTGATGGATATTAACCCAATCATGGAAGCCGGAGCCCAGTTTTCTGCCAGGAGAACTCCCGGTAACTCTAGTCCGGTTCGGGCGGCACGGTTCACAGAGCCATCCTGCAATCTCGCCTGTCTTATTGCTCCCAACTGTGAAGACACTAAGACTTGACCATCAGCGTCAACTATTCTGATCAAATCCAGTTTAAAACCCGCTTGGATTGGTAATACTGTCCGCAGTAATAAAGGGCGATCGCCCTTTATTACTGCTGTGATGACATCATGATTTTCACTCACCGAACGGGCTTTCACACGAAGTGATTCTTGCCTTTGCTTTAGAGTTTCCTGCAGCATACTAGCCAGATCCACGATCTCCCTTCGCCCCACTTGTTCTAAGTTGTTTCTAGCAAAATAACCAAAGCCCAAGGTTCCGACAGTCCATAGACTCAGAAATGCCAACAACAGAGGTGATAACAACTTGGCGGAAACGGGTAACCGCGCGTATCTGGATTGGATGGCCACAGCTCTTAATTCTTGGCGGATTGGGTCACGGAAATAAAGCCAGACTGCTCCATCGCGTTGATTCCTGGCGGACTAGAGATGTATTGAAGTAGCGCTTGGGTAGCCTCTGAAGGTTTTTTGTGCCAGAGAATTGAAATTGTCCGAACCATCGGATACTTGCCCGCTTTGACATTTTCTAGTGTTGGTTCAACCCCGTTGAGGCTGAGGCGGTTGACAGGTATTTTATCGGAAATGGCGTGAGCCAGGGAAAAGGTACCGATGCTGTAAGGAGTGCTTTGAATTGCGTCGATCAATTCTCCTTCTTTCCGAAAGACTACTGCTTCTAATGAATTTTTTAAATCTGCTCCTAGGTAATATTTCCGCAAGAGCCGCTTGGCAGATTCATCTTCTGGGCGATCGAGCAGTACAATTTTAGCATCGGCTCCTCCGAGTTCCTTCCAGTTGGTAATAGTGCCACTATAAATGCCTTTGAGGTCTTCAGTAGTAAGGTTTTTCACCCCTGTGACGCTGGAATGAGTGGCCACTAAAAGGGCATCGTGGGCAACATCACGAGACTCTAAAGTGCCATCATTTTCTTCTGGCTTTAATGTTCTCGATATTGCACCTACATCGACTAATGTCTGTTTAACCCCATCAATTATATTTTCGGACTGCCCTGGTTCTAGGTTGGTAATTTTAACGTTTTTTGCGGTAGCTTCGTAGTTGGTTTGCAGCACCTTCATAAGACCCAACGTGCTGCTTGACGCCCCAAATTTAATCGAGGTTTGGGTTTGCGTTGCGGCAGTCGTGGGCGCTGTTGTCGTGGTGGCAGTGCTGGTCGTCGTACTGCAACTGGGCAGCCCTAGGAGGGCGATCGCAGTTAAAGCTAAAGTAAGTAAATTCTGTTTCATGTTAAAAGTTCTATACTCCTATTATCTTTTGCTATTAAAGATGATTGGGGTACTCACAAATCGAGTTTTTGAGTATTTTATCGCGCTCGCAACTCACTCAATATTTTTTGGTTTCTTAGGAGAAAAAAATGATATCTCATGGTTGATTTTACCCCTCCTAAATTTTATACTAAATAATTAAAATTTGCAATAAATCGAGCGCCACGTTTTGTGATGCTGTTTGATATGAATAGTTAGCGAGCGCATGATAATTATGAGAGATGTGCTTGGAGAATTATCATGCGCTCGCTCTATTTAAAATTACTGTAACAGCTCAATCTGGAAGCTTTTACCCTGACTAATTTATCTTAATTACCAGTTACAGATGAGTTTTTTGTTGAGCTTCATAGGTCGATTTGCGAGGTAAAACAACTAAAATCAGAAATCATTTGATTTAGGTGAGTTTCGGTACTGTCGCTAAGAATGTTAGCCTTGTCAGTTAGATTGTTTTAAGGAGAGGGAACTGGCGACAGAAAATTGCTGCTGCCTTTATAACCAGATAAAATAGCCAGTTTTTCCAAAGATTGCCTGCCCGTGTAATATTTCCCCCGAATTTCCCAAGTGGGATAAGCTTTAATATTGGCAGCTTTGCACAAATCCGGTTGAGCATCTTTGCCTCTGGGATCGCACTCAATGTAAGTAATCGCGGTAAATGCTTCTTTGCCGAAAAGTTCTTGTTGCGCGTGACAGTGAGGACACCAGTAAGCACCGTACATTCTAGCTTTGATGCTCTGCAAATGGGTTGCTAAAGCTATTTGATCCGGCGCGGATTCGCTGCGAATAGGTGGCGCTTCTTGTTCGGTAACAGGCTGTGCGAAAGGAGGAGGAGGAGGGAGGGTCTGTGCTAATTTTTGAGTGGATTTGTTGCGGAAACTGAACTGTGCAATTCTTCCGTCTGCTTTGGTAGTGACGAAAATCCCCAAAGTCAGAAAAATGCCGATCGCACAACTGTTGAATTTACTTACTCTCATCTTGGATTTCATCTTGGATTTGCTAGGATTTTGCGAGCTTGATTCATCGCCTCTACAGCATTGTTTACCACAAAGATGTTAAATTGTGCTAAACCTTTAAAAAAAACTTGACTTTCGGCGCTGTCATTTAACAAGATAACTTGTTTGTTAGCTTTCAGAGCGAGGGCTATTTCCGAAGCAGTACCCGTCCCCATACCGCAGGCAATTATTACATCTGAAGAAAGAATGTTAATGTTATTTCTGGCGTTTCCCATATCGGTGACAATGGCAATATCTACAGCTTCAGAAATGCCGCGAGTGTCGTTTCCCGGAAGGATGCCGACTGTTAAACCGTTAGCTGATTTTGCTCCTTTGTTGGCCGCATCCATGACGCCGACATTCCTGCCGCCAGTTAGCAATATCCATCCTGCTTCGGCGATGAGTTGTCCGAGTTGATAGGCGTTTTCTAAGTCGGTTGATGTGGCACTTTCGCCGGGGCCCATGATGCCAATGATGATTTTTTTCATAGTTTTGGGCTGGATATGGTGTTATTAATACTTGCTAGTTTGTTTGCACACTATCTACTCTGGATATGGGTGAGAAAGGGATCTCGCTCTTTTTTGACCGCAGATGGACACTGATTAACGCGGATGTAAGAAGGCCGATCGCTCGTTTGATGAATTATGGGCGAGATCCCTTCTCAATTATTAGAAAGGGCTTTCGATCTTTTTTGACCGCACATGAACGCAGATTAATGCGGATACAGGATTGGATAATTCGCCTGCGATTTGATGTTTTTGGGGTTATTCTATTTCCTCGATCGCTCCTTCGCAAAACTGAGCCAAATCCTCTAACTTGATATTCCGACATATGCTGGCGGCGGTAGTGAAAGCTGAAATTGCTTGAGGCTTGTCGCCCTGTTTCGCGTAAGCTGTGCCGATGCAATACCAGACGCGGGCTGTGCTGTATAGATCGTGAATTTGTTCGAGTAAAGCTAACGCCTGTCGGTAATGCTCAAGTGCTTTCGGATACTGCTCGTTAGCTAATGCTACATCGCCGATGGCTTGCAGGGTATTGGCTTTGCCCAGATTGTCTCCTACTTGCTCGTAGAGTTTCAAAGCCGTATCGTAGCGCTTTAGGGCTTCATCACGGCGATCGAGGAATTGCAAAACATCGCCGATGGCACGCAGGGTATTGGCTTTGCCCAGATTGGCTCCTACTTGCTCGTAGAGTTTCAAAGCCGTATCGTAGCGCTCTAGGGCTTCTTCACAGCGATCGAGGAATTGCAAAACATCGCCGATGGCACGCAGGGTATTGGCTTTGCCCAGATTGTCTCCTACTTGCTCGTAGAGTTTCAAAGCCGTATCGTAGCGGGACAATGCCTCCTGCGCTTCATAAAATCGGAAATGGATTCGCCCGAACCAATACACCACATCTGCGGCGAAACTCTCTGGCACTCGTTTAGCCTCAACCAGTTCCTGCACGGCTGCTAGCAGCGCCTCCGCTTCCCCCCGACGAAAATTATGGTCTAGACTTCTGATGTAGCGCTCAAACTGACTGCTGCCAGCCTCAAAATCAGCCATCACAGCGTGATAAATCTGTTCGATCCGATTCGTATTCTCTGCACCAAAATAGTCAACCAGACGCTGGGAAAATTGCTTAAACGCTTCTTCCTCCGTTTCCCAGAGATGCCGAAGCATCGCCTTCCGAGTCCGTTCGTGGATATTGTGTCCTCTGTCGGCAAACCCTTCCACAAATGGCAGATGCTGGAGTTCCAGATACAGCGCCTCTGCCTGTTGAGCTAAATCTGGCTGTAACGCCGCTAAGATATTGGCATCAAACCAATGCGGCACGGCGGCAGCCAGCGCCATTGCCCTCTCTGGCGACAGCACCGACAGGGAAAGTTCTGCCAGCAGCCAATCCTTTTCTTCCTCAGTCTGCGCCTGTACCAATCGCGCTAAAAACTCGGCGTTCATATCTGCTGCCTCGTCCGTGCTGCACCTTCTAACAAGGCAACGACTTGTGACGGTACACCTCCTACCGCATCGATTAAAACATCAATCTCTTGGCAACTGAAGCAGTCGAAGCCAACGTCCTTAACGTAACCGTACCAGGCTTCGCGTTCCATAATCCGATCGAGCTTGCAGCGATGATGCCAGTTTTCCCATTCGATAGTGGGTTGGGGAATAATTTGTCCTGCCACTATCGCAAATAGCTTTGGGTTGAGTGCCACTTCTGCCAAAAACTGACTCTCGATCCATCCTGCCAGTTCTTCCGTCGCACCATTGTATGTATCTAGAATAAATGCGATCGGGCGATCGAACCGTTCTAAATCTTCAAAAAAAACCTGTTGAAGTTGAGTTAAACGATACTTTCGTTCCTCTGGTGGCACATCCAAAATCACCTGAATTTGGCTGCCTTCTCCCGTCAAACGATTGTTCTGAATCTCAACACCAGAATTGAGGAAGCGATCGATCTGGGCATTAAACTTCGGAAAGCGTGGTTTCCCGAGTACGCGCTGAATCCGGGAAAACACAATAGCGATACCAGCTTGCGCCCCCTTGAGATCGATTAAAACTGGATGAATTCTCGGGGAACACACTCTCTCAAACCGCCCCATCAAACCCGTTTTCCCATAACCCGACGGTGCTTCAATCAACAAAATCCGTTCTGGCACCTGCTGCCGCAACATCTGGTCAAACAGGTGCAACTCCCGCGTGCGATTCGCAAAGCGCGTCATGGTTGCGTCCCCGAATCGCTATCCCTCGTGCTGATGCTAGAACTCTCTCCAGTTAGTTGATTTCGTTCTACCAAAGCATCCGTAGCTTTGATGCTACTCAGTTTCCCCTTCAGCGTATTCCCCCGAATCACCGTCTTGGTTGACGAGTTCCCAGAGTGGCTTTGTTGAATCAGCACAATCGAGCCCGCTAATGTCAAAACCGCCACTGCCAAAGGAACCCACGGTTTCAAGTTATCCGGCAAATTCGGTAACTGGTTGATAAAATACCCCACCAACACGGTAATCACCCCAGAGACCAGGTACAGCAAGAATTGGTTCATAGCAGCAGAGGATCGGTAAAATACTCTCGGTTTTATCTGCACCCTATTGTGACAAAATTCTGGAGATTTTACCGCCACAGAGGAAAGCCGGAAATAAACTTATGCCGGTATCGATCGTGGCGATCGCAATATTGTCAGTCGCTGCGGGTTAAAATTCCAAGAAAATAGCAATCTTGAACCTCGGTTTGCCAATCAACAATTTTTTCTACAAATACCTAGTTTTGCAATAGCACGTAGGGTGCATCAGACCATTCAAACCTGTTGAAATAGAAAAATCAATGACTGACGCACCTTACAAGTTGATTTAACTTCTGTCACCCACTTAGCCGGAGTCTAAAAAATCTCCCCAACAATCATCCCCGCTAATATGACAAAACCCACCCAAACATTTTGGCGAAAGATTTGACCGTAAACAGGGTTTGGAATATCCGTATTTCGGAGTTGACTATATTGCAAAAACCACAAAATCGTCGCCGCACTAATTGCCATCCAAAAACCTATGTGCAAGTGCAGATTAATTCCCATTGCCGCCAATAAACCGACAGTACCAACAAAGAAAAACCCCACAGCATTAGCAGCATTTTCCCCAAAAAAAATAGCGCTCGAATTAACGCCCAAACGCAAATCGTCTTCCCGATCGCTCATCGCATAAACTGTATCAAATCCTAATGTCCACAGCACGACTGCACCCCACAGCAGCCAAGTCGCTAATTCTAATTGGTTAACGGCAGCGCTCCAACTAATTAAAACTGCAAAACCCCAGGCAATTGATAGCACTAATTGCGGCACTGGAAAGAATCTTTTTGCTAGGGGATAGCAGATAATTACTGGTACGGCGGCGACACACAGCCAGAAGCTTAAAGGATTGAGATAAAAAGCGAGAATCGCCGCGCATACCAAGGAAATTAATGCAACTCCTATTCCAGTTTGCACGGTGAGGGCGCGGGATGCTAGGGGGCGCGATCGCGTTCTTTCTACTTCGGGATCGATATCGCGATCCCACAAGTCGTTGATGACGCATCCAGCCGCACTCGTGGCTAAGGTACCCAACACAATCACGCCCACCAATGCTGCGGGCGGCCTCCCGTCTGCTGCTAAAAAGACGGCCCAGAGGGCTGGAATCATTAAAATGAGCCTTCCTGCTGGTTTGTCCCATCTCAAAAGCCTCACGACGGTTAGCAATGTGGATTCGGGTTGGCGATCGGGCTCTTTAAGCATTTCAATTCTAGATTTGAGATTTTTAACTCTAAATTTTATCAAATTTTAGGCACAATCACTTACTATCTCTGCTGCCTATCGCACTTCTGCCCAAATTTCAAACAGGTGAAAGTCTTGGCCAGTCAGTAGTTCCAGATTTTTGCTCATTTAATAGAATGCCTCACTGGATTCGTGAAATAATCATAAATATCTGTCAACCCCGATACTCCAATGGTTAATTCACTTGCTTCTACGGAGTCAAATCGTATTATTGCTGCTATTGATATGGGTACTAACTCGTTTCACATGGTGGTGGCGCGCATCGATCCGAAATTGCCCGCCTTTACGATTATTGCTAGAGAAAAAGATACGGTTCGGTTGGGCGATTGCGAGGCAAAAACAGGGTGCTTGAAGTCCGAGGTTATGGAAAGGGCGATCGCCACTCTGCGCCGTTTTCAAGATATTGCTAAAACTTTCAATGCCGAACAAATTATCGCTGTGGCTACGAGTGCGGTTCGGGAAGCTCCTAATGGGCGGGATTTTCTCAAACAAGTTGCTGAAGAATTAGACCTGAATGTTAGTTTAATTTCCGGTCAGGAAGAAGCGCGGAGAATTTATCTCGGTGTCCTTTCGGGGATGGAGTTTAACAATGAGTCGCAGGTGATTATTGATATTGGGGGCGGTTCTACGGAGTTGATTTTAGGAGACAGTTCTGAGCCTCGCTGTCTCACCAGTACAAAAATTGGTGCTGTTCGCTTAACAGGACAATTTGTCAAAACTGACCCGATTAGCAGGGAGGAGTTTGCTTATTTGCAAGCTTATATTCGGATTTCGCTGGAAAGACCGATCGACGAATTGCGAACCCAATTTCATGATGGCGAAACTTTGCGCTTGATTGGCACTGCTGGAACCATCGAAACTCTGGCTGCTATTAACGCTCGCGAAAAGTTGGGAACAGTTCCGAGTCCGCTGGCTGGATATCAGTTAAGTTTAAAAGATTTACGCGATTTAGTCAATCGCTTTCGCAAACTTTCTTATGCCGAAAGGTTGGCAATTCCAGGAATGTCGGACAAGCGGGCGGAAATTATTCTGGCAGGCGCTTTGATTTTGCAGGAAGCTATGACACTATTAGGAATTGAATCGCTGACTGTGTGCGATCGATCTCTGAGAGAAGGTGTAATAGTTGACTGGATGCTGGCCCACGGTTTAATTGAAAACCGCTTGCGCTATCAAGGTTCAATCCGCCAGCGCAGCATTCTGCACATGGCTAACAAATATCAAGTCAATTTAGAACAAAGCGAAAGAACCGCAGCATTTGCGCTCAATTTCTTCGATCAAACTCAAGGAATTTTACACAATTGGGGAACCGAAGAACGGGAGTTGCTGTGGGCTGCCGCGATTCTGCACAACTGCGGTTTGTACGTCAGTCATTCAGCGCACCACAAGCATTCTTACTATTTAATTCGCAATGGTGAGTTATTGGGCTACACTGAAACAGAGATTGAAGTAATTGCCAATTTGGCTCGCTATCACCGGAAGAATCCTCCTAAAAAGAAGCACGAAAATTTTATCATCCTTCCTAAAAATTACCGAGAATTAGTCAGTAAATTGCATCCTTTTCTGCGGTTGGCTGTGGCTTTAGATAGGCGGCAAATAGGCGCAATTTCTGATTTTAAATGCCAACACCGCCCGGAAGTTAGAGAGTTTCACTTGCGGCTACAACCGCTCAATTCCGAAGACGATTGCGCTCTAGAACTGTGGAGTTTGGATTATAAAAAGCCGTTTTTTGAAGATGAGTACAATCTCAAATTAGTGGCCACTTTGGAGCCGAATCTCCTGACAGTTTAAAGAATACTCAGAGCCGGAAAGCGAAAAACTTTAGGGTGCGTATTTCGCACCATTAGTTTCAACTTTACCCCAAATGTAGTAGCAATATTGTGTTTGATTCCATACTCCTCCCGATCGCCCTAGCCTGCCTTCAAAAGGCAGGGTAGCTTAATTGTAGATAGGATAGGATAGGATAAATCAATGCGATAGGACTATTCGCCGACGTTATAGGAACGATTTAAGTTGTGTCTCATAGAGCGAGAGAAAGGAAAGATTATTGGTAAAACTCGTTCCTACAAGTAGTGCGGTTTGTAGTAAGAACTTCAGTTATTTATTTACCTAATACCAAATCAGGCTTTGATATCCCATTAATTATTTAGTCCGTGAAGAACGTTCGTCAAAGCAAATATTTTTCGCAGATTAAACTTTGTGTCGCGGTTGAAACCGTCGTCTTATCTATAAATTCTGTAGGGTAAAGGGTCAAAGAAGGACTGCATCTTCTTCTTTCCTTTCCTTCGCATCAGACGCGACAAAAGCGGTTCATTTAATATTACGACCTATTAGTTATTATTCTAATACAACCGGAGGGAGGCGATATGATCTACAAACCAGGGAACCCAATTACTGTAAAATCCTGTTGAGTGATGAGATTAGCTGGCACACCCTTGAGGCTAGCTAAGATTTGATTGGTGTTGGCAATTTGGATAAAAGTTGTAGTGTTTTCTTCAAATATGCTGAGTCGATCGACTGTTAACCCTCCCGTTAAAATTAATACATCTTCACCTTGCGTAAAATCAGTGATTACATCGGGGCCTTCACCCGCAGTCAATAAAAAGTAATCGCGCCCGCTTCCCCCTTGCAGCGTATCGTTTCCGAAGTCTCCCATCAACCAGTCGTTGCCCATTCCCCCAATCAAATTATCATCACTCTTACCACCGTACAGAGTATCGCTACCGTCACCGCCGCACAATTGATCGGCATCTTGATTACCAAAAATTAAATTATTCCCGCTGCCGCCGCACAAATAATCTTGTTGACTGCTAGCATCCGTCGCGATATTGTCAATATCTCCGAAAATCGTATCCTCGCCATCGCCACCGCAGATGCTGTCATTTCCCAAATCTCCAAACAGCAAATCGTTGCCAGAATCACCGCAAATTATATCGTTATTTTTGCCGCCGTGTAAGGTATCGTTGTCCTTGCCGCCGCTTAGAGTATCTTCGCTTTCTTGTCCGTACAAAACGTCGTTGCCGTTATTGCCAAAAAGCAAATCTTTTCCTGTCAAGTCACCCTCAGACGCATCAGAGGTGCCGCCAAATAAACTGTCATTACGTTCATCGCCAAGTAGGGTATCGTTGCCTTTGTCGCCCCAAACTACGTCATTATCTTTGCCTGCGATCGCCACATCACGATCTTTACCCCCATAAATAATGTCATTCCCAGCGTGACCGATGAGATAGTCGTTATTTTCGTTGCCAAATATAGTGTCGCTGTCTGCATCCGCGCCAACAGTAACTGGGCTAGCAAGGCCACCGTAAATATTGTCGTTGCCGAATAAGCCATTTAGCCAGTCGCTGCCCTTGAAACCGTTGATGATGTCATTAATCTCGCGGCCGGTTAGAGTATCTTTACCGTCAGTACCGTTGAGGATATTTTCAGGGATATTGGGGCCGGAAATGGAAGTGTGATCGGGTAAAGTGATTCGATCGCACATACAGTCTTCCGAAACAGCAGGAATTAGTGCAGGTTCGGGGGTTTCGGTTGTTGGAGATGTGGTTGGGGCGATCGAATTCTGATTGGCGATCGGCGTTTCCCCAGGTTTAGCCGTCCGAATTGGAGTTTCCGCAGATATCGGAATTGGCGTCGGAATTGGTGTCGGAATTTCCCCAGGAATTAGCGTCGGTGTCGGAATTGGAGTTTTTGCAGGCGTCGGAGTTTCCGCAGGAATTGGCGTCGAAATTGGCGTCGGAATTGGGGTCGGAGTTTCCGCAGGTGTCGGAGTCGGAATTTCCGCAGGAATTGGGGTCGGAGTTTCCGCAGGTGTCGGAGTCGGAATTTCCGCAGGAATTGGCGTCGGAATTGGCGTCGGAATTGGGGTCGGAGTTTCCGCAGGTGTCGGCGTCGGAATTGGGGTCGGAGTTTCCGCAGGTGTCGGAGTCGGAATTGGCGTTGCTGAGTTAGAGTATGAATAGGAGGAATAATTTATGCAATGCCCCGAATGTAAATCAACCCATATCCGTAAAAACGGTAAGAAGAAAGGAAAACAGAATCACATTTGTGTCCAATGTGGTCGTCAATTCATCAATCAGTATGAACCCCATCGAGGTTATAGCGAGAGCATCAAACGTGATTGCCTAAAAATGTACGTCAATGGTATGGGTTTACGGGCGATAGAACGAGTTAAGGGAGTTCATCATACCACGGTAATAAATTGGATAAAACAAGTCGGAAAACTGTTACCAGATGCTTATGACCCCGAAGTCATGCCAGAAGTCGGTGAGCTTGATGAATTACAGACTTATGTGAAAAAAAAAACACAAAATCTGGCTGTGGACAGCCGTTGACCACTTTCGGTCAGGAATTTTAGGATGGGTATTAGGAGATCATAGTTCCGAGACGTTTGAATCGTTGTGGGACACGGTAAGTGCCTGGAAATGCTATTTTTATGTCACGGATGGATGGCCAGTCTATCCGATGTTTATTCCTGATGAATATCACATCATCAGCAAGACTTATATGACACTCCTTAGAAGGGGAAAATACGAGGTTGAGACATTATCTGGCAAGACTACATCGCAAGACTCTTTGTTATTCTAAGTGCGCCCAAATGCTCAGGCACTCTATTAAAGTATTAATACATTACCTAAAATTTCAGGATGTTCCCGTTCCAGCAGTATTCATACCTTGATTCAGCAACGCCCATTCAGGTTCACCGGAACGGAAGGAGACGGCAATACCCCATCGCTGACGCTGTAGGTAAAGTTGTCTGGGCCTGCAAAACCCGGATTCGGAGTATAGCTGAAGGAACCATCAGCGTTGAAATTGACCTTGCCAAAGTTGGGGACTGATACCAGTTTGGCAGTCAGGGGGTCGCCGTCGAAGTTGTCGTCGTTGGCTAAGATTCCGGGGGCTGGCAGATTGAATACTTTGTCGTGGGGAATGCTGTAACTATCTGGCTGTCCCACTACCGGCTGGTTAATGACATTCAGGTTCACTGGAACGGGGGGAGACGGCGATGCCCCGTTGCTGACGCTGTAGGTGAAGTTGTCTGGGCCTGCAAAACCGGGATTGGGAGTATAGCTGAAGGAACCATCAGGGTTGAAATTGACCTTGCCAAAGTTGGGGACTGATACCAGTTTGGCCGTCAAGGGGTCGCCGTTGGGGTTGTCGTCATTGGCTAAGACTCCGGGGGCTGGCAGGTTGAATACCTGATCGTGGGGAATGCTGTAAGTGTCTGGTTGTGCCACTGGTTGCTGGTTGGTGACGTTAATGACGAAAGTCTGGGTAGCCGAAGTATCGATACCGCCGTTAGCTATACCACCATTGTCTCTGAAGTTTAAACTAATAGTAGCACGGCCGATCGCAGCCCCCGCCGACGTAAAAATCAGTTGTCATCAAGATTTGATCGCGGGTGGTACGCTGAATAAACCAGTATTGTCATTCCCCACCACTTGAAAGTTTACTGTTGTGGGCCGCGTAGGTAAGGCCAGACAGTCCACCTACCTGAGTTCCTCCAAAAGTTGTATTTGCGGGAACTCCTAGTCCCAAAAATTGTAGGCCGAACACAAATTGATAGATGGCCATTGTGGCTGGGTCGATCGCCAGCCCAGATGACACCGCTCCCGTTGTATAATCTAATTCCCAATCTCCGCCCATAGCTGCACTGCCGATCGGCTATCTAGAAGCAGCAATTTTTGCCTTGGTTAGCTGACTCAGTTGCTGCACAAAGTTAGCGCCCTTCTCCCCCGCCGCTACATCGCACCCATAAAGCAAAATCTCTCCACTGTCTGCCAGCGATCGCGACCAACGCTGCAATTGTATAGCATAAGTTTTTAAATTTGTCAAGTTTAGATCGATCGCGCCTAGCAGCAAACTCGCGGGGCGACCGTGGGAGAGGATATGAATGCTTTTAATATTGCTGCGACTAGCTAGCACTTCCGTAATTTGTGCTACTCCATCCCCAGCCGCATCAAGGGTAATTACTTCTGTCCCCGGTGCGATGCCGTTGCGGAGAGTTTGGGTGTCGGGAAGGGCAGAGTCGAGAAAGGCGATCGAACTAAAAACTGAACTGATAAAATTTGGCATAATACACCTTTGGTTAGATGACCGTAGGAAAATTAAGGCGTATCGACCTTAGCAAATTTAAAGATTAAATGTCATCAGTAAAATTAACAATCAAGACGAATACTAATTTCCCATGAACCTGCAACAGAGGCATCTTAATAGGGGCGGGTTTAGCCAAGAATTCCTTTAAAAAACCGATAATTCCGGTACAACACCCGCCTTATCAAGGTTCGAGCGCCAAAAGTTCTTCTGCTACCAATTTTTTCTCAATAGCAAGCACTGCTGCTTGAGTGCGATCGCGACTTCTAACTTTTGCAAAATCGCGTGCACGTGCACGCGTACCGTACCCCGATCAACGTACAATATTTGAGCAATTTCCTGATTGCTTTTTCCCCGCAACTAAAGGTAATATTTCCTGTTCTCGCTTCGTCAGCGGATTTTCCAAAACTTCTGATTTTGACCCAACTTTCACAGGTTCAGGATTAGCCAAAACCGCAGGAATTTCCGTAGTTGCAGCCTTATCCGACCACAAAGCACCCGCTGCTACCTATCGAATTTCCAAAACCAAAGTTTCCGCCGCAATTCGATTAAGGCAATATCCCTGAGTTATGGCTGAAATCAATCTTTAAGTTAACGAAAATTGGGCGGGATATATTAAAATTAAAACTGGAAGTTGTGGAGGCACTTGTTTAATTTGGCGGCACGCTTCAATGCCACTAATTCCTACCAAACAGTCATTTAATTGCTTTGCGAGAACTCCCGCTGGGAGAAGTCCCAAACAATGTTTAAGACGATCCCGCCATTTTAAAAAGTCAATTTTGCAACATTTACCAACGAGTTTCAATGTCCATCTCGACTTATCCGAATTCCTTGCAACTGCTGCTGCGGGGCGCGAGGATTGCTAGCTATATGAATGCCCAATTTTAGGCTGTATTAGTCAACGATCCAGACCGATTTTTAACAAAAGCAGAAAGCTTGCACGTTGAAACTTGTGAGAAACTTTATCAATAATTTAAGAGGCAATTTTTGCGGGTAAATGACACTAAGCCAAAGCGATTTCGGAGGTAGCTAAAAAGTATCGCATTAGTCAAATTGTGATAGGTGAAAGCCAGCAATTCCACTGGAATTTGCTGCTGCGGGGTTCTTTGACTCAACAGTTAGTGTGATAGCTCAAACACGTAGATTTGCACATCATCGCTACCGAAAAAAGTCAGTAGTCATTAGTCAGCAGTCATTAGTCATTAGTGAGTAGCCAGCAGTCAGCAGTCAGTAGTTGTGAGTTGTGAATGGTTAGTCATTTTGCATAAAAACTGCAACTTTCGGAGGATAGATGAATCTAGCGGGCGGTGGATGCGTCAGAAGCTTTTACGTGTCAAAATCGCATTTGTTCAACCTGATTAAAAGTGCGATCGCTCCTGTGGATAATTACATTCTCAACTTGCTAGTTATTGGCATCCTCCTACTGACAGTCACTTTGGGTTCGGGATGGATTTCGCGCTTGCCTATATCTTATGCCTTAATTTATCTCATTGTCGGTATCGGATTAGGGCCTTATGGCGTCAAGCTGATTGACTTGCGTCCCGAAGCTCAATTTTTAGAAAGACTCACAGAATTTGTAGTTATTGTTTCTCTGTTCAGTTGCGGCTTAAAAATGAATCGCCCGCTGCAACTTTGGGCCTGGAATTCCACAGCGCGGCTGATCGGTTTTTTAATGCCAATTTCGATTTTTGCTGTGGCTGTGATCGGTCATTGGTTCGTGAAATTAGATTGGGGGGCTGCGATTTTATTAGGAGCAATTCTCGCTCCCACCGATCCAGTTTTAGCCTCAGAAGTTCAGTTAGCTAATCTAGACGATCACGATGAATTGCGTTTTGGTTTAACATCGGAAGGCGGTTTAAACGATGCTTTAGCTTTTCCCTTTGTTTATTTCGGCATTTATGCGCTAAAAGATAACAACTGGCCGAACTGGTTTTCGCAGTGGGTAGCAGTTGACTTGATTTGGGCGATCGCCGCAGGTATCGTTATGGGAATTTTAGTAGCTAAAGCCGTCACCTGGATCGATCGCCAACTCCAACGCTATCGACCCGCCGATCAATTAATGGAAGATTTCATTGCTCTGAGCACAATTCTGCTCACATATTCCCTCACAGAAGTAGTCAATGGCTACGGATTTCTCGCAGTTTTTGTAGCAGGAATTGTGGACCAGCGGAGTTATCGCAACCCAGAAAAACCGCTTTCCCAACTGCACTTTACCGAGCGCATTGAAAAGTTAATGGAAGTAGCAACTATTTTACTATTAGGTTCACTTTTGCGCCTAGAGCCTATGTTAGCCTATGGAGGGTACTCCCTCTTAGTAGCTGGATTGTTAATTTTTTTAATCCGGCCTGTGGGAGCTTGGATAAGTACGATCGGCAGTCCTTTGCATCCCGCTAACCGCTGGCTTTACGGTTGGTTCGGCATTCGTGGGGTCGGTTCTATATATTACCTTACCTATGCTTTCGCTAAGGGTTTGGAAGGCGAAATCGCCGAAAGAATTGCCTGGATCACTTTTTCAACAATCATAATTTCTGTGGTTTTGCACGGCATTACTTCCACCCCGCTAATGAACTGGTACGAACGCCGAATTAAACCTAAAGTACCGGATTTAATTTAATTCATAGTCCTGGACGCATAAATACCTTTATAAACGTTTTTTTTTACTCTTGTTAAAAATTAACCGTTCAGTCTCTTCCTAAAAAAAACTGGTTTCTGCGTCCAAGACTAATTGAGTAAGGTGCGTGACTATGAGTTCTTTAATTCCCAACGAGATGATTGAGAATCACGCACCCTACTAAATCTTAATTCTCGATCGGCCCCAAAGCCCATAGCGTTGCTTTCTGTGGGTGAGCTATGCCGTCACTCTTAAGTTGACAGATCTCGGCATTGCAACGCATCCTACAGGGGTTAAGGAACCAGAGGAGACTCGAACTCGTAAGCGCCGATGTCAATAATTCCCCCGCTAACGCGATTAAAAGGAGAGATACCCCGCTGGTCGTAGAAGGGAGGACCGATAAAAGGTCCAGACGTTAAAACAAAAGCTGGGTCGCCACCATTAATAGCGGGACTACCCGGTTGCAGTGCCACAGTCTGAGTCGAACCGCCGTTATCTGCCAGGGGGTTTAGTAGGGGGTCAATAGGTGCTGCTGCAGTGCCAACTCGATCGCCGACAGCCGTAAAACCAGTGCTGCCAGTACCGTCGCCAATTAAGTTGTAGCCACCGCTGGCGAAGCTGCCGACAACGTCAGGGTTAGTGGCGGCAATGTTCTGAGCGACGATCGTATTTTTGACATTCAGCGTGCCGCCATTCCAGATAGCACCGCTACTTATACGGTCCGGAAGGACGTCCGGGAATGGGTTCTCGGTGTTGGGGTTTGCTTTGTTGCCGGAGATAGTGCTGTTGGTCAGCGTTACCGTGCCAGCTTTGTTATAGATGCCAGCACCCATGCTACCTTGGCTGGTTGCTTCGTTTCCAGAGAGAGTGCTGTTCGTCACCTCTACTGTGCCGTTATCGTTATAAATGCCACCGCCCAAAAGCAAATCTCCCACCAAAAAACTCTGCAGTGTGTTACCAGAAAGAGTGCTGTTCGTCACTTTGAGTGTCCCACCCTCACGGTTATGAATGCCGCCACCACGGCCAGCGCCCGCTTTGTTGCCAGAAAGAGTGCTGTTTGTCACCTCCACAGTACCGCCTTGGTTAAAGATGGCAGCACCATCTACTGATGCCGGAAGCCCTAGGGTAAAATGCACTCCAACGTTGTCAGAGAAAGTGCTGTTTGCTACTTTGACTGTGCCGGGGCCATTGTTGGAGATGCCACCGCCTGCGGTAGCGCTGTTGCCTGAGAAAGTGCCGTTCGTCACGTTTACTGTGCCGCTATTGTTTGAGACAGCACCGCCTCTGCTTGGTGCCCAGCCATTGTTGCCTGAGAAAATGCTGTTAGTCACATTTACTGTGCCGCCCTCATTGTGGATGCCACCACCACTGGGGATGGGATTCAAAGTGAAGTCCAAGAAATAGCTCAAACGGTTGCTAGAGAAAGTGCTGTTGGTCGCATTTACTGTGCCGCCATTGTTGTAGATGCCACCACCGCTGCTGCCATCTTTCGCAGTGTTGTTAGAGAGAGTGCTGTTACTCAGATTGACTGTGCCACCGCCGTTATAGATGCCGGCGCCGTCGTCACTTATCAAACCATCGGCGATCGTGAATCCGTCAAAAGTCGCGCTGACTCCACTGTTTACCTTGAAAATCCGGTAATCTCCGCCCGTATCCCGCCGCACTGTCAGGTTGCTAGAACCAGTGCTATTAGTAATAGTGACATCGCCGCTAATATCAGGTAATACTCCTGTGAGATTGATTGTCTGCGGTCCGGCTGGCAGATTGAAAGTAATAGTATCATTCCCTGCAAAAGCGTTAGCATTCAGCAATGCTTGTCGAAACGAACCTTCTGCCAGACTGTAGTCTGTCAGGCTGTCATTGCTATTGACAACTGCGGTATCATTGGCTTCGATCGCGACAGTAGCATTGTTTTGGTTAGCATCAATTTGGTAATTCCCATCTGCTAGTTTCAGCTTCAGCGTCTCCTGTGCCTCAGCTTGGATATCATCGACAGCGGTGAGGTTCACATCTACAAAATTTTGTCCCTCCGGGATGGTGACGCTGACATTTGAACTGTTGATAGAAAGGCCGCCACCGCTGAGGGTGTAGTCGCTAGGTTTAGTGGGATTGTTGCTACTACCGTCTATTGCTAGGTTGACTGTTAAGTTGCCGCGACTCTCACCAGTGCGACTGATGCGAAAAGTGGCTGGATTGTTGCCTGTTTCTGATGCTGCCTCATCTATAGCAGCGATGCTGACCGTTGGCAAAAAGTCCTCGTTAATAATAGTGAAGCTAGCTGTTTGCTGACTTCCTAAAGTTACCCTGCCTACAGGATTCACCAATTTCACTTTAATCTGTTCATCTGGTTCGACAATCGTATCTCCCACAATAGGAATTGATACAGTTTTGGAGGATTCGCCGCTGGCAAAGTTGATAGTAACTGGCAGATTGTTAATGTAGTCTTCGGTAACAGTAGCCGTGGAAGGTGTATCTAGTTCCACTTGAACGCTGACTGCCCCCTCGCTGCTGCCCGTGCGTTGAACTGTGGCGACAATTTCGGAACTGCCACTCTTGCCCTCGTAGGCGCTGTAGCTAGAGGTGCTGAATTCTAAGATACTGGGGGTTGAGGTTGAGGTAAGTGGAGTGAGTGAGGTGGTGAAATTGGCGGCTCGGATACTGCTGCTGGTAATATCTTTTAAAATAGCGAGATATTCGCCTGTCACGTTATCTCGAACGATCGTATCTCTGGCAAAATCGTCTGTTCCTTGAGAGATATTCAAGTCTTGAAATTCCAAGCCTCCATCGAGTCCTATTAAGTCTGTACCCAGGCTAAAGTCGGCAATCAAGTCAGCATTGGCAAGAGTAGAACTGCCGGTATTGACAGAATTATTTTGTACTCGGCCGATGACAAAAAGGTCGTCACCATCGCCACCGCTTAAAATATCGGCACCGCTATCTCCAAATAGGACATCATTGCCTTCATTTCCAGATAGCAAATCATTTTCTTTGCCGCCGCGCACAACATCGTTGCCCTGCCCTCCTTCGAGGGTATCATTACCGTTATCCCCAAACACCCAATCCTCGTTTTCGCCGCCTTGAATTAGGTCACTGTCTTTGCCGCCGTAGAGGGTATCATTGGCTTGGTTGCCCAAGATGTAGTCCTTACCTTGGTTGCCAAAGATTTGATCGTCCCCTTCGGCGCCAAACAGGGTATCATCGCCTTGTTTGCCCGAGAGCGAGTTACTTCCAGCAAAGCCAATTAAAACATCGTTGTTGGGGGTACCTTCGAGTGTAGCCATTTTTTTGAGAGATGCTAAGTGATGGTTGTGGCTCTAGCGCGGATCTCGCGGGTTAGGCGCAGCAATCGCGATTTTCATCGCGCGTAGTGCGATATTGCTTCAGAGAATCTATGACGCTGCCAACTTTATTAAGTTTCGCAGTTGAGCTGGCTAAATGAAAGGCCTAGGCTTTGCAATTAACTACTGTTTTGTTTAGCGATTAAAATGGTTTCGCCCGGCCCTCGTAGCTGGTGCGATCGCTCGACTTTACCTCATCCTATCGGTTGCCGATCGATAATCAACAAAATTTTTTGTCTCGCGCTGTTAAAAAAAATCAGAGCGAGCTGGCGACTGCAAGGAAATTTCAAGCCTTAGGCAGCCTTCTGCACCGCGTTGACAGGGCCCACTGGTTTCACCCCACCCTACTAAATCTTAATTCTCGATCGCCCCCAAAGCGCACAGAGTGGCTTTCGGTGCCTGAGTTATGCCGTCACTCTTAAGTTGACATCTCTCGGCATTGCCACGCATCCTACAGGCCTTAAGGGACAAGAGGAGACTCGAAAGCGCCGATGTCAATAATTCCCCCGCTAACGCGATTAAAAGGAGAGATACCCCGCTGGTCGTAGAAGGGAGGACCGATAAAAGGTCCAGACGTTAAAACAAAAGCTGGGTCGCCACCATTAATAGCGGGACTACCCGGTTGCAGTGCCACAGTCTGAGTCGAACCGCCGTTATCTGCCAGGGGGTTTAGTAGGGGGTCAATAGGTGCTGCTGCAGTGCCAACTCGATCGCCGACACCAGTAAAACCAGTGCTGCCAGTACCGTCGCCAATTAAGTTGTAGCCACCGCTGGCAAAGCTGCCGAAAACGTCAGGGCCAGTGGCGGCAATGTTCTGAGCGACGATCGTATTTTTGACATTCACCGTGCCGCCGTTCCATATACCACCACCACTTCCAGGGGGCACAATGATGTCAAATTCGGTGGTGGAGGGGTTTGCTATGTTGCCCGAGAGAGTGCTGTTGGTCAGCGTTACCGTGCCAGCTTGGTTATAGATGCCAGCACCGCTGCTACTTGGTTTGGTTACTTGGTTTCCAGAGAGAGTGCTGTTGGTCACCTCTACTGTGCCGTTATCGTTATAAATGCCACCGCCAAACGCACCATACCCAAAACCACTACGGGGACCAGTCGCTGTGTTACCAGAAAGAGTGCTGTTCGTCACTTTGACTGTGCCACCCTCACGGTTATGAATGCCGCCACCACGGCCACCGCCCGCTTTGTTGCCAGAAACAGTGCTGTTTGTCACCTCCACAGTACCGCCTTGGTTAAAGATGGCACCACCATCTACTGATGGCGACATTGCTAGGGTATAACGGATTCCAAAGTTGTCTGAGAAAGTGCTGTTTGCTACTTTGAATGTGCCTGGGCCATTGTTAGAGATGCCACCGCCTTCTTGAGCGCTGTTGCCTGAGAAAGTGCCGTTCGTCACGTTTACTGTGCCGCTATTGTTTGAGATGGCACCGCCTCTGGTTGTTGCGAAACCTGAGTAGCCATAGTTGTCTGAGAAAATGCTGTTAGTCACATTTACTGTGCCGCCCTCATTGTGGATGCCACCACCACTGGGGATGGGCTCATTGGGGAAGATATAGTAACGGCCAAAACCGTTGCCTGAGAAAGTGCTGTTGGTCGCATTTACTGTGCCGCCATTGTTGTAGATACCGGCGCCCAGGCTAGATGCAAGACAATTTGTGATCGTTAATCCGTTACTCAGATTGACTGTGCCACCGTCGTTATAGATACCGCCGCCGCCGTCCTCGTCCTTACTTATAAAACCATTGGCAATGGTGAATCCGTCAAAAGTCGCACTGACTCCACTGTTTACCTTGAAAATCCGGTAATATCCGTCCGTATCCCGCCGCACTGTCAGGTTGCTAGAACCAGTGCTATTAGTAATAGTGACATCGCTGCTAATCTCAGGCAATACTCCTGTGAGATTGATTGTCTGCGCCCCGGCTGGCAGATTGAAAGTAATAGTATCATTCCCAGCAAAAGCATTAGCATTCAGCAGTGCTTGTCGAAACGAACCTTCTGCCAGACTGTAGTCTGTCAGGCTGTCATTGCTATTGACAACTGCGGTATCACTGTCTGCGATCGCGACAGTAGTATTGTTTTGGTTAGCATCAACTTGGTAATTCCCATCTGCTAGTTTCAGGTTCAGCAACTCCTGTGCCTCAGCTTGGATATCATCGACAGCGGTGAGGCTGACATCTACAAAATTTTGTCCATCCGGGATGGTGACGCTGACATTTGAATTGTTGACAGAAACGCCGCCACCGCTGAGGGTGTAGTCGCTAGGTTTAGTTGGATTGTTGCTACTACCGTCTATTCCTAGGTTGACTGTTAAGTTGCCGCTACCATCACCAGTGCGACTGATGCGAAAAGTGGCTGGATTGTTGCCTGTTTCTGCTGCTGCCTCATCTATAGCAGCGATGCTGACCCTTGGCGCGATGTCATCGTTAATAATAGTGAAGGTAGCAGTAGGCTGACTTCCTAAAATTCCCCTGCCTACAGGATTAACTAATTTCAAATTAATCTGTTCGTCTGGTTCAAATATGGTATCTCCCACAAGAGGAATTGATACAGTTTTAGATTCTTCGCCGCTGGCAAAGTTGATAGTAACTGGCAGATTGTTAATGTAGTCTTCGCTAACAGTAGCTGTGGAAGAGGTATCTAGTTCCACTTGGATGGTAACTGCACCCTCGGTGCTGCCAGTGCGTTGAACTGTGGCGACAACTTGATTGGGACTGCCCCTGTTGCCCTCGTTGGCACTGTAGCTAGAGGTGCTGAATGCTAAGAGACTGGGGATTGATATGTCATCGTTAATAATAGTTAAGGTGGCATTTTGCTGACTCCCTAAAGTTACCCTACCTACAGGATTAACCAATTTCACTTTAATCTGTTCGTCTGGTTCGACAATCGTATCTCCCACAATGGGAATTGATACTGTTTTGGAGGATTCGCCGCTGGCAAAGTTGATAGTAACTGGCAGATTGTTAATGTAGTCTTCGCTAACAGTAGCTGTGGAAGACGTATCTAGTTCCACTTGAACGCTGACTGCCCCCTCGCTGCTGCCCGTGCGTTGAACTGTGGCGACAATTTCGGAAGTGCCACTCTTGCCCTCGTAGGCGCTGTAGCTAGAGGTGCTGAATTCTAAGATACTGGGGGTTGAGGTTGAGGTAAGTGGAGTGAGTGAGGTGGTGAAATTGGCGGCTCGGATACTGCTGCTGGTAATATCTTTTAAAATAGCGAGATATTCGCCTGTCACGTTATCTCGAACGATCGTATCTCTGGCAAAATCGCCTGTTCCTTGAGAGATATTCAAGTCTTGAAATTCCAAGCCTCCATCGAGTCCTATTAAGTCTGTACCCAGGCTAAAGTCGGCAATCAAGTCAGCATTGGCAAGAGTAGAACTGCCGGTATTGACAGAATTATTTTGTACTCGGCCGATGACAAAAAGGTCGTCACCATCGCCACCGCTTAAGGTATCGGCACCGCTATCTCCAAATAGGACATCATTGCCTTCATTTCCAGATAGCAAATCATTTTCTTTGCCGCCGCGCACAACATCGTTGCCCTGCCCTCCTTCGAGGGTATCATTACCATTATCCCCAAACACCCAATCCTCGTTTTCGCCGCCTTGAATTAGGTCACTGTCTTTGCCGCCGTAGAGGGTATCATTGGCTTGGTTGCCCAAGATGTAGTCCTTACCTTGGTTGCCAAAGATTTTATCTTCTCCTTCGGCGCCAAACAGGGTATCATCGCCTTGTTTGCCAAAGAGCGAGTTACTTCCAGGAAAGCCAATTAAAACATCGTCGTTGGGGGTACCTTCGAGTGTAGCCATTTTTTTTATATATGCTAAGTGAGCAGAGTTGGCTCTAGCGCGGCTCTCGGGGATTAGGCGAAGCGATCTCGATTTCCATCGCGCGCGTAGTGCGATATTGCTTCAGAGAATCTATGACGCTGCCAATTTTATTAAGTTTCGCAGTTGGGTTGCCCAAAAAAAGTGCGTAGGCTTTGCAATCTACTACTGTTTTCTTTAGCGATTAAAGCGATTAAACTGGTATCACCCAGGCTGCGTCAAGGTGCGATCCATCAACCTTACCTCATCCTATCGGTTGGGGATCGATAATCAACAAAATTTTTTGTCTCGCGCGATTGAAAAAAATCAGAGCGAGTTCGCGGCTGCAACGAAATTTCAAGCGTTAGGGAGCCTTCTGCACCACCTTGACAGGGGTGACTGGTTTCACCCCAACTAATAAAGCGAGCTCCCGCCACTTCCAATAACAGTCTGCATCGGTAAAACCGATTTCTCGAAACCAGCGCAATTGCGTTTCTACATCCAGCAATTTATTAGACGGATCGTCTGGCGAATCGCTAATACCAATTGCTTCTCGAAATTTCTCATGCAAAGCCGGACTTGGTGACGCTAC
Organism: Microcoleus harperi Pol14_C6; assembly: GCF_036701295.1. NCBI lineage: Bacteria > Bacillati > Cyanobacteriota > Cyanophyceae > Oscillatoriales > Microcoleaceae > Microcoleus > Microcoleus harperi. Next base: position 167,743 of record NZ_JAUBQN010000002.1, on the reverse strand, counting down.
GTGCTCCAAATTGCAAAAAATGCCTCCAGGTTCCAAAAGCTCGAAAATCTCGGCGTAAAGCGAACGTTTGCGATCGTCTATTACGTGATGAATCGCAAAACTAGAAACAACCGCATCAAACGTGCCCAAATCCGGTAGCGATTCGTCAAAATTGTACTCGATTACCGTGATATTCTGGTCATCAGCAAAGCGAATTCTGGCTTTTTCCAGCATTGTCGGCGAAAAGTCTATCGCCACACATTCAACATTTGGTCGATCGCACTTAAGCAGACCCAACAACCGCCCATCTCCCGTGCCCACATCCAGAATTCGCTTAACATTTTTTGGCACTTCCTCCAACAAAACCGCTTCACCTTCTGTGCGATGAGGAATTCCATCAGCTTTAGCAAGATACCACAAAGCGTGTTCCGCTGAAGTCCAAAGATTCACTTGACTCATAAATTTTCAACTCTCATAAACCTCGCCATTTTTGCGAGTAAAAATCCAACTATTCCCGTTAGCTTTCGCAATTAGATCGTCATCGGGATATTCGGCACTATCTCCCGGAGTGCGATCGCCAATTTCGAGATAAACAACATCTGCACTCGAGCGGTTAACTAAATGATGCCCATCTGAATCCCCCGCCCGAAAACCCGCCGCCATACCAGGTTTCAGCACTTGCTCTCCCGCATTTGCAATCAGAGTAACTTCCCCTTCCAGAACATAGATTAACTCATCTTGACGGGTATGCCAGTGCCTGAGAGCAGAACAACTTCCCGGTGCAAGTCTCACCAAATTTACCCCAAAATTCTGCAATCCGGCAGCATCGCCCAAGCGTTTTTTAACTCTCCCCGCAACAGCAGATTGGAATTGCTGAGGGTACTTGGAACCCGTAATTTCCGGCACATTTTTAGGCTCAATAATCATATAACAGAGCTGATAGCAGTTGTGAGTTTTCTCTTATTTCTCTTGCTTGGCATCCTTCGCGCGCGGTGCGTTTTTCTGTTTTTATTATTACAAAACACGCTTAAATTGCAAGATAAATACAATCTTATAGCACTTACCAAATCCCCGCCACTCTCGCCTCCTACCTCCGACAGTTCCCCCAACTCATTAAGAATGTGTTATAAATATTGAGATTCATTAAGAAATATTGCTCAAATGCTCGTTTCCCCCTCCGGCGTCAGCAAACTCAAAGAATCTTTAAAAGAAAAAGTATTCTTTGGGAATGAGCCAACCCCCGAACTCATAGCCATCTTACTGATTTACTTCGTCCAAGGCATTCTCGGACTAGCCCGCTTAGCCGTCAGCTTCTTTCTCAAAGACGAACTCGGCATGAGTCCGGCAGAAGTCTCCGCCATGCTGGGCGTCGTAGCCCTGCCTTGGATTATCAAACCCGTGTTCGGCTTCATGTCCGACGGCTTGCCGATATTCGGCTACCGCAGACGCCCTTACATCGTCCTCTCCGGGCTGCTGGGAACCTTAGCATGGGTGAGCCTCGCAACAATTGTACACACACCGCTGGCAGCTACAGGCGCGATCGCCCTGAGTTCCCTCTCCCTCGCCGTCAGCGACGTAATCGCCGACTCCCTGGTAGTCGAAAGAGCCAGAAAAGAATCCGTTACAGATGCCGGTTCCCTGCAATCCTTGTCTTGGGGCGCTTCAGCCCTCGGCGGACTAATTACCGCCTACCTCAGCGGTTCCTTGCTGCAACAATTCAGCACCCACACAATATTTTTAATCACCGCATCTTTCCCGCTAATTGTATCAGCAACAGCTTTCTTAATTGCCGAAGAAAAAACCAACAAAATAACCGACTTTGAAACTGTCAAAGACCAACTAAAACAACTAAGGCAAGCTGTTACCCAAAAAACAATTTGGCTGCCCACCGCCTTTCTCTTCCTCTGGCAAGCTACCCCAAGCTCAGACTCTGCCTTCTTCTTTTTCACCACCAACGAATTAGGCTTTCAACCCGAATTTCTCGGCCGAGTGCGCCTCGTTACCAGCATTGCAGCCCTAGCCGGGGTCTGGCTGTTTCAGCGCTTCCTCAAAACAGTTCCATTTCGAGTAATTTTTGGCTGGTCAACAGTCCTTGCGGCTGCTTTGGGCATGACTACTTTATTATTAGTAACTCATGCCAACCGAGCTTTAGGAATTGACGATCAATGGTTCAGCATCGGAGACAGCCTGATCCTCACAGTAATCGGACAAATTGCTTATATGCCAGTGCTGGTACTCTCCGCGCGCTTGTGTCCTCCAGGCGTCGAAGCAACTTTATTTGCGCTGCTAATGTCAATCACAAATTTAGCAGGACTTTTGTCCCACGAAGGCGGTGCACTTTTGACGCACTTGCTAGGAATTACCGATCGCAATTTCGATAACCTCTGGCTGCTAATTGTCATTACCAACCTGTCCACACTTCTGCCCCTACCGTTCTTAAATTGGCTGCCCGCCGATACTACAGAAAGCGGCGATCAAAACAATCAAAAGTCTCTTCCCGTATTAGAACCAGAAATGGGCAGTTCCAAGCCAGGTGGACAGCATTTTATGCCCGAATACTTTCCCGACTTAGTACCAACAGTAAGGTCAAAAAGCCGCACCGCAGACAGCAAATAAAGGCAGGTCCACACGGATTTTGACACGGATACACGGATGAATTTAACTGTGTTTCCAAATTCTCCCATTTTCCTTCTCTCTGCGCCCTCTGCGGTTAAAAATTTCGCTTCCCTAACACCAATGCAAAACTTACAGCTTTCCCAACCTCAAACAGCCGCCCCAAACTCATCATACGATCGCACAGACTGGCAGCGCGGTTACGAATCTCAACCCAACGAATCCGACTACTGGATTGACGACATAGAAGGCGAAATCCCCGCCGACTTGCAAGGCACATTCTTTCGCAACGGGCCCGGATTATTGGATATCAACGGTCAACGCATCCACCACCCGTTTGACGGTGACGGGATGGTTTGTGCGATCGCAATATCCGAAGGCCGCGCCCATTTCTGCAACCGATTCGTCCGCACAGAAGGCTATGTCGCCGAACAAAAAGCCGGAAAAATCCTCCACCGAGGCGTTTTCGGCACACAGAAGCCAGGGGGTTGGCTAGCCAACATCTTTGATGTCAAAATCAAAAACATTGCCAACACCAACATCATTTATTGGGGCGACAAACTGCTAGCACTTTGGGAAGCAGCACAGCCCTACAGACTCGACCCCCGCACTTTAGAAACACTCGGCTTAGATACTCTAGACGGCATCTTGGAACCCGGTGAAGCCTTCGCCGCCCACCCCAGAATTGAAAAAGGGAAAAATGGCAAAGGTGACAGATTAGTAAACTTTTCTGTCAAGCCCGGTTTGTCGAGTACCATCACGATTTACGAACTCGACGAAAGCGGCAAACTTTTGGATCGTCACGCCCATGCAATACCGGGTTTTGCCTTCCTGCACGACATGGTAATTACCCCGAATTACTGCATATTCTTCCAAAATCCCGTCTCATTTAATCCTCTACCATTCGTGTTAGGATTGCGGAGTGCCTCCCAGTGCATTCAATTTTCGCCAAACAAGCCAACGCAAGCAATTTTAATTCCCCGCAACGGCACTGACGAGGTAAAGATATTAGAAACTGAACCTTGTTTTGTCTTCCACCACTGCAACGCATGGGAAGAAGGAGACGAAGTTTTTGTTGACTCAGTTTGTTACGAATCATTTCCCACTGTAGAGGCGGACGGCGATTTTCGCGAGGTTGATTTTGAGAGCGTTCCAGCGGGCGAATTGTGGCGGTTTAAGTTAAATTTGCAAGACCAAACCGTTCATCATCAAGTGGTTGAAACTAGGTGCTGCGAGTTTCCAACTTTGCATCCCAATAATGTCGGACAACCTTACCGATATCTTTACATTGGTGCTGCTGATGCTCCCACTGGGAATGCCCCTTTGCAAGCTATCCTTAAAATGGATTTCGTGACTGGTGAAAGGCAAATTTGGAGTGCGGCACCGCGTGGTTTTGCGGGGGAACCAGTGTTTGTTCTCCGTCCCGATGCTGTTGCTGAGGATGACGGCTGGCTCCTGCTTTTAATGTATGATGCAGCTCATCATCGATCGACCTTAGTAATTTTAGATGCTCGCGACATCACCAAAGGGCCCCTAGCGCGCTTGCATTTAAAACAGCACATTCCCTACGGTTTGCACGGAAGTTTCACACCAAATGTACTGCTTCCTATCGGTTCGTAGTTGCCCGTTGATTGGCCTGGTTCTTGCGCCGATAAGCGCCACAGCCCGCCGGGGGTTAAAAACCCCCGGTTCACAGCGAAAGTCCTCTAAAATAGGACTAAAACCAACATTTATTATCGATCGAGTTTCTTTAGTCGGTTTCAACCGACTTTAGCTATGAGCCAGGGGTTTAAACCCCTGGCGGATTGCCGGAAGTGCTAACAACTATTCAAGATGAAAAATATCATAATAAATGCAAACCATCAATACATTTAATTTCAAAAAAATACTTATTTTAATTGGCACTTTCCTCGCAATTTTCGCAATCATCTTATCTATTTACTCTCACAATGCTAACGCTCAAGAGCCTTACAATCCATCTCCAGAAAGCACTGTAGCGTCCAAAGGCTTGGTTGATGTCAAAATGACATTAATTGCCGTTGATCCCATTAAAAACGAACTAGAAGCCCGCTTGCAGTTTGAACTCAAAGGTATCTATAAAAAAGGGCCAACTTACCCGGCTCAAGACTTGTTAATGACAGTTAACGGCGCAAATGTACAGGATTCGGAAATTACCTTTAAAGAAGGCAAACCGATGATTGTCCCTGCATTGAAGTTTAACTTAGTCAAAGGAAAAATTAACAATTACCCGTTTGATAGGCACATTGCTAAAGTAGCTATTTCGATTGACCCGCTGCCTTCGATTGGTAAGAAGTTTGCTCCATTTGAACTGAATCCCGTGCCACTGGAATTTAAGTTTAATGCCGACGTTCCAGGTTTCGACATCAGTTATAAGCCGATGGAGGAGAATTCATCTATCTTTATTTATATTGATGTTTCTGCAACTCGATCGCTCCCGGTCAAATTCTTTGCCTTAGTGATTATTGTGATCATGTGGGTGTTGTCAATTATGGCCTTTTTGCTAGCATTGAAAGTGATGAAATCAGGCAAGTTGCCGGAAGTGGGAATGCTGAGTTGGACTGCTGTCATGCTGTTTGCTTTTCCCGCGATTCGCAATGCTCAGCCGGGGGTGCCTCCGGTGGGAACTGCCAGCGATTTTCTTTCGTTTTTTTGGACTGAAATTATTGTTGTGGTGGCGTTGGTGATTATCGGTAGTTGTTGGTTGAAGCGGTATCATCCGCCAATTTAATGATTTGAGATTTTAGATTTGAAGGATTAAGTCCAGAGATAAATCAGCGGGATTTTACGCTGGAGACTTTCAATTAACAGTCAACAGTCAACTAAATTCAAAGATTCACTTTTTGACTTCTAAATTCTCAATATCATTTGCGGGTACTCCCAAACCTCGCAAAATAGTAAAAGCCATAATTCGATATCCCGACGGATTGGGGTGTACTCCATCTGCGGCCAACAAATTCATAGTTTTACCTGCGTGCTTTTGATACGTGCCGATAACTTCCCGAAAAGGCGTATTCAAATCAATAAACAAGCACTGATTCTCTAACGCAATTTCTCGCATCGCGGCAACATACTGTTGCAACCTGCGATTTTCTGGGCCGTCGATACTTTCCCCTATCAGAGTAGGAGAAAGCAGTACAACTCGAATTCCTGCGGCTTTTGCCGCCAGCACCATTTGAGTTATTTTCTTTCGATATTCTGCCACTGGCACTCCCGCGGGCCAGTTGCCTTCCGGATAAAACTGATTGTTTGGGAAGTCGAAGAAAGCGTTCCAAACGTCGTTGACTCCGACATTAATCATCACTAAACCTGGCTTTTGGTCGATCGCATCTTTTTGGAAGCGCGCTTGCATATCAGTAGATTTGTTACCGCCGATCCCCGCATTGACGATTTCGATTGTGCGATCGGGATAAAGGGCATTTAGATAGCGTTGCAGCAGCCAAACGTAACCTCCGGGGTATTTCCCTGCCTCGGTGATGCTGTCGCCCACTATCACAATTTTGCGCTTGCCGGCGAGCAAGTTCTGAATTTCTGGTGCAGGCGTTGCTTGGGATACGGATTCTTTAAACACTGGAATTAAAGAGTGAGGAAGGTTGAAGGCGATAATAGCAGCAATTATGGCGATGGCAAGTCTAATTAAAACTTGCCTAAGCCAGGGTTTGGGACGGGGCGATTTCCTTCGGGATAGCTTCGCTTGACGCACATTGAGAGACATAAGGAAGAAGGAAGAATGAAAAAGAGCCTATTTGATGGGTGTCCTCACCTTAATCCTAGATTTTAGCCTGAGTCTTCTGAGAGTGAGCCATCAATTCCACTATAGTTGCAAACAATCCTGGACTTCGGCGTGAGACATTTGGCCAGATCAGTCGAGTTGTGCTCAGTCGAACGCTGAGAAATGACGCTTATTGCAGGTTTGAGCGTTTAGTCTCGCAGGTGGCTACATATCCCTGCTAGTTGGTTTAAAATTTTGCACAAAATTCATCCACCGCTGAACCTTAGAACCGGTGATGTCTAAAATCGGAATAGAATAGACATCTGATTCAGGAGGGCCGCCCTCGGTATCTTTGGCAATGCTTGTGCGTTCTGGCTTACCTAAGCCGTAGGTTGAAGCCATTTCGCTAGCTAAACTACAGGGAATTCTAAAGTTTCCCATGCGAATACTTCCATTACCTGCTGAATAAACCCATTCATAACCGGGAACGCCTCTAAACTGCTGGCACAAAAAATGGGAAGTTTCAAACATTTTGGCAAGATGAACATCGTAGAGACCAAGCTTGCCACCGTAAGCCGGTTGAGTTGTATCTCGATTCGGTGCAGTAAGTTGCATGAGGACAAAGCCTCCCCTAGCTTCTGTCCCACCATACCGAATTCTCAGCGGAACCTGGGTGCTATTTTGAGCCAGGATGATGTTAACCTTTTGAGTAAATTTAGCGCTGTCAGCCTCAGCACTAGGTTCGCTACCTAAGTAAGTAGAAGCAGAAAAAGCTAGGTTTGCAGGCAGTAATATAATCGCACAGGTCATTAGTTTTGCCAAATTGTAACGCTCTGCTTTTTTGGCGATCGCGTATGTTTTACTTAGCACAGTGCGCTCGGAGGTGATTGGCGTGCGATCGAGTTGGGGTTGTGGGAGTGGTGGTTTATACATAGGTTTTATCAGCAAGGAAGAGATGTGCTGATTTGCTGGTAAATTAAGGGTTAACAGAATTTTAGAGTATTATTTATGAGAAAATGCCGGGTAGTCACCTTGATGGTCAATTTAATTATTTTGGGTTCTTGTTTACCAATTATTGCACAACAATCTAAACGATACCCAACTGAGAATGATTGCAGCAATTAATGAATCGGTTTCGCAATTTTGTGGCTTCGCCGTCCCCGGGTAATCGTGATTTTTATATTCGAGACCGCCGTAATGAAACTGAGACTCAGAAATTGAAAGCGTTTGTTAGAGCTTGGTTGCCAGTTAATCCGGATGTAGCACCTTTTATAGGTCAATGGACGGCACTAGAAGAAACTGAAAATATTTACCCTTCAACTCTTAAAGGTAAAGTTTGTATTATAGAAACTTTTATTCCCACAGAAAATGACATGGGGATAAGTTTTGCTCAAGGAACTATCTCGGGCAATTCCATCAAAACCACTAATTTCGCGAGTTTCATTCAACAAGGCAACTATTTAGGAGTCGCTTTTATTAACACTAGAAATAATCAACCTGGTATCTACGAATACGCTTGGCCTAAACCCCTAGTCGATCCAGCTAAATTAATGAGTTCCCTTCCCGCAGCGGATAGAAATCGGTTGCTTCAACAATTTAAAGAAGCTGGTTGTAGTGATACTTTACCAAAGAGGTGATGAAATGATTAGAGTTATGAAAAGAAGCTTGCTTATGCTGGCTATCATCTCCTTTATTTCTGTCATAGCTTTGCCTGGTAAGGCTACAGAAACTAGGTGTGGATGGTTGCACAATCCCACACCTGCAAATTGGTATTTAAGAGACAGAGATGGCACTTGGGTTATTTCCAGGCAAGGGGGAGATCAAGCCGAAGGAATGGATAATATTCCCAGTGACGAAAAGGAATATGTCAGAACCAATGGTTATTATGGATATGGTTGTGCTTGTTTAGATATAGCAGCAACAGATACCAATCGGATGAGGATTATCACAATTCAAGGCGGTGAAGCATTACCACTCTCGACTTGTCGCGAAGATCCAAATTTGCCAAAAGAATGAAATTAAAGCCATGACTATGTGCGATCTCTGCATCCTATGTGGCTATCTACCCCTAGATAATCCAGTTGATAAAGATGTAAAACAGTTGATTGATGATGGAGCAGCAAAGATCAAAATTTAAGTAATTCAAAATCTTGGTGTAATTATGGTCAACTTAATTTACAATGGAATTGAAATAACAATTGAGAATAAACAAGTTTCTCTTACTAATCTTTACAGTGCAATAGGGAAGCCTCCTAATAAAGCACCTACTAATTTTAGGAAATCTAAGGAAGGAAAACAAAAAATTAATGAATATGTACGTAAATACGGAACATGGGTATGGAAAAGTAGAAGAGGTGTAGATACAATAGCAATTGTTGAGCTGCCCTGTGCATATCTTGAATATCTTAGCGATCCAAAGGCGGCAATAAAAATTTTGGAAGTTTATACAACTGGTCAAAATATTAAATATAATACCCAAAATTTTACTCAAAATATTGAATACAATACCGAAAATTTTACTCAAAACATTGAATACAATACCGAACGAAAACACAAATCAATTACAGGATGCTCCTTCTCAAGAAAATACTTCGTCAGGGTGTGGATGTATCATAGCAGTGATAATAATAATGTTTTTGGGGTTGGCTTCTTTTAATTCAAATAAAGACCTCTATGATCAGCATCAATATGACGCCCCATCAGCACAACCATATAATTACCCTCCTCAATAAATTTTGTTTGATCGCTCGCATCTATCGCGCGAGCGATCAAACAAAATTAAAAATGTAAAATAAAAATGTAAAATTAAAATTGTACCGATCGATAACAAAGCGCAATGGTAAGTGAAGCCGATGCCGCAAGCGCCGCAGCCGTCCGAACATGATTCCAGAACGTCCAGTCGCTCAGGTATCTAGCCCATAGGCTCACACCCTCAGTGCTGCTTGGATCGACAGTCGCCAGCGCATCATTTAGCGGCACATTGAACGCGATCGTCACTCCTACAGTACCGACAAGATAGAGCAGGCTGCCAAGGAGTAAGTAAGAGGCACCGGGTTGATGCCACTTTAACAGCGAGGAGATAGCCAGAAAGATGCAAGCTGCAGCCGTGCCGAATAGCGCCGTCATAAATAACGGATTAATTGCGGTTATATTGATGGCTTGCATGGCGGCAATACCCTGTGCTGGTTGGAGTCGGGCAAGGGCTTTCATCACAAACGTCGAGAAGGCGAAGAAGACTCCAGCCATCAGCCCGCAGCCTAGTGCCGAGAACAGCTTCAATGTGAAAAGCGAGTAGTCAACCATTGCCATAAAACCTCCTGCGAATTACTGTCCAATGCCTTGTTAGTGCATTGTGTCATTGCATTTTCAACCTTGATATTGAGCCGAGCAACTTGACGTAAAGTGGACAGGGTGGAAAGCAGACCGCAAATAAAAGTTAAGTTTTCAACCACTACCATGCTCTTATGACGCGCATTTGCAGACATTATGCAGTTTTTTACTAAAAATCTAACTATTGATGTCTGCAATAATATTATCCATTTTTGGTTTTTTTGTCACTTATTTCAATAACTCAGTCCTGCACTAACAAAAACCTGGTTGGGACGGCAAATCCGAAGTTATAAGCCTTAAGGCAGAAACTTAGTTGTTGACCCCGCCTGCGTAAATTGTACAAGTGAAATTACTGAGGTTTTTGTGGTCCCGCTCTGTCGGTGTAATAGCCATCACAAAAAAGTTCGCCAAATGTCACATGACTTCTGCTACTTACAACACAACTTGAGAAGGTCGTCGCGGTTTATAATATTTATTAGTTCAGGAAACAAGTTTTCAGGCGAGGTTAAAGCAATGGTAGCAAATTCAAATTTTTTATATCCTCAAAATCGCTATTACGGTGAAGTAAAGCCAGAGAATTTGGTATTTAATGCGAATTTACAAGAGTTTTCTCAGCGAGTGGGTTATATCAGTTCTTTGACATCTAACGGTAAAATCTCTGTGGAACAGGCATTTACTCAAATACAAAAACTCTGGGAAGAGGTGGAAAACTCGAAAAAGCAGTTGGGAATTGGCGAAAATCCATTTTCAGCTTGAATAATTAGCGGTTGGCTTTGACGTTGATTTAGGCACCATTGATGCCGATCGATTAATCCACAGCTTAAGATGATGAAAAAGTAGCTAGTGGCGATCGACCTTTTTGCCTATGAGTTCCGATTTAGTACCCCTCCTTCCCAAAGTATCCGTCGGCCGCCGCGCAGCGGCCTTCTGCATCGACGGAATCGCAGTTTGGCTGCCCAGTTTGCTTCTGGGCAATAATGCGATCGTCCAAACCATATTTTTTGTTTTGCTGTGGCTGATCATGCGCGTAGCCATCGTCAGGAAAAACCAAGGTCAAAGTCTCGGGCGCTGGGCTTTGGACATGAAAATTGCCGATACCATATTCTTACGGACTCCCGGAGTGCAAGAACTGTGCAAGCGCGAGGCATTGCTGGGCATTTGCGCCGCCTTAGCCTTCGCAGGTATAACTGGGCTCACGTCTACCAACGCCGCCGTTTTGCTGCTGATGCTGCCCCTGGCGATCGACTGTAGCGTTGCCCTCAACTCCGGCGAAAGGTTTCCCCAAGCTTTCCACGATCGCATCGGCCGGACGATGGTCGTCGGAACCCGCCGCGGCTACTCCCTCGACATCAAAGTTAGAAGATTGCTTGACCAAGTGCAGAGCAATGTGAGAAGATAATAAATTGTGTTTAAATTAGTCGAAATTTATTTAGAATTATGGCTAAAGGCGTCCGCATCATAATTACTCTAGAGTGTACTGAGTGCCGTACAAACGTAAGCAAACGCTCCAAAGGCGTGTCTCGGTACACCACCACCAAGAACCGTCGCAACACGACGGCGCGGCTGGAACTCAAAAAGTTCTGCCCCCACTGCAACCAGCACACGGCCCACAAAGAGATCAAGTAGTGATTAGTCATTAGTCCTTAGTCATCAGTCATCAGTTGTTGGCAATTGATATTGAGCCGCGAAAAGCAAATAACTAACCAATGCTTTCCTGACGGCTAGCAACTAACGGCTAATAACTAAAAACTCACAATCAACAGTCAACAAACAACAGTCAAAAAACAACAAACCATGACTTATTTTCGCCGGCGCGTTTCGCCCATCAAACCAGGAGACCCGATCGACTACAAAGATGTTGATTTGCTCAAAAAATACGTCACAGAACGCGGTAAAATTTTGCCCCGCCGGATTACCGGTTTGACTGCAAAACAGCAGCGAGACCTGACCCGAAGCATCAAAAGAGCAAGAATTGTAGCTTTGATGCCCTTCGTAAACCAAGAAGGTTAACAGGATTTGGGATTTTGGGTTTTAGATTTTGGACTGGGAATAAGACTTGCGCAAAAAGAACGTCTTTCTGTCATTAATAGTGCAGCAAGAATGCAGCGAAATAATCGCGAAAAAGGGTTAAGAGTAGCGGCAGCGCAAGTCTTAATCACAAGTCAGAAGTTAAAAAAAAAGCAAGAAGAAAAAACAACTTTTTAGATTTTAACTTTCACAAGAGACCAGAAAAATTGCCAATATCCAAAATCTAAAATCGCAAGCTCGAAACTCGATAAGTGGCTACTGTAAAAATCCAAAATCTCAAATATAAAGCTGGCAAGTGGAGAAGGGAACGTTAGTAGAATTTAGAGTGCACGGCGACCGCCGTCTGGCAGTTGCCGATCGCCCCGACGGCAAGAAAAACTGGGTCGTGGTAGACGAAAACGGTCAACCGCACAGCATACCGCCCAAACAAATCACCTACGAAGTAGTCGGAGAAACTTACAAACCCTCCGATATTCCCAAATTTCTCAAAGAAGTAGAAGCATACTCAGATCCGTCGAGTTTGGAAGTAGCTTGGGAACTTTTAGTCGGCGACGGAGAAACGACAGATCCCGAAGCCCTGGCAATGCTGCTATTTTCGGAACGCAGTCCGGCCCAGTGTTACGCGGCTTACTGTTTGCTATCAACAGACAAACTGTATTTCAAACAAAAGGGCGATCGCTACGAACCGCGACCGGCAGCCCAAGTAGCCGAAATCAAACACCAGCAAGAAGTAGAACAGCAGCGACACCAAGAATCCCAAGGATTTTGGGATCGAGTCAAACAGCGGCTGGCAGGGGAAAATGTAGATTGGGAACACAGCGATCGAACTCGCCTCGACGCCCTAGAACGCTTTGCCCTCCTCGGAGAAGAAGCAACGCACCGCACCCCAGCCTTAGAAACTTTAGCCAGCTTGCAACGATCCGAAAACCCCGAAGCAGCATTTGGCCTCCTAGTCGATCTCGGCCTGTGGAGTACCCACGAAAACCTGTTTTTGCGGCGCAGCCAAATTCCCCTACAATTCTCCGCAAAGGTATTAGAAGTGGCCCAACGCTGCCTAGAAAATCCCCCAACCGACTCCGACACAAATCGTCTCGATTTAACTCACCTCAAGGTTTACACGATCGACGACGAAAGCACCACCGAAATCGACGACGGCCTCAGCTTAGAATTCCTCGAAAACGGCCAGCAGCGCCTGTGGATACACATCGCCGATCCCACCCGCTTGCTTTCCCCCGGAGACGAACTCGACCTCGAAGCCAGAAAGCGCACCACTACGGTTTATCTGCCCACCGGAATGATTCCCATGTTTCCCCCAGCTTTGGCAACCGGGCCGATGAGTTTAATTCAAGGCAAAGAATGCAGCGCCCTCAGCTTCAGTGTCACCTTAGACGAACTCGGCGCGGCTCAAGATTACAGCATCCACATCAGCACCATAAAACCCACCTACCGCTTGACCTACGATGACGTAGACGAAATGCTGGAGTTGGGAATCGAAGCAGAACCGGAAATAGCAGCGATCGCCTCAGCAGCAAAACTGCGCCAAAAATGGCGGGAAGCCCAAGGCGCAATCAGCATTTTTATGCCAGAATCCGTCATCAAAGTCAACGGCGACGACATCAAAATCCACGTCATCGACGACTCCACAGCCCGGATGCTAGTAGCCGAAATGATGATTTTAGCAGGCGAACTAGCCGCCCGCTACGGTCAAGCTCATAGCCTGCCCATACCCTACCGCTATCAGCCACAGCCCGAACTCCCTCCCGATGAAGAACTGCTGGCCGTACCTGCTGGCCCCGCCCGCGCTTGCGCCGTGCGCCGGTGTATGCCCCGCAGCGAAATGGGGCTGACCCCCGGACGCCACGCAGGCTTGGGTTTGGAATTATACACTCAAGTTACTTCCCCGATCCGCCGCTATACCGATTTGCTGACTCACTTCCAAATCAAAGCCCACCTGCGCGGCGAACCACTGCCTTTTTCCGCTGAAGAAATACAGGACATTGTAATGTGTCTCGGCACCGCAGTTAAAGAAGCATCCACCGTCGAACGCCAAACTAACCGCTATTGGGGATTGGAATATTTGCGGCGCAACCCAGATGAAGTTTGGGAAGCTTTAATGCTGCGCTGGTTGAGGGAAGACAGCAATCTCGGATTGATTTTATTGGAAGAGTTGGGTTTAGAATTGGCAATGCGATTTGGTCGATCGGTGGAAATAGGCGATCGGCTAGAAGTCAAAGTCACCCACTGCGATCCGCGATCGGATGTCATTAACTTCCAAGAAATGATATTTGAAGCCGCACAATAGGATTTTAGATTTTAGATTTTGGATGGCAAAAATTTGTGTTGAAGGCGGAAACTGAGGATAAATCTCGTTTTTAATCGAGTTTCTGACCCCCTCGCATCCCCCTTGTCAAGGACAGGGGGGTAAAAAATATGATGGTTTCATATCTAGTCCTGTAAAATAATCGTAATTCTTGTCAGGGCTAGTTCACCCCCGATCTGTAATATAAGCCAGGCATCCCGTAAATCCGCCCCGACCAAAATATTGAGGTCGATCGACTCGACATCATATCCGATTCCAGACGGGCAATACTTTTGACGTTAAATTGACACGCTTTGCTATCTCCTCTTTTACTCCGTGTCCTCTGTGTCCTCTGCGGTTAATAAAAAAACTTCAGCATTCTAAAAATTGGCAGTTTTTACCCCAACCTAGTAATCTACAATCTAAAATTTAAAATCGCAAAATGCCCAATTCAATTAGCCAAGTTCAGCCGCCGCTGGAATTCATACCCCCAGCCTACAACCCTCTAGTGATGCAAGGTTGTAAGCAAATATTCCCCTGGTGGCTGCGATTTCGGACGAGTATCAGCCACGTTCAAGCCGAAAACGTCGAAACCCTCGCCGAACTATTCCACCAATTTCAAAATCAGAAAGTTCGCTTCTTGCTAGCCTTCCGCCACCCCAACTCAGACGATCCCTACTGTTTGGGACAACTAATTTGGAAACTCGTTCCCCAGGCAGCGCGCGCCAAAGGCATTCCCCTGCAATTCCCGGTACATTCCCACTTTATCTACGATCGCGGCATTCCCCTGTGGGCCGGTGCGGGCGTCGGCTGGTTGTATTCCCAACTCGGTGGCACTCCGATTGTTCGCGGGAAGATCGATCGCGTCGGATTGCGATCTGCCCGCAATTTATTTGCCAACAGCCAATTCCCGATCGCCGCCGCCCCAGAAGGCGCTACCAACGGTCACAATGAAATAGTCAGTCCCCTCGAACCGGGAATTTCTCAAATGGGTTTCTGGTGCGTTGAAGATTTGCTCAAAGCCGGACGCACTGAAAAAGTTTTAATTGTGCCGATCGGCATTCAATACCGCTATGTCAACCCACCTTGGCAACCCCTAGAAAAACTTTTAACTCAATTAGAAATTGATTGCGGACTGCCACCCTTAGAACGCACCGAGATCGCTAATTTAGAGACTGCCAATCCCGATACCGAAAACCACAATCACAAATTCCAATATCTGCGCCTGATTCGACTGGGCAGCCATTTGCTAGCAGTAATGGAAGAGTTTTACAGCCGTTTTTATCATAAAAATTTACAGCCTGAAACATCTATTTTAACATCATTATCGCTACCCGAAAAAACGGGAAATGATTCGGGCAATGAAGTAATGATGGCTCGACTGAAAGCCCTGTTAGACGTGGGTTTGCAAGTAGCAGAAGAATATTTTAACTTAAAGCCCAAAGGCAGTTTAATAGACCGCTGCCGCCGTGTGGAACAAGCAGGCTGGGACTATATTTATCGAGAAGATATCAAAGATATTGCAGCACTTTCTCCCTTAGAAAGAGGATTAGCCGATCGCCTCGCTGAAGAAGCAGGTCTTCGGATGTGGCACATGAGACTTGTAGAAAGTTTCGTGTCCGTCACGGGCAGGTACGTCGCAGAACAACTGACAGCAGAACGTTTGGCAGAGACAACTTTACTGCTGTGGGACGTACTAGCTCGCATCAAAGGGGGAAATCCTTTCGGCCGACCGAAGTTGGGCAAACAGCAGGTACAAATGACCGTGGGCGAACCCATATCAGTGAGCGATCGTTGGGATCGATATCAAACCAGCCGCAGGTTAGCAGTTGCCGAACTCACTCAAGACTTGCAATCAGCTTTAGAAGCAATGATTAAATGTTAACTACTCAGATAAGGAAGAGCTTCTAGGGAGGAAGGAATATATATTTTTCTTCACTACGTTTTTTTCTGGTGAATTATAAACAGATTGTTATAAACTTTTGGAATAGGTCTAATGAACCGCAAACCCTCGCTCGACAATGAACCAATAAAAATTAGCGATGACTAACAAACCTATCGATTTGTCTACTAACTCAATTAAAGTAAAACTGCTCAATAATTTAGCGCAGGAATTGCTCACACCGCTCACTTCTGTCCTCGGCATGGCAAGCGTGTTGAAACAAGAAATTTATGGCCCCTTAACGAGCAAGCAAAAAGAATATATTGACGTGATCCAAGACAGCAGCCGCTCTTTGCGATCGCTAGTTGAAGAAATTTTGGAACTGTCAGAACTAGACGATTCCGCTTTCACCTTGAAGCGAACCGCAGTCGATATAGAAACTTTGTGCCAGCAGGTTGTGACAATCCTGTCATCGGTGGCAAGTAGACGAGAGCAAGAAATTAATTTGTCGATGGGGCCCGGGTCGCGCATCTGGTTGGTGGATAAAGATAAGGTTCAGCAAATGCTGCACCACTTAATTTTTAGCATTATTCAATCTGCTGGGGCAGGCAGCGTGATTCGAGTCCACGTTTCTCGGAAAGAAGACGGTATCAACATTGGAGTTTGGGTTTTTCATCCTTGGTTAGGGGAAAGTTTGCCCCATGCTAAACTCTACACCGACTACTTGTTGAAGGCCGGATCTGGTAGCGGTTCGCCATCGCACTCCGAAACCGACTCCCCCGGAGTCGAAGCGCCACTCCCGACACAGGGTTCGCAGCGATTAACGCTGGCGTTTTCTGAGTTGGCGGATTTGGTGGCCCAGAATGCCGAGGATACCGCACCGGTGTTAGCTGGTTATGGGGCCAGGGAACGCTTGGGGCTGCTGCTTTGCTGCCAGTTGGTGGAAATTCAAGGTGGTGAACTCTCAATTCAAGGCGCCCCGGAATCTGGATATCGCTACGTGCTCTGGCTGCCCTGCACAAATGCTACGGAATTGTTGGAAGGCTAAAGAAGGAAGAAGGAAGTTTGGCAACGGATTTTCTCACGGATGTAACGGATGGAAAGAAGAAGGAAGAAGAAACAAGTCATTTGTTAATTAATACTGAGATGTTGCACCATTATCAATAAGGCTTTTATGCGCGAGTTCCCGTGCCCCCCACAAGAAATTTATTCTTTGTGGAGCCGACCAGCAAAGCCTTAAAGGAGAATGATACCCCATGTGATTTACTAACACTTTTCGATGCTTTCAGAGTCAATTCCCACTTCCAAATTCCCAATTACCAATAATCAATCTAAAAATGAATTCAGTTTGGCAACAGTTAACTCTGACAAATTTACCGCTCTCTCAGTGGCAAAGTAGAAGTTATTTATTCAATTTGGCGATCGGCTCTTTACGCAGTTGGCGGCAGAGTAGCTGGCTGATGCAGTGGGCCGAACCCTTGGGTTTTGTTTTACTGGCCTTGACTTTCGGTTTGGCGCCGTTTGTAAACAATGCCTTGGTGGGGGTGTTGATGGCGGCTAGCGCTGCATTTTGGGTGCTGCTGACTGTTTCGGACGATCGCGAGATCCCCTTCACGCCGATTCATTTGCTGGTTCTGCTTTACTGGGGCATAGCCACTGTCGCAACGGCGATGTCGCCGGTGAAAGTCGCCGCTGCTACTGGTTGGAGCAAGCTAACGCTGTATTTGCTGTTTTTTGCGCTGATGGCTCGGATATTGCGATCGCCCCGTTGGCGATCGTGGTTAATTGCCGTATTTTTGAACGTCTCTTTAATTGTCAGTTTCTATGGCGTGCGGCAGTGGATTGATAAAGTGCCACCATTAGCTACTTGGAACGATCCGACTTCTACTCAAGCCAATGTCACGCGAGTTTACAGTTTTTTGGGGAATCCTAACTTGCTTGGTTCCTATTTGCTGCCGGCCATTGCATTGAGCGCCGCCGCACTTTTTGTGTGGAAAGGATGGGGAACAAAAGTTTTAGCGCTGACGATGCTGGTGGTGAATTGCGCGTGTTTGCGCTACACGGACAGCCGGGGTGCTTGGATCGGTTTTGTGGCTCTACTGGTGGTATTTTTAGTGCTGCTGTGGTACTGGTACAGCCCTTTGATGCCTCGGTTCTGGCGAACTTGGGCCCTGCCGTTAGGGTTAGGAGGTTTGGTGGGAGCCTTAATTTTGGGAGTGGCTTTAGTGGAGCCGCTGCGCGATCGAGTTTCGAGTATGTTTATCGGCCGAGATGACAGCAGTAACAATTTTCGGATTAATGTTTGGACGGCGGTAGTTGACATGATTCGCGATCGACCAATTCTCGGCATTGGGCCGGGAAACACTGCTTTTAATAAAGTTTATCCGCTTTATATGAGGCCCAAATTCACTGCTTTGAGCGCTTATTCCGTGCTGCTGGAAATTGCGGTGGAAACCGGTTTTATCGGTTTAATGTGTTTCCTTTGGCTGATGACTGTCACCGTCAATCAAGGTTTGTTGCAGATCAAACATCTGCGGGATTCACAATTTAAAATCTCTAGTTTAGAGAAAGAAGCTCAAATCCAAAATCTCAAATCGAATCAGGGGTTTTGGTTGATTGGGGCGATCGCAACTTTAGCCGGCATGATGGCCCACGGTTTTGTCGATACAGTTTGGTACCGGCCAGAAGTTAATATGCTGTGGTGGTTGATGGTGGCGATTATTGCTAGTTTTTACAGCAACTCGCATCAGCAGCAGCCAGATTCAGCTTTGAGCGAGGGCGAGTAGATAGAATTGCTGGCGGGGATTTTCTCCCCGCCCGGTGCGGATTCCAGCAATAGGCGATACCGCAATGATAAAGAGTTATATCAGTGCAAAAAAAGAATGCAGCTTTATGCAAGCTGCAAACCATTATAGCCATAAGTTATTTCCAATTCTTCAATTATTAATCTCACATCTCAAATGCTATAAGGTGCGGACGGCGCACCCTGCATACTACTACATACTACATACCTGTTTGTGTAAAGTGGTGATGGTACACTCTACAAAATTTATTGAAAATAACTCTTATTTTTCGCTCTCCGGAGTCATGATGAATCTGGGACATGGATATTTTCCACCATCTCTATCTCTGCACCGCCGCCACGTCGATTGA
This sequence comes from Microcoleus harperi Pol14_C6, assembly GCF_036701295.1. Lineage (NCBI taxonomy): Bacteria > Bacillati > Cyanobacteriota > Cyanophyceae > Oscillatoriales > Microcoleaceae > Microcoleus > Microcoleus harperi. The sequence goes on along the minus strand of NZ_JAUBQN010000002.1, from coordinate 148,729 downwards.
TTGGAGTGGAACGGCGTTTCGACTGATTCATTAACTGTAATTTTAACAGTCGAAGGAGTTGGCAGTGCTGTTGAGGCTTGACTTAGCTCCAGTACCGTTATAATTGCCAGTATGGTTGATGAAAACAAAACTGTGCGTTTCATTTATTTGTTTTTTCCTCGTTTACTCGTTGACGTGCCATCCCTATCCATATATCCTCATCGAATTCTTGAGAATCCGCATACTTTAGACAAATTTTCCACTGCGGTAGCGCTGCCTTAGTATTTTTCATCTTTTCTAGGACTTGCGCTTTTAAGCAGTAAGTTGCTGGTCCTTCACTATCAAGTTTAATGGCTTCATCCAGATGTTGCAATGCCTCTGAATATCGACCCTGTTCCAGGCGAGCCCATCCCAAGTTTTTGAGTAAAGAATATTTGACTCGATCATCCTCAGCTAATTTCAAACCTTGCCACAGGAAGTGAACCGCAGCCGGATAGTTCTTTTGATCAACTATATATAATCGAGCCAGATTGCTGTAAGCAGCAGGCAGACCGAGTTTGGCAGCTTGCAGATATTTTCCACGGGCGCATTGTAAATCTTGCACCTCTTCGCAAAGCCATCCTAAATTGTAAAGAGCTGTTCGGCTTTTCGGATCGACAGAAAGTGCTAACTCATATGCTTGTTGAGTATCAGCCAATCGATTGGCTTTGTAGTTTTCAAACGCCATATTATTAAAAAATGATGCCAGTTCCGGCAACCCTATTTGCCAGCCGCCAAAGCCTACTGCTAGCATCAGCAATAAGGCTCCCCACTTGGAGTTATGATGCTTTTTTGCTGGCTCTTTCATGGCATTGAAAATGTTAGCTAATGGTGTGATTTTTAGCATTTTTTAACTTGAGAGTTGGGCGATATTTTGTTTGCCAGATTTAATTGCCACCCTAATGGCGTCATAATCTTACGAAATGACTCAGGTTTGAGCTTATTTCTCATAAGAGTTTGTCAGTCCACAGCCGAATGGTTGGGTAAAGCCCCACTACCCAGATGTATTCGAGCATAGGTTAATCATTCATGGGACTCCACAAGCCATCCGGATATTTTCAGAAAAAAAGAACCGGGAAGCCGAAGCCCGAAACCAGGCACGACTGTTGGCTATTGATAAGTAATAATACTTAGTTGGGCGACGAGCATCGCCCATATGCGACTTTATTAGGAGATAAGATGGCTCGCCTGAGTTTTAGGCGATAATAAAAATAAAACTTCTTGTGGTAAAAGTCCGAAAACCTGGGTGAGGGAGACGCTCACACTACCGTTTCCAGCACAACCCCAGGAGAGCCGATGGGATGGACTCCGGTGAAATAACTCTAATTAAGTTTGTAGTGACGATGGAAGCCCTCAAAATCCTAAAGGGAAGATATTGAGAAATATTATGATAAGTAATTAACCAAACGCGAGCTAAAATAATCTATCCCTAGGGACAATCACTAATCACTAATTACTAATTACTCCTGACTAATAAACATCTTCCGAAATTAAATTTCACCCTTTGAGTAGCAAAGGTTTCAGTTTCTTTTTCGGAGATGTCTAATGACGGATGACTAAAATTGCTTCATCGCTCTTTCCATATCTCGCTTGTCTTCGCGTTTCTTCAAATCTTCGCGCTTGTCGTACAGTTTTTTCCCTTTACCCAAACCGATATCGAGTTTTACCCAGCCACCTTTCAGATACATTTTTAACGGCACTAAAGTCAAGCCCTTTTCTTCCACTTTGCCGATTAATTTGCGAATTTCCTGCTTGTGCATCAGCAATTTACGGGTGCGGCGGGGTTCGTGATTAAAATAGTTGCTAGCACTTCTCCAAGGCGAAATATGAACGTTGATGAGCCACAGTTCCCCGTTCCGAACTAAACCATATCCGTCCCGCAAATTGGCTTTTCCTTCCCGAATTGATTTGACTTCGGTTCCCTTCAACTCGATGCCCACTTGGTATGTCTCTATAATTTCATAGAGGTGGCGCGCTTGTCGGTTATCGCTAACAATTTTGTATCCTGGGCTTTTTTCGCTCATTTTTACCTCCGCTAAAATTAATTATTATAACGCTAGCTTCTCTGTAGAGAAAATCGAAGCTTGACAAAACTTAAATAACCGGTCTAGACATTACTAATTTTGCTGAGCTAAGATGTCACCAACGTGAATGTCAAGCGGTATCATGCAGCGCACCAATCTTCCCAATTCTGACGTTCCAGATGCTGTCAGTCCCAATTCTGGGGTTAATTTGGTTTGGCTGGCTCCTTGTTTGTTAGCCCTTGCTTGGTTTTGGGCCAATATCTCGGCAGTTAAGTGGCTGTTATCCTCGTTTGTTGAGATACCCACACTGTACAAGATAGTAATTGGTTTTTTGATTGTAGCATTAGTAGTGCGATCGAGCGGGAACTCCGTTACCGCAGCCCTCGAAGAGGATCGCCCCCCCGGATTTTCACCCCATTTCGTTTTGAGGCGATATCCGCTGCTGTTGATGTTGGGTACGGGTATTTGCTCGATCGCCCTTCAGTGCATAATTGATATCAAACAAGTTACTGTCCTGTTATTTATCCTCGGAACTTACGGGCTGTGCGGCTTATTGGTGGAGCCGCACTTTTGGCGAAAAAACTTACCCGTTGCAGGCTTGCTGGCTTGTATTTTACCATTTAACAGTCAGTTGAATAGTGGCTTAGGTTTGCCGGCGCGAGTGCTGACTGCTCAGGTAGTAGAACAGTTGCTCTCTCTGCTGCACATTGGGGCTATTTCTTCTTACGATATTATCGTTTTGGAAAACGGCATCGCTCACGTTGATGTGCCTTGTAGTGGCATTAAAACCCTCTTAGTGGGAACGCTATTTTTGCTTGCTGCTACCTGGCTAGAATGCCGCAAATTGAGTTTAAAATGGCTGGCAGTATGCGCTGCTAACTTATTAATGTTAGTGTCTGCTAACGCTTTGCGGGTTGCCGTGCTAGTGCTGGTTGCCCAAGTTTTACAACAGCCAAATTATGCAGCAATGCTGCACGTACCCCTAGGAATTGTGGGTTTAATCGGCGCTTGCTTCTTAAGTTGGTTAATGCTGCAAAAAGTTCCGACATTTCAAGAAACAAAAGAAATTAATTTTAACTCGCAACGGGATTTAGAAATAGTCAAAAATCAGCCTTTGGCTAAACCTGGACTAATTGTGGCGGTGGCGGTTTTGGGTGCAATTTCTCAATTGTATCATGTAGAAAGTGAAAAATTAGCGATCGCCCCCCTGAAATTTCCCGAACCGATTGTGTCCGAATCAATCCCGCTGAATCCCAGCGAACAAAAATTCTTTGGCAATTACCCCGGCACCCAAACAGAAAAAAAGAGATTTGTATCAGGCAACTTGCACGGTTCCCTGCTCACAGTAGCCAGCACATCTTGGCAGACTTATCACGCACCGGAGCTGTGTTTTGTAGCCAGCGGCATTCCCGTCAATCGAATAGAAATAAAACAGCTAACTCCTGCTGTAACGGCGCGCTGGCTGTCTCTCAAAGACAACCAACTATCCGCTACATACTGGCTGCAATCTGCACAGCAAACTACCGATAACTTCTTGTCGCGCATCGGCAGCGATATCACTCACAAAAACCATACTTGGGTGCTAATTTCCATTTTATTTAACAGTTCAGTACAAGCAGAAAATCATGAATTAAAAGAGTTTGCTAGGAATGTATACGATACCGTTAAACAAAGCTTATCAGGAGAAATGAATGAAAATCAAACAGGTATTTAATGGAGTTTTTCAAACAATTTTTTGGGTATGGAATTTGACTTTCTTATCGATTGTTTACTTGGGAATTTTGCCGATTATAGGATTGCCATTAATTATGGCGACAATCGATGGCATTATCCCGGTAGAGTTTTCTTTGACGATGGCAGCTACGATCGCAGTACCCACGGTATGTACATTAATAGGAGCTAGGCGTTTTAGCAAGCAACCCCTACAGCTAATGCGTTGGTTTTACGGCGTAGAAGCACCGCTATTTTTGCTGTGTTTGCTCCGCTTGTTCCTGCTGCGAGAACTCACCCCAGCTAGTTATCAAATTATCGCTACTATTGCTTTGTGCATTGCAGCATTTTTAGTAGAAATGCTGTACGGATATCTGGGTAAAAAAGAAAATGTTCAAAATGTCTCAGATTCTCCAACTTCCCATAAAAAACAGCCTGGTTCTTTCAGCTTGATCGGAGAAAAGCAAAGTGCCTGGTTGCAATTAGGATGCCATAGTTTAATGCTAGTAGTTGGCATTTGGGCGGCAACATTGCTGATGTATTACGCTGTACCTGTAGCCTTGTTTACACTTTATGGATTCTTCAATGTAGTCATTGAATTTTTCAAGTTTACATGGGTATCAGCATTTTGGGATATCTTTAGATACGGGGAGTGGATATGGGGTTTAATTTGGATACCGCTATCGTTTATATTGTTTGGTTTAACCTGTAGCTTGTTCGTTGTCATGCCTTCGCTGTACGGCTTTCTTTACATTCATTCCGGGCGGAAAATATGGCAGAGCTTTGCTGCACAATACGGGAAAAATAAAGCGATAATAGGAAGTTTGGGAGTCATAGCAGCTTGGCTGGCTATTTTCGCCGCTTTGCAGCAGCAGCCACAAGTTGAAGCACTGAAAATGCTGGCGACTCCGCCCGCAAACGAGAGCAGCCGCGAAACTTTATTAGCCAAATCTGATATGATTCGATCCGGCTTAGTTAACGCTTATTTGTCCCCTTACCGCTACCTCAGCACTGTAGGAGAAAACAACCACATTTATGAGATATACAAAAATACTTTGAATTTGCCTGATGGAGCAGCTCAAACGGTGCAGAACAGCTATAATTTTTTAATGTCGCCGTTTTTATATCAAGGCTCTAGTGCTGATGTGGAAAAAGCCGAAAAACTCTACGGCGAATTCTTCGATACGGAACTGCAACAAGGTGACACAGAAGCAGTAAAACACGCGGTACAGTCAACCTCAAACCGGGAAGAAGCAAAAGCTGGTTTGCTGAATGTCAATCAAGAAAAAGTATGGTTGCAGTCGCAAGAAGTGACAGTAAAAGAAAACGGCGACTGGTCTGACGTTCAACTCTACGAAGTTTACAAAAATCAAACACCGAACTTGCAAGAAGTATTCTATTACTTTTCCTTGCCGGAAAGCGCCGCAGTTACAGGAATTTGGCTGGGAGATACTGGCGATTTGAAAAAGCGTTTTGTATTTACGGTATCGCCTAGAGGTGCGGCCCAGCAAGTCTACAATCAACAGGTGAGAGAAAGAGTCGATCCTGCTTTGCTAGAACAAATTGGCCCCAAACAATACCGCTTGCGGGCTTTTCCAATCCCGGCTAAAAGAGAATTCACCCAAACTGACGGGCCAACGGAAATGCACCTGTGGCTGACTTACAAAGTCATGCGCCAGCCGCAGGGTTGGGCGATGCCTGTTTTGGCTGAGAAACGCAACATTTTCTGGAACCAAAATACTCGCCGCACGATCGCCGGAAAAGAGGTAAAATACAGCGGGAAAGAAGCAAGAGAAACTTGGCTGCCACCCTTTTTGCCCGCAGTCGCACAGCAACCTCTAACAGCGCAGCAGGCGGTTCTACCGGGAGGAAATATCATTTCTGCTAACTCGCTGGCTGAGGCAAATTACTCGCTACCGCAAGGCAAAAAACTTGCAGTTATTCTCGATACTTCCCGCAGCATGACGGCCCAAAAGAAGGAAGTAAAACAGACTTTTGAATGGTTGAAAGCGAATGGAGCCGGCAAAAATGCTGTTGATTTGTATGTCGCCAGCGCTGCGGGAATGCCACCTAAGTTTGTGGAAGATGTACGCAATTTCGATGCAGCAAAGGTGACATTTTACGGTACGATCCAGCTCAAAGATATGCTGCAACAGTTTGCACAGTTGCGGGGCGATAAAAGTTACGATACTGTATTTTTGGTGAGCGATCGCCACAGTTACGAATTATCGGACGATCGCCAACCTAAACTTTCCATCTCTGCACCCCTATGGACAGTGCATTTGGGAGGCTTGCCTCCCGGCTACGACGACGCAACTTTAAAGGTGATTCAAGATAGCGGTGGCGGAGTTGCTACGGATATGAAAGAGGCGATACAGCGAGTAGCAACGACAGCAGCTTCGGCTAAATCTACAGTTAGTGTTGTTGACGGCTATGTTTGGAGTTATGCCAAAACCCCGCCATCGAAAAAAACCGCAAAATCGGCGGCAGTTGCAGAGTCAAAAAATGCCGGAAATGAAGGCTTTAAACCGATAGCTGCGCGGCAGTTGATAACTGCACTTAGCAAGCAGAAAAGTTCCAATCAATTGACGCAACTGGATGCGATGCACGCCGTAGCTAAAAATTTCAAAGTGGTGACGCCTTATTCTTCGATGATTGTGTTAGTTAATGACGCGCAAAGGGAGCAGCTAAAAGCAGCAGAAGCTAAGAACGATCGATTTGATCGCGAGGTAGAATCGGGTAAGGAGGAGTTAACTAAGCCGAATAACCCTCTGAATGTTTCGGGGGTTCCTGAACCGGAAGAATGGCTGCTGTTGGCGGTAGGTGCGATCGGGCTTTTGGCGATTTTCTTCCGTCAGCGGCGCGCGAAAACGGTAGGTTGAAAGTAAATCCGGGTTGGCTACTCCCTCCATGGTTCGGCGGTTGAAACCGCTCCTTGTCAAACAAAGTCTGCCTCCGCAGACAAAGAGAGTGAGGGAGTATTTAAGCCGGACTTGATATCAAGTATTAATCTACAGTCGTCTTGAGACGACTTTAGCTATGAGACAGGGGTTTAAACCCCTGTCGGACTTAACGAATAACGAATAACTAATCTATTTCTACAAAAACTCGATCGCCCTCAATTTTTACCGGATAAGATTCCAGGGCATCGCTGGGTGCATTCAAACATTTACCAGTATCTAATTTGTACTGATACTTATGAAACGGACAGGTAATGATACCGCTGCTTACCTTACCCATGTCGATCGGATATTCTAAATGAGTGCAAGCATTTCGGTAACAAGTGACATTCATGCCTTGACGATTCAAAATCACTGAAGTTTCGTCAACTTTTACCTTCAACACACCCCATTCGGGAACTTGATTTACTGCTGTTATCTCTACCCACATAAAATATTTTTTCTCCAAAAAAACCTGACCTGGACTTACGCAGAACCTAATTATGTAGGGTGCGCAATGCGCACCTTACTGCTATAAGTAGCACGTCAAACCACTTTTTGCGTAAGTCCAGATTATCTTATTCCAGCTTCCTCCTAGGGATGAATCTGACTCAAAATTACCCGCAACCTGTCATAATCATCCTTCAACAAAACACTCAAACTCCTCCCCGCTTCCACCAACCAAGATCGATCGCGCATCCGCAACAGATAAATCTCCCGAATCGCCGCCGCCGTCAGCGCATCCACCGGCGCATTAGCCACTCCCAGCAGCGTCCTCAAAAAATCCAACTGCACGGTAAAATCAATCACCTCATCGGGTTCGCAGCGATAAACCGCCTGGTGAATTTGTGGCGGGCGCGGCGGCAAATACTGATAAATTTTACCCCTCGATGGGCCGTGACCGTTGAACCTTTCCGGCGCAGCCTCAAACCCCACAATCGCCACTCGAAACTCGGTTTTGAGCATCGCAAAAATCTGCGGTTGTTCTTCCCGCAACTCTTCCAGCGACAAACCCAAAGCGCGAGCTCTGTGTACCGAGTCGATCGGGCTAGTCGTAGCGTAATAAACCACACCGTAAATTTGATTTTTCGACTCTTCATCCTCGGCCTTCACCCAACTCCCAAAAGGCGGCATCACGGGAAAGCTTAAGTCTTCCGGTTCCAAACATTGAGCCAAAAACTCCGAAGTTGCGGTCTCGATTACCTCAGCAATGCGATCGGGATGGCGCTCTTTTATAGCAAATTGGGGTAAAGGTAAACGCATAGTTTTAGTGATTAGTCATTAGTCATCAGTTATCAGTCATTAGTCATTAGTCAAGGGTTTTCATTTAGTAGCCTGGTCTTGGGTACTTTACCAATTACAAATTACAGATTACCCATTACCAATGACTAATAACCGCTGACTATTTCGCGCGGCCAGCCGTAGCATCGACAAGTTCCAACTGCGACAGGCGGAACGTAATCAGCTTGTCCCAATTCCCGCCTTCAAACAGTACCGCGACCTTTCCGTCGGTAACTCGCTGGACTTGTCCTTGAAAGGCGTAGTAAATCTCACCCTTATCTTTAACTCGAACTGCCGAACCTGGAAAAATCATAATTGTTTCAATGTTATGTTTGCTGTTTATAGTTTACCTTTTCTTGGCGATCAAGACTTGATGCTAAAACAGGCAAGATGCCTGTTCCACAAACTAAACAGGCAAGATGTCTGTTCCACAAACTAAACAGGCAAGATGCCTGTTCCACAAACTAAACAGGCAAGATGCCTGTTCCACAAACTAAACAGGTTTCTTCTGGGGTGGGCGTCCCGCCCGCCCATCAAAAGCTGATTAACAATGCAAGATGTGAGTTAGGCTAAGGCTGCTACGGAAACTTTACCGGCAATGCGGCCCGCGATCGCCCGCAACTCCCTAGCGGAAGCAGAACCCGGTTGCCCCACCACGATCGGCACCCCCGAATCGCCACCTTCCCGCAACGGAATTTCCAGCGGAATGCAGCCTAACAGCGGCACTCCCAACTCAGCAGCAGTCTTTTCCCCGCCACCGGAACCGAAAATATCGTATTGCTTGTCGGGCATATCCGGCGGCACAAAATAGCTCATGTTTTCCACAATTCCCAATACCGACACTCCCAACTGCTGGAACATTTTTAAACCCTTGCGAGAGTCCAACAAAGCCACAGTCTGCGGCGTCGTCACGATCACCACACCAGCCATCGGCACAGCTTGCGCCATTGTCAACTGCGCGTCTCCAGTACCCGGAGGCATATCGACAATCAGATAGTCTAAATCGCCCCAATTCGCCTGGTAGAGGAACTGCCGGATGATGCCGTTCAACATCGGGCCGCGCCAAATCACGGGCTGGTCTTTGTCAATTAAAAACGCCATCGACACCAATTTGACGCCGTAGTTGAAAGCGGGTTCGAGGGTTTCTCCGCTTTTTCCGTCCCTAACCATGACTTTCGCGTCCCCTAAACCCAACATATTTGGGTCGTTGGGTCCATAGATATCCGCATCCAGCAAACCCACCTTAGCGCCGGTTTGCGCCAGCGCTACTGCCACATTTACGGCCACCGTGCTTTTGCCGACGCCGCCTTTGCCGCTGGAAATTGCGATAATATTTTTAACGCCTTCAATGCCTTGGCGATCGACCACTCCCTTTTGCTGGGGCGTCTCGGCTGTCACCTCCACCGCCACTTTTTCGACTCCTGGCAACTGTTTGACCGCTTTTTGGCAATCTTCGACAATAAATTCTCGCAGCGGGCAAGCAGGCGTTGTCAGCACTAAAGTAAAACTGACGACACCGCCGTCAATTTTTATGTTACGAATCATGTTCAATTCCACCAAACTCTTTTGCAGTTCGGGGTCTTGCACGGGTCGCAGGATTTCTAAGACTGAACTAACATCGAGTGTATTGGGCATTGTGTTCTCCACCATAGCTCTGCAATTGGGTTAGCGAATTTTCGATCGCAGGTTTAAGTATATTTTTATTGCTATTTTTTAATGTAACTTCATAGCGATCATTTGCAGACCTGCGGTGGCATAATTACATGACGACTGGATTTGGGATTCATCGCCCATCTAAGACTCAAATCTGACAACAGAAAATTTTATGACAGTTTCTACAACACTTAAAACAGCCACTTCCCCCTTTTTGCCGCCCGCTGACTCTAGAGCTAGAGTCAGCCAATTTATGAAAAGCCTACAAGACGAAATTTGTCAATCCCTCGAACAGCTCGATGGTCTTGGCAAATTTAAGGAGGACTCTTGGGAAAGGTCCGAAGGCGGCGGCGGACGTTCTCGCGTCATGCGCGAAGGCGACGTGTTTGAACAAGGGGGAGTCAATTTTTCCCAAGTGTGGGGCGAAAGTTTGCCGGCTTTGATTCTGGCAAAGCACCCAGAAGCAGCAGGTCACGATTTCTATGCAACGGGTACTTCGATGGTGCTGCACCCCCGCAATCCCTACTTGCCCACAGTTCACCTGAATTACCGCTATTTTGAGGCCGGGCCGATTTGGTGGTTTGGCGGCGGTGTGGATTTGACTCCTTATTACCCGTTGGCTGAGGATGCAGCTCATTTTCACAAAACTCTGAAAGCAGCTTGCGATCGCCACCATCCCGGATATTATCCGACATTTAAACTCTGGTGCGACGAATATTTCTACCTCCCCCACCGCCAAGAAACCCGCGGCGTGGGCGGCCTGTTTTTTGACTACCAAAGCGCTCAAGGCGCGCTTTACCGCGACCATCATGTCAAAGGCAAAGCCGCTGAGTGCAGCAACAACATCGGCGTGCCGGAACCTAGAACTTGGGAGTCGCTGTTCGCCTTCGTACAGGATTGCGGCCGGGCATTTTTGCCGGCTTACACCCCTATTATTGAAAAGCACCGATCGAAAGAATACGGCGAGCGCGAGCGTAATTTCCAACTTTACCGCCGCGGCCGTTACGTTGAATTTAACTTGGTGTACGATCGAGGCACGACCTTTGGCTTGCAGACCAACGGACGCACCGAATCGATTCTCATGTCCCTGCCACCTTTGGTACGCTGGGAATACTGTTACGAGCCAGAACCCAACTCTCCCGAAGCCGAACTCTACTCCAAGTTCTTAAAACCGCAAGATTGGGCGAATTGGATGCCTCAGCAGTCACCGACCTGAGTTAAACTACTGGGACAGTAACCACCGCGATAGATAATAAATTTGAGGGAAGGGTCAGTGATTCATATTGATCAAAAAACCCACACGCTTCAAGACGGTACAACAGTTATCGTCTTAGCACCGACAGGACGGTTGGACATCACTACAGCTTGGCAATTCCGCCTCAAGTTGCAAGAGTGTATTTCCAAACTTAGCCGCCATGTTGTAGTGAATCTTGGTCAGGTTAACTTTATCGATAGCTCTGGCCTGACCTCACTTGTAGCAGGTATGCGGGATGCGGATAAAGTTAAGGGAAGTTTCCGCATTTGCAATGTTCATCCCGAAGCCAAACTGGTGTTTGAAGTCACCATGATGGATTCTGTGTTTGAAATCTTTGAAACGGAAGAAGAAGCTCTAGAGGGGGTGCCACGCGCAAGTTGACCATTCCCGCTTGCATCGGTTGCGGTGTAAGCGCAATTTAAGCTTGAGGCTGTCAAAATGCGCCGGAACCCTGCACAAGAACAGGAAGCAGGTAAATTCTTGCCAGCTTCCTTATGCTTTCTTCCTTTCTTGAGAGGTTGAGAGGTTCACCAAAACACTAAAGTAGAAGAATAGGTCAAGGTAAAGTCTTGCCTTCTATCCTAGATAGCTAAATCTTTCTTCCTTGTTTCTTGTTGCTTCTTGCTTCAAACCAATATCTCAGCAGCAAAATCCTGACGCTTGACAAATCTAAAAGGGCCCATTAAAGCTCCCCAGATAGCCTTGCCTGTCGTGGGGTTTATTCCTTTGTCGTAGCTGAGAAATTCCTCGCCTGCGGCTTCAAATCCCAAGTCTACTTGGTAATTTTGCCCCCCGTAGGCAAAGCCGCAGCGAGTGCCCTCCGGCAAAGATGCGCGAAAGCGATAGCCGTTTGAGGCTAAATTTTGCACCGCAACCGAGAGGGTGCAGCCGGGAAGGAGTTGGATTTGCTCCTTCGTTAGCTTTCCAAGCAAGTCGGGGTTGCAACCGGCTCCTTTGACGGCTGCGATATCCTTGAACATATAATACTGAGCTTCAATCAGTCCCGGCACTATCTGTGAGTGCCTCAGTTGCACGATGCGGGGGCGGTATGGCTTGTCTAATTCCAGAATGTTGGCTTGTTCGGCAAATAGGGCAATGCTGGGTTCAGAAAATAAAGGAACGGGTAGTGGTCTTTGCCACATACGAAGGTGGACGTACCACGCCGGGTCTGCTAGCGCTTGTTCCCGGTTGTCAAATTCGCCCGCCATGTACTGGGCTAAAGCTATTAATTCAGGAGAAATTGTCATGTTTGTTTGATTTTTCACGATGAGGGGTTGACAAGAAAAAGTTATTGTGATAATAGGTCATATCTAGGCTGGGCAAGTCAGAAGATTAGATTTATGAGCGATCCCAGCTAAGCTATGATTGTAAAGATACTGGGGTTTTTCCCTCCTATTGCGACATATTAATTGTTGCTGCCGATCGCGCGTCAAATATTTTTGATAAAAAATATTTTCTCGCAAGGAGGCGGCAACGCTTAAAAAACTGGCAATTTTTGTTAGATCGATCGCAGAATTGACTCCCCCGACTTTACTCACGCCGCGCTGGCACGCCCGCTACGGCAAAATTATTTATCTATAAGACTCAGGTGAACAATAACCGTACTGTTTCAGATACTAAGCGAAGTTTCTATACGATTCACACTCGACCGATCAACTCAATTTACCGTCGAGTGGTGGAAGAGTTGATGGTAGAAATGCACTTGCTTTCGGCGAATGCCGATTTTCAATACGACCCGATTTATGCTTTGGGTGTAGTGACAGCTTTCGATCGATTCATGCTTGGGTACGCCCCAGAAGCAGACAGAGTTTCGATTTTTAACGCTTTGTGCAAGTCCCTAGAAGACGATCCAGAGCGCTACAAGCAAGACGCTCAGCGATTGGAAAGCTTGGCGGATAGACTTTCCGGGCAAGAGTTGCTCTCGTGGCTCGATCGCTCGACCAGCTTTGAAGATACAGCGGATTTGCAAGCGTCTTTAGGGGCGATCGCCAGCAACCCCCAATTTAAGTACAGCCGCTTGTTCGCTATCGGTTTGTTCTCGCTGTTAGAAAAAGCTGACCCTAACTTAGTAAAAGACCAAGAAACGCGAAACGACGCGATCGCTAAAGTCAGTGCGGCCTTGCACCTGCCAGAAGAGAAGGTTAGCAAAGATTTAGATTTGTACCGCAGCAATTTGGAAAAAATGGCTCAAGCGCGAATAGTGCTTCAAGATGTCATCCAAGCGGAACGGAAAAAACGCGAAAAGCGAGAAACAAAAGTTACCGCTGGCCCCTCGGCAGACTCTTCTGACAGCAACAATTAATCGTTTGAGGGAAGAAGGAAGAAGGAAGAGGGAAGAAGGAAGAGGAAATTTTTTATTTGATGTAACAAATAAAGAAAACTCTTAAATTTTAATTTTTTTTCTTGAATTCTGGCTTCGGTCTTGTGCCTTCTGGCTTCGGTCTTCAGATGAATCTTGCTGACTCAGAAACTAAAAATCCCGCTTTCTGAATTGAGCGGGATCGACTTAACTGAAATAGAGCTGTTGGGTTGGTACTAAGGCTGCGGCTCAAAATTAGTCGCGTTAGCTTGCAGCCAAGTGCTTAGCTGTGAAAGAACCTCGTTTCCAGAAGACTTGCCCAAAGCTGTGGGGTTTGGGGTGTCGGGTCTGTCCAAGTTGCGGGCGATCGCCGCGTTGACTTCTTTGGAAATCAAATCGTGAAGTTGCTCTTTAGCCCTAGCCCTTTGAAAATGAGCGCCCTCTTCCGTCGTAGCGTACAGAGGTGGCAGCCTATTTAAAGCATAAGCTGCAATATCTCCCACATCGAGACTCAGGTCGCTCGTCGCCTCAATTTCTGCCACCCTAGCGATCGCATCGCTGAGTACCAACTCTTCCATAACGTTGATGAACTGTTTGCGTGGCAGAACCACTACTTCCCCAGTCAACAAAGATCCCATCAGACGATCGAGAGCCATGTACTCTTCGATCGACAATTCCGAAGCCGTATTGCAGATCCGTCCCACCTCAGCTTCCATAGACGGCGTTAAATAACCATCCTGCAAAGCCTGTTCAACAATTTTTTCAATACTCATATATGCGTCCCCGCTCAACGGCATCATTAATAAAGTTTTGTGAAGACGCGATGGTTAGCGTCTTGAGATTTGAGTTGTGAGGGTTGAGTTGAGAAATTTTATACAAATCCTAACTCAATTACAGATAACCCATAACAGTTATCTGCACACCCCAGCCACAAACTTACCCCATAATTGACTGATAAATCCGTCAAAACCTGTAAAAATTCCTACTCAACTCCCTGAAGCCGCCAAGGTACAGGATCGACGGACTGCCCGTGCACGTACAATCCCCAGTGCAGGTGAGGACCTGTAGCAGCCCCCGTTGACCCCAGAGCACCGATTACTTGACCGGCTTTCACGACATCGCCTTCCTTGACATCAATCCGGCTGAGGTGCATCAAAATACTTGCTACCCCCTGACCGTGGTCGATACCAACCACGTTCCCGTGGATTTTGAAGCCTTGCGATTCGCGTCCCACTAAAGACACGCGACCTGCTGCCGGTGCCACGACAGGGGAACCGTAAGCACCTGCGTAATCAACGCCGCGGTGGTAGTAGTCTTGAGCAAATACCCCATTATAATAACGTCGCACCCCGTAAATAGTAGTAATTTCGCCGGAGTTAGGGCGCAACAATTTGCCGTCCCAAAATTTTTCGGGTGTCACCAGTGCTTTAAATGCGTCTACGCGATCGAATTCAGCATCTGTACCTTCCTCGTCTTTCCCGGGAGGTAGCCAGATGGATTGAGTGGGAAAATCTCGATCGCGCACTTGCACGCTCAACTTCTGCACTTGTCCGTCACCTGTGACTTGGATTTGGCGGGTACCGGCTTTCTCTACCGGCGTCGTCGGCAGCAAGGCCCGAAAGCGGCCGTTGCCGATGGGAAACGCGGGGTAGTTTTTTTGCTGTAGAGAAACTTTTGGAGTTTCCCCGCCGTTACCGTCAACCTGAATCATTACTGACAGCGTATCTCCCAGTTCTGGATTTGTCGGCGTCACAACTACCTGCAAAGCTTGCACCGGCAGGGCAAAACTTAGAAGGCCAGCAACAATTCCCCCGATCGAAGCGGCGGTTAGCTTGTTTGCTTTAAACTGCCGCCACCGCAAAATCCGACCCGTAACTATTTCCGCACTTAGCCCGCCGTTGCCTCGACTCACAGTCATTATCATCACTAGGTGTCCTTAATCTTTGTCTCGCTGATATATTTTTAACTATCTAGACTAACTATAGCAATCCGCAATAAGTCGAGAGAAAAAGCCTTAGGTAAAAAGCTTGGCCACAGATTTGGAGATTAGAGACTAACTTAAATAAATACTTAACTTGAGGTGATAAGAATAATAAAAATTCTCGTAGCGCGGGGAGGAAAGCCCGCTTGAGGCAGACGCTCACACTACAGTTACCATTACAAATATACGAGAACCCAAGTTTCAACAGAAACACTCTTCATCTCTAACCGGATGATTATATTTTATCAGTCCTAGGTACTATTACATAATTTTTAACAATTGGTATTAGTTATAAGTTCACGGCGCTATAGAATTATTTTTAACTCAATATCTGTTAAATCAATTCTTTCTTTGCCGTTTAGTTTCCGACAACCTTCCTCAAACTCTCTAGTTATTCTAGCCTGTTTTTGGCAAAATAGTATTAATTCCCAATTTTAAAATCTCACCTCTAAAATGGTATGAGATAAAAATTGAGACTTGCTATAATAAATATTAGCACCTAGAATTATAGGGATTCAAAGGTAGCAGTGAAACCATCTAATGTCAAGCATTCTTCCATAAATTCCTCTACATCATTGACATTCTCAAGCTGATATTCCATGATGCGTTGACCGTCGTTTTTCATCTTTTTGGAAGAGGAAGGCGTGGCCGGATATTTGGCAGCGATGGCTTTGAAAGCTTTGGAATGGGTCTCCCAGCTTTCAGCAGAACATTTTATGATTAAAAGCCACATGATTAAATTCCTCCTTGGGTTGGGTTTAGTAATAGTCTGACACCAATAAAACTTAGATCGATAGTGCCGAAAAATCAAGGGACTCGGTGGTTTGGAAAAAAGCTAAAAGCCGATCGACTATGTGAGCAACACCACCCTTAACATTAGACTCCACATTCAAAGGCATCACCGGATCGTGGAGTGATAAGCGTAACAGAAACCAGCCGGATTCGCTAGCTGACGTGCAGGAAATTCGCAGACCTTCGTAGTTATTGGGAACTATTTTCCAGTCTTGTTGCGTTGAGACAAATTCTTTCAGTTGTTCAATAACGAACTCGCCGTGAGCCTTGAAATCATCTACCCCAAGTTTAATCCGAAATTCTGCACTTTCTTCTGGCTCTTTTAAATTCGCAATTAAATCTGGCAAAGATTGATTTGCTAGCTTTGACTTAGCCAATTCAATCAATAATTTGCTGACCAAATAAGCGCCATCATCCAAAAAGTAATTTTCTTTCAAAGCTCCATGTCCCGATGTTTCAATCGCCAGCCATGATTCCTGTCCGGCTTCATTGATCCGTATCGACTCGTCAATCACATTTTTGTAGCCGCGTTTAAAGCGGTGGTGAATCCCTTTTAGATCCTGTTCGATGAATTGTGTCAAGCCATCGGAAGTGATAGAATCGGTGACAATGGTAGAGCCAGGGTGTTCTTTTAATACGATCGCAGAAATCAACGCAATTAAGCGATTGCGATTGAGTTCCTTGCCAACTTGATCGACGGCCGCACTGCGATCGACATCGGTATCAAAAATAATCCCAAAATCAGCTTGATGTTCAATTACCGCTTGACAAATTGACTGCATTGCCTGTTTATCTTCGGGATTTGGCACATGATTGGGGAAAGTACCATCGGGTTCTAAAAACTGACTGCCCGTGGTGTCTGCACCTAAAGGTTTTAAGACTTTATCAACATAAAAACCGCCAGCACCATTTCCTGCATCTACAACAATTTTTAATCCTGTCAGCGGCTGCTCAAAATTATCGGGATGATTGACTGCTTCCCGAATTTTTGTGACAAATTGGTTAGCATAAACAGAGATGAAATCATGCTTTGTAATGTTACCTGGCGACGTGGCTGGCTGAAAGTTATTCCCTTGGGCTACTGCTAAGATATTTGTAATATCCTGTTTTTGTAACCCACCTTTGGCGGTGAAAAACTTTAAGCCGTTTCGATTAAAGGGCAAATGGCTAGCAGTGAGCATAATCGCGCCGTCGCAATCAAAACCAGGGGTAATGGTACTCATAAACATGGCGGGGGTTGAGGCCATTTCAAAGTCGTACACGGTTGCACCAACTGAGGCGATTCCCTCCATGACTGCTTGCATTAAGGTTGGGCCTGATAGGCGACTGTCACGACCGATCGCGATCGTTAATTCTGCGGTGGGTTTGTTGACTTTTTGCACCAGCCAACTGACAAAGGATTTACCTAAGATTGTGGCAATTTCGGGGGTGAGGTTGACTTTTTCATTGGGAACGCCTTCGAGGGCGATACCGCGAATGTCCGATCCATTTTGAAGTTTTGTCCAGTTGAAGTTTTGCATAATAATTTATGGTAAGTAAAAATATCTGAGTCGGCGGTTGAAACCGCTCGTACAAACTTTCGTCTGCTGCTATACGGTTCGACTCAGATTCGCCGAACGTCTTTCGCGGACTAAGAAATAAACAGGGGAGAACTTTTGGATTGGGTATTATTAGTCATTAGGGTGACAGAGTTTTTCAATTAATCAGATAATCGGCATTTAAGTTGTATTTAAAGAAACAATCCCAGTCTTGTGGGTGGGATTTTAGCAACGCCCAAAATATCCAATTGAAATGTTGAACCGCTTACTGGGAATTTTGGCCCCATCACCGCTAAGATTAAGCTCTAATTCCTTAGTCGCGTTCAACGCTGTAAATTGCCTGCAAGCGGAACTCACCATGAGCGGGAACTTCCACAATATCTGTAGCTGCATTGGTCGTTTCTACACAGAGTAAACGCTGATAATCTGCATCATCAAGGTCGGCCATATTTGCAGAAATTGTCACCCAAGGATTCCAGACTACGACAGATTTACTACCAGAGGATTTAATGTGAATACGGCGATTGAGGGCGCTATCGTCAATGACTAATTCATTGCTGACATCGAGATAAATGCGATCGACTTCACCTGTTACTACCACTGCACCCACTTGAGTTTTTTCGACACCACCATCCGCTTTATCAAGATACTGGCTATTTTCTAAACCTAAAACCTGCACGCGGTTGATATCGCCGACTTGGAAATAGGTGTGCAAAGCTTGGGTGAGGGGAAATGCTTTGTCGCCTAAATTGCGGGTGATTAATTCTACAGTGAGGCTGGTGCCGATCGTAATCACGATCGCCAGTTCAAAGGCTTGGGGCCAAATTGCTCTAGTTTCATCGGTATCCTTGAGTCCGAGAGTGACTTTGGTTGCGCCGTCTGGGTTTGTGGCGGTTTCTAGGACATTCCAGAGGCGATTCCGCACAAACCCATGACTCGGACGCCCCAAGGCTTCGGGATCGGGGCCAAACCAGGGCCAACAGATGGGTATACCGCCTTTGATGGCTTTCCCTTCGGCGTAGTAGGCTTTTTCGCTGACAAACATCAAGTCTGTGGTTTCGGTGGCTGGTTGAAAGGAGAGCACTTGACCGGAATACACAGAAATTAAGGCTTTGGCTTGACCGTTGTCGATGTGAATCATCGGGAAACCACCGTTTCCCGTAGCGAAGGTGAGGTGGTCGGCAATGCCGTAGTCTGTGTTTAATTGGTCAATACTCATGCTGTTGGCTTGGTGAATTGCTTTACAATTATCCGATATTATGGTTGCGAGATTGATTAGATTGTTGGGTGGGACGGGGGAAGGTACGATCGACACAACGATGCACTCAGAGGAACGGATTGGGAGTGCCAACCGATCGCGAGGCGATGTGCGATCGAACCCACCGACAAACTTTGCTGATTTCTCCGTAAGCAAGCCGATCCTGTTTAGCAGCGAGCTCGTTGAGGATGGGATGCCCCGATCGCCAGCTTTGCGCAAAACCGCGAATCAGCACTAACGGCTTACCTGTGTAACCTCGAATGTAGTGCATTTCACCAGCCATTCGGTCTCAGGTTGAGCCATTGGGTTAAATTCCGTTGAGTCGATCGACTTTCATGCACCCCACTTTACAAATGCTGACGAGTCGGACGGACGAGCATTTCGTTGACATCCACATCACCGGATTGCCCAATGGCATAGGCGATCGGCCGGGCGATCGCAAAGCCGCTTAATTACCAAGCGCGAGCGTATTGAATTGGAGCAGGCACCGACTGACGTAGTTGCTTCGCAGCCCGCATAGGCCAATAAGGATCGCGCAGCATTTCTCTGGCAAGTAATACCATATCTGCTTGACCTGTACGGATGATTTGGTCAGCCTGGGCGGGTGCAGTAATCATACCAACTGCTCCGGTGGCGATGTGGGCTTCGCGTCGAATGCGATCGGCAAAAATAGTTTGATAACCTGCACCCGTCGGAATCTTTTCACCCGGTACAATTGCGCCTGAAGAACAATCGATTAAATCAACGCCCAGTGACTTTAATTTATCGCTGAGTGCAATACTTTGTTCAATGTCCCAACCATTTGGAACCCAATCGGTTGCAGAGATGCGAACCCAAAGCGGTGTTCGATCGGGTAAAACATTTCGCACCGCTTGTACGACTTCACATAAAAACCGGATGCGGTGCTCAAAACTGCCACCATAGTCATCTGTCCGTTGATTGCTCAAGGGAGACAGAAATTCATGCAATAGGTACCCGTGAGCCGCATGAATCTCTATTACGTCAAATCCGGCTTCTAGGGCGCGTTGGGCTGCATTCACGAAGAGTGTCGTCTGCTTCTGAATGTCTTCGATACTAAGAGCGATCGGGGCGGGGCTATCGGGTTCAAATGGAATGGCGCTAGGGGCGAGCGAAGTCCATCCTCCTTGAGATTCCGAAAGCACATCGCCGCCATCCCACGGAAGTGCTGTACTGGCTTTTCGACCTGCATGAGCAAGTTGAATTCCCGCAACCGCACCGTGGCGGTGAATTAACTCGACGATTCGCGCCCACATTTCAATGTGAGGATCTTGCCACATTCCCAAATCTTGCGGTGTAATTCGTCCTTCAGGCTCGACTGCTGCTGCTTCAGTCATCACCAGCCCTGCCCCTCCTACGGCTCGACTGACGAGATGAACCAGATGCCAATCATTCGCGAATCCATCAACGCTTGAATATTGACACATGGGAGAAACTGCAATGCGATTTCGGAAGGTAACGCCACGTTGATCCAATGGTTCAAATAAATGCGACATAGTTGTAAACCCGTGAGTTATATAAATGCACAGATGTCAAGTACAGACTTTCTTCACACTGGGAAGTTGACTTACTTCATTCCACCAAATCCGCAGTTTCGGAGTTTGAGCGATCTTTGCTTCGTACTCTGGGGTTTGCGATAGGTAGGTGAAGACGGGAATGAGGTAGAAATCGGCAATGCTCAGTTTGTGACCGAGCTCATACAGGTGTCCTGCAGTTAGGGACTCGATCGGCTCTGGCGCAGTCTTTACAGGTGCTACTGCAGCTTTCACCTAATCCTCGTCACTTTGACTCCCCTGGCTAGACACAATCAGACCTTCAATGGCAATTGACTCGATCGCGAGTGCATAGAGATGGCTGTCCATAATCCCCATAATCTGGAGTCTCCGAGGGCTTGTCAGTATACAGCTCAAATATCTCGACTGAGTGCGTTTTTGAGGAATAAAATCACAGTTTAGGCTTGGGAGTCCGAAAGTAACAATAAGCCGTTAGAAAGAGATTAATTTCACAGCAGACAGTATCGTGATTCTTAACTTCCCACAGTGGCGAACCTTCGGATTTTTTAAATTCGGCTCTCTGCGTTGGGAGGAAACATTTTTTCAACAATATTTTTCCGCAGAAAAACTGTCAATGGTTTTTCTATCAAAGAGTAGAATATGCACCCGAAAACTACAGCGAACACTGCCAGTATAGCCGGAGCAAAGAAACCGTCAAAATATTTTTCTAATTTCGCCTTTTGGAGAATTTTTGTACTTGCTGAAATCAGAGGTCCGTGGGTCAAGAATATCGAGTATGAGGCATCTCCCAAAAAAATTAAAATATAAGGAATTTTCGGGGAATCCTTGAGGTCTATCGAGGTCGCAGCAATGATTAACAGAGCTGCTAGCACTGCAAAAGTAATGACGCGCTCAAACTCTATGTTTCCCCATGCGACGAGAATTCCTAAAATAACATATCCTAAATTTGCTATTCCAAATAATATCCACCTGTACTTGCCAATCTTATTATTATATTTAATCACAATATAGGCAGCCAAGCAGCCCAAAACAAATTCTAGATTCATATTGCCAAATACTTGACTTAGCAAGAAAAAAGATTTGGGAAAGTTTATAAGTTTACAAGAATTTAAAATCGTTACCAATAGCCAAGCCGAAAGTATAGGCGCAGAATGCTTGGGCTTCAGCCAAATAGCTATGCTGAACAATACATAAAAATATATTTCGTAAGTTAAAGTCCAACCTACATCCAGAATGGGCTTGTCCTTTTGAGGAATCAAGAGCAGCGATACAATTACCTGTCCCACACTTAAATCTTTATTGTTAGCAAAACCTGGAATTACTAGAAAAAAACACAAAACTGTTAGAGTAATTATCCAGTATATGGGGTAAATTCGCACGCCACGTTTGACTAAAAACGATTTTAACTGGTCTTTTTTACCGATCGCCGATCGGTGAACATACACCATAATAAAACCGCTCAATACAAAAAAGTAATCAACACCGCTCCACCCAGCCTGAAATAAATTAAAAAAAGTAACTTGATTTAATCTCTCCCCGCTCATCTCGTTGAGGTGAAACATTACCACTAATACAGCCGCAATCCCTCGATAAACTTGCAAGAGGTTAAGCTTTTTGTGAGGAGTTGAACTCTGTGCCATGAGAAAATACCTGGGTCAAGGGTGGCCGTTGTGCTGGTTTATCAACTATAGTCAACGCGCCAAATATAGTCAACACATTAGATACTATAATATAACTTTATACTTTTTTCATAAAGTTGTGCAAGAAGACTTCCGACTGATCGTTGACTTAGTTCTAGTTCTCGCTGCTGCCGCAGCAGGAGGACTCTTTGCATCGCTGTTGCGACAGCCGGTAATTCTCGGGTATCTCCTGGGAGGGATCGTAGTTGGGCCGGCAGGTTTGGGGCTGATTAAAGAATTAATTCAGGTAGACACCCTGGCTGAATTCGGGGTTGCTTTTCTGTTATTTGCCTTGGGAGTGGAATTTTCTTTCGCCGAACTCCAGAAAGTAAAAGCCATTAGTTTGGGCGGGGGGGGCTTGCAAATTGTGCTGACGATCGCCATTACTACTGCAATTTCCTTGGCTGTAGGCTGGGTAGAATCGCCCGCTCAAGGCGTGTTTTTAGGAGCGATTCTGTCGCTTTCTTCGACAGCAGTTGTACTCAAGTGCTTGATGGAGCGCAATGAATCCGGTACTTCCCACGGTCAAGTCATGCTGGGAATATTAGTAGTTCAAGATTTAGCATTGGGGTTAATGCTAGCAGTTTTGCCGGCACTCAATCAGCCAGCAGAAGAGATCGGCATGACGGTAGCGTGGGCCCTAGTGCGGATCGGGTTATTTGCTATCGGTGCTGTAGTCGCGGGCATTTGGATCGTACCGCAGTTGCTGCGCTACCTGGCGAAAACAGAAAGTCGGGAACTGTTTTTGCTGGGAGTTGTGGTTTTGGCTTTAGGGATTGCGCTGCTGACAGAATATTTGGGTTTTTCGATCGAGATGGGCGCATTTGTGGCGGGTTTGATGATTTCAGAAGTTGAATATGCCGACCAAACTCTCACTTATGTCGAGCCTTTGCGAGATATTTTTGCATCCTTATTTTTTGTCACCATCGGAATGTTAATCGACCCGGTGTTTCTGTGGAACCATCTAGAATTAATTCTGGGACTGGTATTTCTAGTATTTGTCGGCAAATTCTTGATCGTCGCGCCGATCGTCCGACTATTTGGCTATCCGCTAAAAACAGCATTGATCGTAGGTTTGGGCTTAGCTCAAATAGGAGAATTCTCCTTTGTACTCGCTAGTGCCGGCCAAGCGATGGGGCTGGTTTCGCGGAACGTTTACCTGTTAATTTTAGGAACGACAGCCGTCACCCTAGTGCTAACCCCGTTTGTGTTGAGAAGCGTGCCACAGTTATTGAAATGGGCGGAAAATTTCGGACCTTTGCAGGGCTATTTTGACGAAACATCTCAACCTGTGGCTATAGCTGAAACTTTGCCGGAACAAAATTATGTTGTGGTTTGCGGCTACGGGCGAGTCGGCAGAATTTTAGTCAAAATGCTGCAAAGTCGCAACTGTTCAGTTGTGGTGATCGACGAGTCAGAAAGTAGAATTCAAGAGTGCAGAGTCCAAGGAATTCCTTACATTTACGGGAATGCTGCCAGCTTGCACGTATTGGAAGCCGCCCGGGTGGAACGGGCAAAAGCCATGGCGATCGCCCTTCCCGATCCCATGAGCACTCGCTTGTGTCTGAAGCGGGCTTTAGAATTAGTCCCGGATTTGGATATTGTGGTGCGGGCCAACCAAGATAAAGACATCGAACTGCTTTACCAACTGGGGGCCTGGGAAGTCGTGCAGCCGGAGTTTGAGGCGAGTTTAGAACTGTCTGCCCACTTGTTGGCTAGTATTGGGATCTCGGCAATGGCGATCGGGCGGGAAGTGCAGCAAATTCGCAGCAGCCGCTATCTGGAATTGCGGCCACCGCGCGAACCGTTGGCGATTTCGCGGGATTTGAAAGTGGCGGTTCGAGATATGAACAGCGAGTGGTACAGCTTGCCGTCGGGTTCTCCCATTGCCAGCATGACTCTGGAAGAAACTAACTTGCGCCAGTTGACAGGCGTCAGCGTGATGGCGATCGTCCGCGAAAATGGCGAGGAAATTGATTATCCCAACGGGAAGACAGCTTTGCAGTCGGGCGATCGACTTTTTGTGGTGGGAGAACCGGAAGAACTCATCAGTTTTGAGTTGCTGGCGAAGGGCGAAGTTGCTGTGCCGCAGGGCGACAGTTCTTGCCAGTGGCTGAGGTTGCCAGCAAACAGCCCTTGGGTGGGCAAAAAACTGTCAGAGGTAGATTTGCTGACCCAGTACGGGGTGCAGGTGCGGGCGATCCGCCGGGAAGGGAAATTTACTCGCTGGCCGGACGGAACTAGCAATTTGCAAGAAGGCGATCGTTTGCTGCTGTGCGGCGGCTTCTACGAACTCGGCTTGATGCAGCGGACGGCCTCACCGCGGGTGCCACAACCTGCTTTAAAGCTGCCTTTGGTCAAGGCCCAAGTCATCGAAAAGCTGTTTAGCGATTAGGGAAGGAAGAAGGAAGAGGGAAGAAGGAAGAGGGAAGAGGGAAGAGGAAATATTTGTTCCACTGTCTCCCTCTCCCTCTCCCTCTCTCCCCCTCCCCCACTTTCCCACTCTCCCACTCTCCCACTCTCCCACTCTCCCCGTCTCCTCAGCCGTTGGGTTTGAGATAAGCAATTGCTGGCCGCGAGATCAGAATTTGTGTTTCTGAGGGATCGAGGAGGCAAATGCAGCTATTATCCTGCCAAAAAATTCTGCCAGCTACTAAGTCGCCGGTCAGGAGTTTGATCTCCACCTGTTGTTTGTCTTTGATGTAGCTTTGTATTAAGCGAACGCTGGGCAATCCGGTTTCAAATTCAGACATAGTTCAGAAAAATATAGTCAAATATTACCTTAAACCATATTCTTCTGTTTATACCGTTTAACCCTTATTGCCACAATTACAAGTGCCTGTACCCGATGAGAGAGAAACTCCTTGGCGGTTGCTTTTCGACCGATATTCATTGAGCCATTGACATCAGCATTAATTAGATATCCCTATGGACTTATAAAAATTATATTTGTTGATATTTGACTAGAAAGAACTATAAATTGCATAAAGTTTTATAATACTGGGAAATGGGTAATTTGGTCATCAAATTATCTAATCAGTTTTAACCAAAAGAGGTTTGTTTTTATGCCGATCGAGTTTGCGAAGTATCACGGGCTGGGAAATGATTTTATTCTGATTGACAACCGCCAGTCGTCAGAACCGGTGATCGCGCCAGAACAAGCTGTGGATTTGTGCGATCGACATTTCGGGATTGGCGCAGACGGCGTGATATTTGCTCTTCCGGGTCAAAACGACACTGACTATACGATGCGGATTTTTAACTCCGACGGTTCGGAACCGGAAATGTGTGGCAACGGGATTCGCTGTTTGGCTAAGTTTATCGCCGATTTGGAAGGGTCAGAGGCGAAAACTCAGTACCGCATCCACACTCTGGCTGGTGTGATTACCCCGGAATTGCGATCGGACGGTCAGGTGAAGGTGGATATGGGGATTCCCCGACTGCTGGCTGCGGAAATTCCAACAACTTTGGCTGCAGCGGATGCCAAAGCTATAGATGTGCCGCTCGAAGTTGCTGATAAATCTTGGTCTGTTACGTGT
Organism: Microcoleus harperi Pol14_C6; assembly: GCF_036701295.1. Classification (NCBI taxonomy): domain Bacteria; kingdom Bacillati; phylum Cyanobacteriota; class Cyanophyceae; order Oscillatoriales; family Microcoleaceae; genus Microcoleus; species Microcoleus harperi. The sequence continues at coordinate 123,231 of NZ_JAUBQN010000002.1, read as the reverse complement.
GTCAGCATGGGTAATCCTCACTGCATTACTTTTGTAGAGGATGTTGCGACTGTTGCTTTAGAAACTGTCGGGCCTCAATTCGAGCACAACAAAGCATTCCCGCAGCGTACCAATACGGAGTTTATTCAAGTGATACGTTCAGACTACGTAAAAATGCGGGTGTGGGAAAGAGGCGCGGGTGTTACTCTAGCTTGTGGGACTGGTGCTTGTGCTGCTGTGGTAGCTGGGGTGTTGGTAGGGAAGTGCGATCGGGTAACTGCGGTTGAACTCCCCGGCGGCGTTTTGGAAATCGAATGGGCAGAAGTTTCTGGGCGGATTTACATGACCGGGCCGGCACAGCGAGTATTTACTGGTTCTATGAGTGATTAGTGATTAGTCATCAGTCATCAGTCATCAGTCAGAAGGTTTTTTTGGTGGAATTCACAAACAATAAAAATTATTGAACTCAAAATTTTTATTGAATTCTGACCAATGCCTTCGGCCTTCACAAATTATTGACTGCAGACTGAAGACTGATGATTAATAACTAAGCCTGAAATCTAAAATCTAAAATCTAAAATCTAAAATCTAAAATTAAGTAGGTGGGCTTGCATGGCTGGAGGTATTTATCTGATTCAGGACGACGACAGGCTGGTAGAAATGATGGAACAGCCCTACGACTCGGAAGACCAGTTACAAGACTTGCTAGTAACTTATCCCAATTTGATCGCGGGAGACCAAATCGATCGGGCTACGGCGCGCAGGTGGCTGTTAATTTCGCGGGAAGCTGCACCCAGCGATGAGGAAACAGCCGTACAGTGGTCGCTGGATCATTTGTTTCTCGACCAAAATGCCGTTCCTACTTTGGTGGATGTGCGGCGAACTCCGAATGCCGAACTGCGGCAAAAAGTTTTGGGTCAGTCGATCGACTATGCTGCTAATGCGTTGTTTTACTGGCCCATCGATTCAATTATTGCTCTGTTTGAAGCTAATTGTCGCGATCGGGGTCGCGATCCCGAACATATTTTTGAAGAGTTTCTCGGTGCGGATGCTAATGAAGACCTATTTTGGCAGAAGGTTAAAACTAATTTGCAAGCGGGTAAAGTTCGCTTAGTGTTTGTAGCTGACGAGATTTCCGCTGAAATGCGTCGAGTGGTGGAATTTCTCAACGAACAAATGGACCCGGTTGAAGTTTTGGCCCTGGAAATTAAGCAGTATGTAAGTGAAGACGGTTTAAAAACGCTGGTTCCCAGAGTGATCGGTCAGACAGCGGAAGCACAGCAGAAAAAATCCAGCGCAACGCGCGAAAGAAGGCGCTGGGATGAATCTTCATTTTTTGCAGAAATCAAAGCTAGACGAGGCGCAGACGAGGCGCAAATGGCAAAAGCAATTTACTTGTGGGCAAAAAGTCAAGAACCCGATGTTCAAATCCACTGGGGAACGGGGGATGCCTACGGCGGTTTCGGCGCTCAATTGCCTCAAAAGGGAAGAAAACCCTATCAGTTATTCACTGTAGATATTGCTGGCAGAATGGAGATTTCTGCTGATAATTATGGTTCCCAGCCGCCTTTTAATGCGGAACAAAATTGGCTGGAATTGAGAAGTAAGCTGAGTTCGATAGGTCTGTCGCTGCCTATAGAACCTGGTGAGAGAAGGTCGCCGAGTCTGGCTTTGTTTACTTTGCAAGACGAATCTGCCCTCAAGCAAGTTATGCAAACTTTTGATTGGGTGATTGAGCAAATTAAAACGTTATAGTTATCAGTCATTTGTAGGGTGATATTTGGCGCAACTTACCCCTATTTTTAGGGTGCGCCGAATATCACCGAAGAACGATCGGGAAGCCCCTGGTTTTAGCACTTTACCCTTATTAGCTGATTTCATTTGTCCTCAATCTTGATTACATAGTTATTAGTTATTAGTTGTTAACTACTAACTAATGACCAATGACTAATGACTAATAATCATGACTATTGATAGCGAATGTTTGCTTGTTTCAAACGCCGCAATGCTTCTCCCAGTCGATCGCAATCTGCAATCAAACTAATTCTCACATATCCTTCGCCGCCCGGCCCAAAAGCATTGCCAGGAGTCACCACAACACCGGTTTGCTGCAAAACATTCAGGGCAAAATCCGTCGAACTCATGCCCGGAGTGCAGGGAACCCAAAGATACATTGCAGCCAGAGGTTTAGGAATATTCCACCCTAATTCTGCCAATCCTTCCACCATGAAATCCCGGCGAGTCCTGTAACGATTTTGCACTTCGTCCAAGTAACTATCGGGCAATTGCAGTGCTGTTTCTGCTGCTGTTTGCAAAGCGGAAAATATACCGTAATCTAGGTTAGTTTTTAAGGTCCGCAAACCTTGGATAATTTTGCTATTTCCTACTACAAAACCGACGCGCCAGCCAGCCATATTGTAGGTTTTGGACATGGTGTGAAATTCGACGCCGATTTCTTTACCGCCGGGAATTTCTAATAAACTTGTCGGTTGATAGCCGTCAAAGGCTAATTCCGCATAACACAAGTCGTGAACCAGCAAAATTTGATGTTTGTGTGCAAAAGCCACAATATCTTTGTAAAATTCGCGGGGTGCAGTTGCTCCAGTCGGATTGCTGGGATAATTGAAATAAAGTATTTTGGCTTGTTCGGCTACGCTGTCGGGAATGTCGGCTAAGTCAATTACCCAGTCATTTTCTGGTTTGAGGATGATGTTGTGAACTTTTGCACCCGCGATGATTGGCCCGCGAAATAATACGGGATAAGCAGGACTGGGTACTAATATTAAGTCCCCTGGATTGATATAGGCGATCGCAAAATGTGCTAAACCTTCTTTAGAACCCAACAAAGGCAATGCTTCGCTTTCTGGATCGAGTTCAACATTGTAGCGGCGGCTGTACCATTTAGTAATAGTACGGCGAAAACTGGCAGTTCCTTCAAAGGGTGGATAGCCGTGATTGGCAGTATTTTGGATGGCTGCGACGGCGGCTTCTACTACTGGTTGAGGAGTGGCACCGTCGGGGTTTCCCATTCCTAAGTCTATTAAATCGAGTCCTTGTTCGCGGGCGCGGGCTTTGAGTTCGTCGAGACGGGCAAATACGTAGGGCGGTAGTTTTTGCAACCTGTCAGCAGGGCTAATCCAATCCAAGGTCATTTATTTTTTGTCAGTTGTCAGTTTTCCTGGTTTGTAGTAAGGACTTTTGTCCTTGCTAGCACAGCCTTTTCAGGACTTTAGTCCTTACTACAAACTGTTTTAATTCTTAATCTTTAATTCTCCCACAGGTGCGGTGGTAGAAACCATCGCTGCCATTAATTGTTGGGGAACGACTTTAAAAGGCAGTCTGTGGATGTCGGAATTAGGATTGCAGGCGATATCGGCGGCGCGCTGCAATTCTGCTATGGTAATGTCTCCGAGTCCGAGGTTGTCTAAAGTTTGGGGTAATCCAATCTCGACGTAGAATTTTAGCAGTTGCTGTCTGGCGCTAGCGGCAAGTTGATTGTTTTGCAGCATTTCTTCTAGTCGCAGTTGTACTAAAATGCCGTAGGCAACTTTTTCGCCGTGCAATGTGCCGTGACTTGCTAATAGATGAGTTAGGCCGTTGTGGACGGCGTGTGCGGCGACGGTGCGACATTGGGCGCCGCCAATTCCGCCGATTACTCCTGCTAGCAATACGGCTGCATCTGTGACTTCTTGCCAGGTTTCGCTACCGGGTTCTTTAAGGGCGGCGGCTGATTTTTGGAATAATATATCGCGCAGTATTCTAGCTTGTTGAACGGCCGAAATAATCAGGGTTTGTTCGGAGTGTCCGCTGCTTACTGATGCTTCGTACCATTTGGCGATCGCATCTCCAATTCCTGCTACTAATGTCCGCTGCGGTGCGGTTTGAATTAAGCCGTAGTCGAGTATTAATAAGTCGGGACATCTGGCTAAGGTGACATCGTATTGGAATGCACCTTGTTCTGAATAAATGTTAGAAAGGGCTGTCCAAGCGGCACAGGTGGCTGCTGATGTGGGTATGGTGACGATCGGGAGTTTGCACTGATAAGCGACGAGTTTGGCTGCGTCTAAGGCTTTGCCGCCGCCGACACCGATGATGAAATCGGCTTCATGGGTTTGGGCTGCTGCGCGGAGGGTTTCGAGGCTGGTTTCGCTGCAATCCTTGCCGTATGCTGTTTCGGCAGATTGTAACTGCTGCTGTTCGAGGATTGGTTGCAGGTAGGGTTCGGCGGCGGCGAGGGAGTGGCTGCCGCCGACGATTAGCGGCCGCTTTCCGAAACGGGCGATCGCATCTCCGGCTTGTGCGATGGCCGATCGACCTCGCAATACACAGGCGGGAGCAATTGTCAAGGAATAAATTGCTGTTGGGGTGGCGGTTTTAGTGCTTTGGGTTTGAGTCATCGAACCACTGGATAAGTGACGAGAAGGTTGACGCTTTGCAGGATTGCTGGATTTTATAGGATAACTCTAACCCATGTTGGGCGATCGGGTAAGTTTTGTAAAGTTTTTATTAAGTATTGTGCCGGGTTGGGGGATGGGAGGGGGGAGTTGAGGGGCGGGCGATCGAACTATCATTACAATTGAGGCTTAACGTACAAATCCCAGACTCGTTTCACTTCTGCTGCATCCGGTTGAGAAATTTGCCCGATTTTCGGTAGGAACAAAGACTTTTCCAGACAATCTCATCTAGACAAGCGTACTGTTGAAGCAACGAGCAAACCGCTGACAGACCAATCATTAAGAAATACATCAGTTTGGCTGCGGGGTCTTGCAGAGGTGACGGCGACTGCTACCACATCCTGCCATCCAACCACAGCAAAAGTATGGGGCGTTTTTTATAGTCTGTGCCATTTGTAAAGGGAATATTTGCCACCAAAAAATCACCTGGTTCAATAGTCGTCATAAAGTCCTTCGTCTTCGGGTGCGTAACCTTTCAAAAAATCGTCGTGGCTGCGAGTAGTAGCTGGGTCAATTAAATAGTCTTCGCCGTCTAGTCCAAAAAACTCGGTTAATTGGGCAGCGGTTAAATCTTGTTGGGTGGCGCTCTCCCTAAACAGTTCTAATATTTTAGGAGCTTCTAATATTCTCGTCAAAAAATCTCTCAACCCTCGCTTGGGAGGTATAGCTTCGGCTGGCGAAAAACTAGCATCAAAAAAAGCATTTTGTAACAGCTTTACTTGTTGTGAGCGCTGTAATAAAAAGTCCACAAAATTGAGAATTTTTTGTTGTTTTTTGGGCGGAAGAAGTCGCAAGTTTTGTATTTTTTTTCGATACTTAGGGCTTTTTTCATAGATTTTTTCCGTTCATCTTTGTTATATTCCTGCATTACCTACCTATTTTATAAAGACTCTCAAAGGTGAGAGCTTTCCTGATTCTAGCCAGTTCAAAAATATAACCGCTCGAAGTTCCTCACCTCTTTGGTTTTAATCGTTGGAGGTGGGCTGCTTTTTCCGGCCAAACAAACCAGACATACTTAAACCAGTCACTAACAAGCCTATCATTCCCAATCCGTTCAAAATCGGATAAATGGCTTGCAGGTGAAAGATTTCGCCTGTATGAATTTTCAACAAGAATCTCGATGAAATTTCTATACCCAGCGGCCACTCTCGGACAATTGTGATCACCATTCCAGTCAAGACAGTCAGCGCGATCGGCAAAGCAACAATAAGGCCTAGAATGCGGTGGTATTTGCGAAATGCTCTCTTCATAGTGGTTGAAAGTTTGGGAATACTGAGGTTATATAAGGAGCGAGCGTTGAGTGCTTGTTTCTGAGTAAGTGCGATCGCATAACTCTCACAGGACTTACGCACTCCGACGCACAGAAACCGGATTTTTTAACTTTTATTCAAGGTTTGAACCAATTACCGGAGTTAAAAAACTCGGTTTCTGCGTCTCAGACTCTAGAATCAAGCACTCACCACTGAAATTTAGGACTTAGGAATACTACCGATCGTCTTTTCCAGCGACTGCAATTGAGTCAGCACTTGGTCTTTACTTGGCTGAGATTTTTTGAGCTCAGTCATCACTTTTTCAGTGGTATCCTCAACTGCATCGTAGCTTTTAGGAGATTTAGCTTTGATACCGTCTTCTACTTTCTTCCAGGCATTCTCAAATTTGTCAAATTCGGTTTTGGCTTTGGCAAAGTTTCCAGCCTGAACTGCTGCTTTGGTACTGGAAACCACACCACTCAATTCTGCATAGTTTCCCTGGGATGCTGCTTTCTCAGTTTTTACAGCAGTAGCAGCAGGAACCGGGGCGGGTGAAGTTGGGGGAGTGGAAGCTTCTTTAGCGCTGTCGCAACCAGCCAAAGCTAGAAGGCTGATGGCGCTAAGGACAAGGATTTGATTAAAACGAGCCATGAACAATCCTCACATAGATCGATACTAGAATCTATTGTGTCATAAAAAAAATCGGATCTGTGGGAATAAATCAACATCCTGCGGGATAGTAAATTTTGAAGCTGGAAGTCGGCTGATAGTTTGGTAGGTTTGGTAGGTTTGGGTAGAGGGAGGAAACGCCACTAGATAATGGTTTGCCACTGTTGATCTGAATACATTGCAACCCAACCTATTGACTAAATTATCTGTCAGTGTTTAACATTAAGCTATTCACCTCTAATTGTTGTAGTTCAGTCTATGAGAAAGCCACAAACTGTTAAAGCTTTGGAAGAGCTAGGACGGGTTCAACTCTCTAAAAGTTTTTTCATGCGTGAGTTTCTTTATTCAGAAATCTCTCAAATTGAAGGTATCCCTAACATTCCTAGCGATCCTGACTTGGCGATCGAAGCAGGAAAGAATTTGTGTGAGAGGGTGCTTGAACCAATTCAAGATGCGCTTGGTCGGATTAGTATCCGCTCAGCGTATCGTTCTTGTGCGGTGAACGCTAAAGGAGCAGAGAATAAAAATCAGTACAACTGTGCCAGTAATGAGTCTAACTATGCACAACATATCTGGGACGTAAAAGATTCAGAGGGGTATATGGGAGCAACAGTATGTATTGTGGTTACATCATTCATCCCTTACTATGAACGCACTCAAGATTGGACAGCATTGGCATGGTGGATACATGACCACATTGATGCTTATGCAGAAATGACCTTTTTTCCAAACTATGCAGCATTCAACATTAGGTGGAGCGAGAATCCTAATGTTTCAAAAACCATTTCTAGCTACGTAAGAAACCCGCACACTGGTAAGAATAGCGGGTATCTGACAAAGGAGGGTATGGATAATTTCTTAGGTTTGCATGAGCAGTTTTACCAAGAATTTATCGCTCGCTAACTAAACATCTTTTTGAACTTCTATGCGATAGTTGTAGCCCTGTTCGGTGAGGAAGACTTGGCGGTGTCGGGCAAAATCTTCCTCGCAAATTTGTAGCGATACTAATGTATAAAAACTCACAGTATGTCCGTCGGATTTGGGGCGGAGAATTCGTCCGAGGCGCTGCGCTTCTTCTTGGCGAGAACCATACTTTCCCGATACTTGAATCAACACATCGGCATCGGGTAAATCGACGGCAAAATTGCCCGCGCGAGACAGAACGTAGAGTGCGTCGCTACCAACAATCTCCAAGCAGCTTCAATATCTCGTGGCGACGCACCATACAATTAGTCGATCGAAACTGACAGAGTGTAACTGGCTCCTCCTCGTTCCGTACCGACAACTATCTGATATTTACCCGTCTGGGGCAATTCTCCAGACCAGCTTTTTTGTCCTTCAGCTACGGCGTTTGTATTGGGATCGATTACCTTAAAAACAGCATTTCCCTCAACTGATTGGATCTCAACATTCATGGTTTGACCTTCTTTGGCGTTAATCAGATAAATCATGACTTCGCCGCGCGCTACTCCTCCTTTTACTTCCGCTGAACTAGCACCCCGCTTAAACTGAATCTCCTGCTGGCGCTGACTCATTAAAATCGCCGGTTTTTCCGGGATGGATGCTGTGGGAACAATGCTGGATATAGCCTTTACTGAAGCCGGAAAAATCGCAGAGGCACTTAAGCCGATTATCAAAATATTTAGCGGATGTTTGAAATTTTTTGCGGGTTTGTTCATAGTAGTTTAATACTCTTGTGAAATGGATTTACTTGTATGATTATAGCTGACTCATCTTGTCTGTATGCGATCGCCCTTACCGATCGACTAATTTTAGCTTTTGCAAACTGTCAATCAATTGGAGATTTAAAATTTTAGATGGAAGCCTAAGATGTGGGATAATTTTGTACGATCGGGACTTACGCATTACTGTAAAGTTGCCTGGGGGCGCAGAAAAGTAAGATCGCCCGTCAGCCGTGTTACCAAAAAAATTGCTAGTCCACGACGTACAAAAACCTTCAGGAACCGGGTTTCTTGACAAAAAACTAAGCTTTCAAACATATTTCCCGACAAGAAACCCGGTTTCTGACCAACTGTGCGTAAGTTCTATTTTCGCAATTCCTAATTATCACAAACCAGACGATATGACTCAAAACCAAACCGCAACCTATCGCACTGAAAGCGACTCGATGGGGGACAAACAAATCCCATCTAATGTCTACTACGGCATCCAAACCCTGCGCGCAGTTGAAAATTTCCCGATCAGCGGCATTAAGCCTTTATCAACATACGTTGATGCTTGTGTTTTAATTAAAAAAGCAACAGCGATCGCCAATGGCGAACTCGGCTGCATTCCCCAAGACATCAGTCAAGCAATTGTCCAAGCAGCAGATGAAATCCTAGCTGGCAAATTGCGCGATCAATTTGTAGTTGATGTCTACCAAGCCGGCGCCGGAACTTCTCACCACATGAACGTTAATGAAGTTCTTTCAAATCGCGCTTTAGAAATTATGGGCGATGAAAAAGGCAACTACAAGCGCGTCAGTCCTAACGATCATGTAAACTACGGTCAATCGACAAATGATGTGATTCCGACTGCGATTCGTATCGGCGGATTGTTGGCATTAGAAAAAACTCTGTTTCCGGCTTTGTCGGAGGCCGTAGTCGCCCTAGAAAACAAAGCCGAAGAATTTAAAGATATAGTTAAATCCGGCCGCACTCATATGCAAGATGCTGTGCCGGTTCGACTGGGCGATACCTTCGGCGCTTGGGCGCAAATTCTCAGAGAACATACCTTGAGAATTGACAGGGCATCCGATGATTTGACATCACTGGGGTTGGGGGGAAGTGCGGCAGGAACAGGCTTAAACACTCACCCTGAATACTGTCAAAAAGTTGCTGAAATCCTCTCCGAATTAATCGACCACCGCGTGAAACCAGCAAGGCATTTAATGGCAGCTATGCAGAGTATGGCACCGTTTGTAAATGTGTCCGGCGCACTGCGAAATCTCGCTCAGGATTGCGTTAAAATCTCCCACGACTTGCGTTTGATGGACTCCGGGCCGAAAACGGGTTTGAAAGAAATTCAACTGCCTCCTGTGCAACCTGGTTCGTCCATTATGCCGGGAAAATACAATCCTGTGATGGCAGAAATGGCATCGATGGTGTGTTTTCAAGTTATGGGTTACGATAGCGCGATCGCCCTGGCAGCCCAAGCGGGACAATTAGAATTGAACGTGATGATGCCCCTGATTGCCTACAATCTCATTCACAGCATCGAAATTTTGGGCAATACCATCAGCGCGCTGACTACACAATGCCTCGCCAAAATTGAAGCTAAGGGCGATCGATGTCTCGCTTATGCTGAAGGTAGTCTCGCCCTCGTTACCGCCCTCAACACTCACATCGGCTATCTCAACGCCGCCGCTGTCGCCAAAGCATCTCTAGAAACTGGCAAATCTCTGCGGCAAATTGTGTTAGAACAAGGTTTAATGAGTGCAGAAGAGTTGGCAAAAGTTCTAGATTTAGAGAAAATGAGTGCGATGCCGACATCTTCTGCTAACGTTTAGGATCTCGCAGGTACCAGCTAGAAACTCGAAGGCTGAACTCGATTTAATTCTGCCTTCTGCCTTCTGAGTTCTGCCTAACGGCTGTCACAGGTTAAAGTTAAACTATTCAGAATTCAATTTTTTTAGATTTAATTCTGGATTTTTTATAGTCTAAAGTTTGGGAGCAAGATTTATGCGCGCAGGTTCTTTTGCCAAATTAACTCAAGATAAAGAGAACACAACTCAAGTAACATTTCATTATGTGGAGGGTCACGCAGAAACCTTTACTATTCCGATGCCTGCACAAGAATTCCAAGAGGAAGTGCTGACTTTGTTAAGTCAACCTTGGTTGACTTTCCATTTAGCCGACCAAACTGTGTTTATTTGTACGGCCCGGTTGGTAAAAGTAGAAGTAAAACCCGCAATTCCCGACCTGCAAGGCCAAGGAATATTCTCTAACTCGCTGCGAGTTAGTACCATGCAGCGGGCTGCTGTTGGTAGATTGCCGATGAATAGTTAGGGTTCGTTTGTATTGAGATGATTCAATGTAACGCAGGCGCAGATTACCTTGGTTAGGGTGTTCCGTGCCTGCGTTATATTGAGATTATTCCCGAGCGATAACCAATTACCAATTAATTCATAATTATGTCTGCTGTTAGTTTAATTCGTGCCAATTCATACGATCGCCAAATCTTGCAAACCTCTTTAGAAAGTTTGCTGGCACCCTTGGGCGGAATGTCGGCTTTTGTCAAATCGGGCGATCGGGTTTTACTCAAACCCAATCTCCTCACCGGTTCTCGCCCTACAAAAGAATGTGTCACCCGCCCAGAATTGGTTTACTGCGTCGCTAAAATGGTCAGTGAAGCGGGAGGAAAACCGTTTTTAGGCGATAGTCCGGCTTTTGGTAGCGCCATGGGTGTAGCCAAAGCCAACGGTTATTTGCCACTGTTGGAAGAACTGAATTTGCCAGTAGTTGAGTTTCAAGGAAAACGCTACGAAACTGTCAGCGAAGATTTCAATCATCTGCGAATTTGCAAAGAAGCAATGGAAGCGGATGTAGTGATTAATTTGCCCAAACTAAAATCTCACGTTCAATTAACCGTGACAATGGGCGTGAAAAATTTGTTCGGCTGCGTCCCCGGCAAAATGAAGGCTTGGTGGCACATGGAAGCTGGCAAAGATAGCGCCAGATTCGGTGAAATGCTGGTAGAAACTGCCCGGGCAATTAACCCAAATTTGACGATTTTGGATGGCATTATCGGCCACGAAGGTAACGGGCCAAGCGGCGGCGAACCTAAGTTTTTGGGAATTTTGGCCGCCTCGGATGATGTTTTTGCTTTGGACAGAACTTTAGTGGAAATTATTAATGTCGATCCGGCAGCGGTTCCCACTGTAGCTGGGGCGATGAGATTGGGACTTTGCTCGAATTTAGAGGCGATTGATTTTCCGCTTTTGCAGCCGGAAAATCTCAAGGTTTTGGATTGGAAGTTGCCTGAAAGCATGATGCCGATCGACTTCGGTATGCCCCGCGTGGTGAAGTCTGCCTTTAAACACCTTTATATCCGGTTTATTAAAGAAAAGTTCAGCATCAAGGCTTCGCATTAGTGAAGAGAGAAGGGGTAAAATTTCTTTTTTTATTCCTTCTCGCTCGCCTGGTTAATTGTAAAGAAATATGATGGTCATGTTACAATGTATCTATTTATGTAAAGTTTCAATAACTTTGTCATAAATCTATGGTTTAAAGTATTTGTCTCGCCGTATACAGAAATCGCAAGCATTCTGGCTCGCTCGAAACAGTTTGAGGAGCCTATTTAAGCATAAACACTGGTAATATCAGCTTATTTAAACCAAATCTAGCCTAAAATTGTGTTCTTCTTTACAATTAACGCAGAAATTATAAAGATTCAGTAAAGATAGAAAAACCTTATTGACAGTTATACGTAGAGCACACGATGATGGCGACATATCAAAAAGACCTCTTCTTAAACAATAAAGGTCTAAGCAAGTTCCAGTATCCATCTTAAGTATTAGATATCTCCGAAACAGCGTCTGAAATGCTGATCGTATAAGGCGTGGAAATTTAAATTCGGTCGATGTCTGTTATGGCGATCGATCAACAGCCCTTGCCAAGTACAGCAAAGATTCACTACCGCATCAACAGTAAAAACTTAAAATCAGGAAGTACCTAACCTATGCTTACTAACAACAATCTGACAATCTTACAGCCACTCAAAGCTAAGCTTTTGCCAAACGGTGAAGTTTTACTCACCCGTAAATTGATTGAAGCAGTTGGTGAGTTAGCCAAGTATTGGTTGGGTTCCATTACGGTGATGATGGAAGAAACCCATGAAGACAACGACCAGATAGATTCAAAAATATTCAAACTTGATGGATTGCCCTTCAAACTGGAAATAATTTCTTTTGACCAAATCACCCCAGAATTACTACATCAGCATCAGAGTGGGCTGGTATTGGCTGTCCCGGAATACAGACAGAACCATATCAGTAAAGTGTGTAAAATAGCGGGAGTACCGTGTATTTATGTTTCCGAATACAGTCTGAACACTCGCAAACAGATCGTGAATGTGAGTACGCGCAATCCCTTGATCCGCTTGCGAAGAATTCTTTGGACTTACAGTCAGGAATATAAGCAGCGCAAGGCGATCGCAATGGCAGAGGGATTGCAGTGCAACGGCACCCCTACATACCAAGCATACAAGCATCTCAATCGCAACCCACAGTTGTTCTTGGACACGCGGATTAGAGAGGATATGTTAGCAACAGAAGCTGACATTGAACGACGAACTGAAAATCGCTCTCAAGATATGCCTCTCCGGCTAGTATTCTCAGGTCGCCTAATTAAGATGAAAGGGGCCGATCATTTACTTGAGGTCGCTAGAGAACTCAAACAACTGAAGGTGAAATTTGAAATGTTCATCAGTGGTATTGGTGAATTAGAAGAGATGATGCACCAGCAAATAGCTGCCAATCAACTTAATGATTGCGTGAAAATGCTCGGAGTGCCTGACTTTAAAACAGAGTTTTTCCCCTTTGTGAAGAACAATATTGATTTGTTTGTTTGCTGTCACCGGCAGGGCGATCCTTCTTGTACTTACATAGAAACTATGGCTGGCGGCGTGCCTATTGTTGGGTATGCTAACGAAGCATTCCAGGGAATTGTAGAAATGTCGGAGGCAGGATGGGCGGTGCCAATGAATCAGCCTAAACAGATGGCGAAGAAAATTGCAGAACTTAGCCACAACCGGGAAGAAATTAAATCGATGTCGTTCAAGTCGCTGAAGTTTGCTCAACAGCACACATTTGAGAAGACTTTTCAAGCGCGCATAAAACATATGCAGGCTATTGCCTACTCAACGCGGCCTAATCTAGTCACCGAAACTCAAGTATCAAGACTCCGGACAGTTTTTGAGACAGAGGCTGAAACCATCATTCTACCGTTAGCAGTTGACCTCCATGAGAATGCTGAAACCCGCATTCTGCCGTTAGTGATTGAAAACTGTCCGGACTATTGAAGTATCTGATGCTCTAGGTAGGGTTTTGGCATACAGTCAACTGCCTTAAGAATCCTTCTGCCTATGATTGAGACTGGTTTCATTAAGGTAGCCACGGAAATCGGAGGTCTTGTAAAGGCAATGGTTGAGGTGAGCGATCGCCATTAGATTTAGATGTTTTTTTCAAACTTAATAGCATCAAACTCGACTGGGCGATCGCACTTATTCCAGAGGTTTTCAAGTCTCATTTAACGGGCTACATTTTCTGACCAACTACCAGATCCCATAGCAACCCTAAACCATTGAGCGACCAACTCATTTTCCTTTCCACTGGAACTGGCAAAAGTAACAGTGGTTTGAGTTAAAATCTTGTTAAATCAACCACTTCATTATTTACGTATGTGCACAACTGCTTTTATTAGTATCATAGCCTAGAGACCTACCCCGTTGATAACTTAATATATCCTTGAATTAGTGCTTAATTATTGATAACATAAAAACTTACTCACACCCAGCTAGTGGAAGGTGTAGTTTTTTATAAAAACTGATAGAGTAAGTTAAATGCGTTAGCTTAAATTGGATGTTACCTGAAAACCCCACCTTAGCAATTGTATTCCAAAAACTTCATAAGTTTTAGGTATTCATCTGCTGTGTTTAGTATCCCGCAATTATCACTCACACATAATCTCCCGGATCGATCTAACATAATTGGTTATTAGTACGTCCATTACCTAAGTAAGGCAAACTAAAATGCAGCAAAGTCAACAGTGCTTAAGCCCTACCATCACCTGTCCGATATCGGGACAGAGTATGAAACCGTGGCTATTTATACCCGGTGATTGGCGCAGACCTAGAAATAAAGAGTCATTTCAATTGTACTGGTGCGAAAAGTCACAACTTGGATGCATTCATCCTCTACCCGATCTCAACAAAATCACCAGCTTCTACGACATCGATGAGTATTATACTCATCATATAGACTTTACAGGCTTTGTATCTGCCTCTTCTATTTCTTTCTTCGATAAATTGCGTACCCATCTAGCTTGGCGTTTCGATCGCGGAGTAGATGTCACAAGTAAATGGTGGAAGCAACAGTTCGGGACTGCTTCCTCGTCGATCTTAGAAATTGGTTGCGCCAACGGACATCTGCTGCAAGAACTGCAAGCAGATGGTCACAAAGTCTGGGGCGTAGAACCCGATCGACAAGCTTTGGTTTTGGCCCAGCAGCAGCGAGGTCTTAATGTATTTTATGGTACTGCGGAATCTTTGCCCCCGGAAGTCCAGTCTAGACAGTACGACATAATTGTGATGAACCATGTACTCGAACATACCAGAGATCCTTTACTTGCACTCCGCAATGCCATGCAGTTGCTCGTGGAGGGTGGTAAATTGGTGATGGAAGTACCAAATAACTCTTGTATTGGGCTGAAATTATCAGGGATTACATGGATGCATCTAGATGTACCAAGGCATTTGTATTTCTTCACACCGCAGAGCTTTCGCGCTATCTGTGAAAAAGTAGGATTTGAGATAATTTCTACCCAATTTAATGGCTACTATCGCCAATTCGACAACACTTGGATCAATGATGAAAGAAAAATTTGCCGTCTGTTCGATTCAATGGCATCTCATCAGATAGTAAAGCCCAAAGAAAACAGTAAAGTCCAAGCTTGGAAGCTACTGCTGAAAACTATTTTTGCTGCTGATGAAAACAAGTACGATTCGATACGGATTGTGGCCCAAAAACCATAGCTCGATCGAGGTAAGGGCAATAAATTTTTGGTTTGATTATCAAGTTTGGTTACACACTCGCCATACTTTGGCTATCCCCTGCGATCGTCGCCCATGCCAGGAGTACAGTCACACCAAATGCGACTATTGACCCAGCAATCCACCTGACTCGATCGAGACTGACCCACCAACTTTGTATGTAAGGTGTGCAGTCCGCAGCTTACTGCATAGATAATGTAAAAATTGCTTTCTGGCGTAATATCGTTTGCGGTTGCATCGGCATAATATATTTGGATCATATCAGTGGGATATCTTAAGCTCGCGATTTGGGTAGCGAGCTTAAGATATCCCACTATAATTCCGATGCCACCGGATTTGATATAAGTTTTCTTGAATATCCGATCGCAGTTGCACCTCAAAACGATTAGTTACGATGTGTTTGCTTTTTTACTTTTTTCTTGTGAGCACCCATAATGCACAAGAAACTTTTAAATTTCAACCATATAATACTTCTTCTACAGGCGGCGTCGCGTCTGTGGGGTCGAACTTTTTGATTTTCAAAGCTTGTAGCAAAAACAGCCAGATATAAAGCGGATTCAAAAAAACATACCTCTGCCAAAGGCGCCGAGGTTCTTTCATCATCCGAAACAGCCATTCCAAACCTATCTTAGATAAAAACTCAGGAGATTTAGCCAAATTACCCGCATGAAAATCGTAAGCAGCACCTACAGCAATCAGCGGCATTGATAAGTCATCCCGGTATTCGTAAGCCCAGACTTCTTGTCGCGGACACCCCAAACCGACAAAAGTAATTGCTGCACCGCTGTTGCGAATTTGCTGTGCAATTTCTTGCTTCTCTTGGGGCGAAACTTGCCTAAATTTAGAAGGCTGAGTTCCAGCAATAATTAACTTGGGAAAACGCTGGCAGAGATTGCAACATAAAGCCTCGAGTACAGAAGCTTGAGAGCCGTACAAATAGATAGGTAATCCTTCTTCTGCCGCACGTTCGCAGATTTGTAACATCGCATTCGGCCCGCAAACTCGATCGGGCAATTCCGTATGGTATAGCCAATTTAACGCCCACCTGACCGGCTGTCCGTCTGGCAATACTAAGTCAATGTGATTAATCCGATAACGATGAGTGCTGTCGAGAACCCCAGTCATTACCCCGTGAACAGCGAGAGCAGAAACTGACATTGGTTTTCCGGCGCTGGCTGCCGCAATAATTTTGCTAACAGCCGCTTCATAATTAACGGCATTTACTAATATGCCGAGTACATTCTTTTTCCCTTTATCAATCATGGAACACCTCTTTAAGCCAACGCTCGCGGTTACAGCCATAAATCTCCCCTAAGATTTGTTTAACTTTGTATTCTTCAATCGTTTACCTAAATTCCCAGCACATTCTGTTTGCCCCGCTCAATCATTGGAATCCTCTTTCAGCCAACGCTCGCGGTTACATTCATAAATCTCCTGTAAGATTTGTTTAACGTCATATTTCATTTTCCAGTTGGGATAGTGACTGGAAAATTTTGAATTATCGCTAATCCACCAAATGTGATCGCCAATTCGATTCCCCTCAGCATAAGTCCAATTAAACTTGCGTTCCGCAATTGCCTCGCACATTTGGATAGCTTCTAACATCGAACAATTGCTGTACCTGCCTCCTCCTGTATTATAAACTTGGGCACTTCTGGGAGCTTTATAAAATTCATAAAATGCCGAAATTAAATCCGCGCTGTGAATGTTATCGCGGACTTGCTTGCCTTTGTAGCCAAACACAGTGTAAGGAGTTCCCGTGACAGCACACTTCATCAAGTAGGCGAGGAAACCATGCAATTGAGCTCCTGAGTGATTTGGACCCGTCAAACAGCCGCCGCGAAAACAAGCGGTGTTCATATTAAAATATCGACCGTATTCTTGGACTAAAACGTCAGCAGCTACCTTAGAAGCACCAAACAAACTGTGCAAGCACTGATCTATTGACATATCTTCCCGAATGCCGCCTTCGTAAGTATGCCCGGGTTGAATTTCCCACCTGTGTTCTAATTCAATTAAAGGCAAACTGTTAGGCGTATCGCCGTATACTTTGTTTGTAGAAGTGAAAATAAAAACAGCTTTGGGACAGTACAGACGAGTTACTTCTAGAAGATTGAGAGTGCCGTTGGCATTGACTGTAAAGTCTATTTTCGGAGCACGGGAAGCCCAATCATGGCTGGGCTGGGCTGCTGTGTGAATTACTAATTCGATTGACTCGCCGTACCGCTGAAAGATATTGGTAATCGCTTCATAGTCGCGAATGTCCACATCTAAGTGATAATACTTGGTACCCAAGGACTTTTCGAGCAGTTGGCGGTTCCAGTTTGTAGAACCATCAGCACCAAAAAAGAACTGGCGCATATTATTGTCGATGCCAACTATATCTAAGCCTTGTTTGGCAAAGAACTTACACGCCTCAGAGCCAATTAAACCCGCCGAGCCAGTAATGATTGCAACGCCCACGTTTCACCGCCTGAAAAAATATAGTTTTCTTTGTTTTGCCCGATCGAACAAATCAGAAGTTATCCTGATTTTCCATCGAATACATCTTCGCACAATTGGGCGAAGAATAGACCTTTAACATCCCAATCATAGATTTCCATGACGCGCGTTTGACCCGCTTGACCTAAGCGATCTCGCAATTCACGATCTTTGGCTAAACACACTATAGCTTCTGCTAGACCCTGCACAGTGCGATCGGGATCAGTAGCAGCCACTTTAATGCCCGTTTGCTCCGTTACTTGAGTAGCCGGCCCGCCCAAATCCAAACAAATAGTCGGACGGCCAACACCCATCATTTCCGTGCACACAAAACCGCCAGAGTCATGCAAACTCGGATGGAGGAGAACGTGAGACTCCCCCATTTTAGAAAGAGTTTCAGTGCGAGATAAAGTTCCCCAAAAAAATACTTTATTTGCCAATCCCAATTCTGTGGCCAAAGCTTCCAAACGCTGCCTTTCCGGGCCGTCTCCGACAATCCAGTATTCGGATTGTTCCAGCTTCGCCTCCGCAAATGCACGGAGTCCTAAGTGCACCCCTTTCCAGTGTAAGAGACGACCGACACTGATGAATCTAATTGGTTGCTCCGGCGGGGTAGGAAATTTCTCTAGTTCTTGAATTTCCTGCTGCGATAAACCGACTTGCGAGAAAATCTTCACGTTTTTTGCTTTGAGAAATCGCAGTCGGGCTGCGGTTTCTTCCGTAGTCGCCAGCGCCACGGCACTGCGACGCGCTGTCAGACCCACAAACGGATCGCGTTCTCCTAGGCTTTGAGCCAATGCTCGCAGCGTTTCGTAAATTTTGCCCCGGCGACTAAAATCTTGCCAAAAAGGCTTTGGTGCTGCTTCTGCACCCCCCACAGGCCCCCAAATAAAAGGATGTGGCAACAGCGCCAAGAAACTGGGAGACCAATGTTTGACATAGGTTACGTGATGTACTACGTCAAAACCAATTTCGCGATCGAGCTTCCGAGCGATAAAATAAGCCCAGATTTGCCACAGATAGTAGTGAAGTTGCAGCAATCCTTGTTTCCCCTTCCAATCTTCGCTCCACCCAAACGGATCGAAATAAACAAAGTGCAAATTTGGCACTGGGTTGCGCTCTAGTTCTGCTTCAATGTACGATCGACAAAACGTGCGAGTAAATACCCAGCTTTCGTGATGTTTAGCAGATTGGATAACAGTATTCCATCCTACTCCCTCTTCGGAGCCGAGATTCGGTTCGCAAGCAAACGCAGATAATAAAACTTTCATGGCTAAGTGGTAATTGCTAAGTGGTAATTGCTAACTTTTCCCTCTACCCTCTTTTATCCCTCCGTTAAATCATTTAAAAACTCCCTTGCCGAACTTGCTTCATCTATTCTCCATCAAAAAAGATGTAACTTCGACGTAAGCTTTAGCTGCTGTTTCTGGAGTTTTTTGAGAAATTATTTGTCGTGACTGCTCTCCCATCGACTCAATCAAATCAGGATTATCTAGAAAAACTTGCATTTTCTCCGCTAACTCTTTAGCACTGCTAGGATCGAAAATATAACCGTTCTCACCTGACATAATTAACTCATAGGAAGCTGCACCATTTGAACACAACACTGGTTTTCCGAACACCATCGCTTCGGGAACAACCATACCCCAGACATCCTCAAAAGTAGGAAACACAAAAATATCAGCTTGCTGAAAATAAGCACCTAAATTTCCATATTCCACCCATCCCGCCCACGTTACTTGCTCTTCAAAATCGCACTCTTTAATAAATGCTTCCAGTTCTTCCCGCTGATCTCCCTTGCCAATAATCAACAGCGAATAATCAACATAACCTTGATTTTTAAGAATAGCGCAAGCTTCTAAAAGCGTTTTAATTCCCTTTCTCGCCGTGATGCGCCCTACATACAGAAAAATCGGGCGTTTTAACTGCAAGTTGGGCGGCTTAGTTTGATCTAATCGTTTCAGCAAAGCTCCCGCATCAGGTACGAGATAGGTTCGGGTAAAAATTTTCTCCTCCGGTACGTTGAGAACTTCCATAAGATATTTTTTACCTGCATTGCTATTGGCAACAAAAGCATCGGCAAACCGCACAAGAATGCGGCGCACAAATGTCCTAAAACTGGAATCTCGAAAGTCTGTATTTGGGGAACTACCGTCGTAAATAATCGCAATTTTCCACCTCAGTAGCGGTTTTAAAAATGCCACAATTACAGTCCACAAAGAGAAAGCTTGGGGAAAGACCACATGAGGTCTAAATTTTAGCAAATAGCCGATAATACTAGGCGATACTACAATGAATCCGCGATCGTATCCTGTTTCTATCTTTTCCGTCTCGACAAATGTAGTCTCCCCTACCAACTGAATTGCCGATGCTCCCGGCAGCGTAGGATCGAACCCAGACCAAACACGACCAGTATAAAATACAGTATTCTTAAAAATTTTTGTAAATTCCCTCAAAACAGGCTGCCAGTAAGCTCCCAGTTCCACTTCCGGGACAAGCCAAGCAATGCGGAGTTCATTTCTATCAACCATCCTATTCACCTTGAGTTTTGTTTTTAGTCAATCCCAGTTTACTCAACACTGAAAGCCAAACTAACCTGCGATAAGGTAGCAGCCAATAAATTGGCCACAACCACCCACCATGGCGCTGAGTAAATACTTTCCACTCTTGAGCCGGTTGCAGGGTAGTATCTTTGAAGGATAAACCTTTCGGTTGGCTCATTTTATCCAATCCTTCGCTTAAATTATCAGCAGCGGTTTTAGTCACCTGGGGGTTGAGGGAACAAGTACCTAAATAGCCTGGAGCAATCCACACTGTACATCCTTTTTGTCTGGCTCGTAAACCATAATCCCAATCGCCAATATAATGAACAAAAGCCGGATCTAGGTTGCCGACAATTTGCACAACACTGCGGGGAATTAATACGCAGTTGCCGTGCATAGTATCGCACATCTGGGGCTCTTTTGTTGGTTCTAGGACACCATATCGGAAGGGGTGCAAAGGGTTATTTCGCACAACACCGCCGTATGTTGTTTGACCCGTTTCGGGGTCGCAGGTAGAACCCCCAATGATGGCTTTGGTTTCTCCTTTTTCTGATAACTTTTGAGTGGTTTCTAGCAAAACACTTACGGTTTCTGGATAAATAAGAGTGTCATCATTTAACCATAGGTAGTAGTCGGGATCATCTTTTATTGCTTCGGTGAAAGCCCCACGCATTCCCCCGTTCCAAAATAAGTTCCCATCGCCGGAAAAAATATTGACTTGAGGATAGATTTGACGAACTGCTTCGCTGGTGCCATCGGTACTGGCGTCATCAACTAAATAGGCTAAAATATCAACATCGGCTGGAAGTGCCTGCTTAAAAAGAGCCTCTAAGCAAGCTAATGTTTTCTCTTTGCGGTTGAAGCAAGTTAAAAGGGCGGCTATTTTAGTACGGTTCATTGTTCCCAGTTGTGCGACTTATAGCGATATGGAAGGTAAAATTAACCAAATAAAATCAGATTTTTATCTTGACTTTGAAGTTGACAGAACCTCGTTAAAAAGAGACAAATAGCGATTTGCTTGTATCTCCAAGGTGAATTCTTTTTCCGCTTTCTGACGGGCGTGAATGCAGAGTTTTTGATGTCGCTCCGGGTTTTCTAGCACCCATGCAATACCTCGCGCTAAATCCTCACTGTCATAGGGTTGAGCTAAATAGCCATTGTGCTGGCGATCGACAATATCTTTTAATCCCGTCACATCAAAAGCCACCACAGGCGTACCGCAAGCCAAAGCTTCCGATGCCGTCTGACCAAAAGCTTCGTACCGCGACGGTACAACCATCACATCGGCCGCTGCATAAACTTTTGCTAAACATTCATCTTCCAACCTGCCGAGATAATGAGTTTTAAAGCCAACATCGATCGGATTTTCTGGTTTAGAAGAACCGAACACCAAAAGTTCAATTTTGTCCTGCCATCCCGAGTTGCTGAGCCTTTGCAAAGCCGGAACCAGCAGCGGAAATCCCTTCCAGCGATCGCCTGTTCCCTGCATGGCCCCAAACAACACCAAATGTTTATTTTGAGGCAAATTCAAACTATATCTCACCTGCGGGCGGTTCAGCGGCTTGTAGACTTCAGCATCAAGGCCATTAGCAATTACTTTAACTGGATATTTTTTCAACAAAGAACTAGATTTCGCGCATTCAGCTAACCAATTACTCGGAGTTACCAAAGTCAGATCCAAATTTTGCCAAGATTGAGCTTTTCGCTGCCAAATCCAACGAGAAATATCAGCATCTTTAGTGCTGTGAAGCTGCGGACAAGCACCGCAAGCATCAAGATACCGATCGCAATTTTCGCTGTAGTGACATCCACCCGTAAACGCCCACATATCGTGCAGCGTCCAAACGATCGGTTTATTAAACTTAGGCAACGTTTCAATTTGCATATAGCCTTCACAAACCCAGTGCAAATTAATCACATCAGGATTAATTTTCGCAACTTCAGATGCCAGGGCATCAGGAACCCATTGAGGCGAAAAAATTACCTGACCCAGTTTTGGATAAACCTTTAACGGCAACCTATTTAATTTAGCTCTAATACCCTTAAAATTATCTCCTAATTTAGTCGGCATCAACCGCACATTTTCATCATTACTAGACTTATACCCTACCAAAATTTGGGAATTTACCCCCATACTTT
Organism: Microcoleus harperi Pol14_C6; assembly: GCF_036701295.1. NCBI lineage: Bacteria > Bacillati > Cyanobacteriota > Cyanophyceae > Oscillatoriales > Microcoleaceae > Microcoleus > Microcoleus harperi. Next base: position 100,947 of record NZ_JAUBQN010000002.1, on the reverse strand, counting down.
GTAAACCCTTGTGCAAACGATAACTAGCTCTCGCAGCACCACCTTTAATATCATAATTACTTACCAGCAAAACTTTCATCCAAACATCCTTAACTCAGGCTTACTTACTATTTCAAAAATTGTTGGATTTTGCGTTGTACTTTCTTGACAAATTTCGGTTCGTAATCATATAAAGTGTTTTCAGTAAAATTATCTGCTTGCACATCCCGAATGGCAAAAGCTGGGTGTTTCATCGGAAATGTTATAGCTTCTACAGGCATATTACTATAAGGACTGTTTACATCCTCCGTATTAGTTCCCCCTACACCATGTCCGATATTAGAAGCTAAATTGACATTTGCCAGAATATTCATACCATTTTGAATGAAACTAGCAAATGTCCACTGAAACGCCCAACTCTGTAATTTTTTTTCATAACAGAGCTGAAAAGTATTTGTCCAAACTTTTACAGCATGGGAGTCTCCCAGTACATCCATCAAAAAATTACCATCCCGAATTTCCGGCCACAACTTCATATCTAAATCATAATGCTGCCAAGCTCGCCTCCAACTCGCCCAGCTCCAGCAGTGATTATAGCGAGAAAAGTAGTAACTATAATCAGTTCTTTTTCGCCCAAACTGAACATTTTGACCAGAGATTGACAGAATCCGCTGATCGTCTCGGTAACGCTCCAACAATTCTTCAGCGAAGCGGAAAAAAGTAGGATGAGGGAGACAGTCATCCTCAAGAATAATTGCCTCTTCAACCTGATCAAACACCCAATTCATACCGCTAGAAACCCGCAGGCGACAACCGAGATTTACGTCTGCATAATTCTTCAGAACTTCGCAGTCCCAATCTACTTGGTCAATAATAGCTCTAGCGGCAGCACATTCTTGATCTTCTCCAGGCCTATCTGGACGTGGCCCGTCAGCAATTACTAGCAATTTGGGAGGTTTGGCCTGACGAATTGCCTCAAATACTTTAGCCGTTGTATCTGGACGTTTGAATATAATAAAAGCAACGGGTGTTTGGATTTGGTAATTGAACATTTATGCGACTCTACTTTTTTTAGTAGTCTTCAATATCTGAATTAACAAGCTCAGCAGTCATCTGCGATTTAAAATTAAACCACTTGTGAAGCATCACAGCCGCTATGTAGGCCAGTGTATCATTGCTAGTCTGATAGGGCAAAAATCTATAACGAAAACTAGCCATTCTCGGGTCACGTTCTTGGTATAAAATATCTTGGGCAAAGTTACCCCACCGCTCATCTATCAAATCAATTGTCATACCAGCATGAGCCGAAGGTAGCAACATATTAGATCCGTGAAGACCAATTACTAAGCGGCTTTGTGAATAAACACGGCACATTTCCTTTTCAACTTTTTCATTAAAACTATCCACTCTGTAATCTTCAATCCATTCTGGAAACTTAGTTTTTGTCCCCAAACCAGCTACTGCAAATTTTGCTTCTGGTAATTGCAACCTAATTTTATGAAATAACTGCTGAATTTTTAAATTTTGCAATGGCAATGCCCTTTCTCGTTGATTTAGCTTTTTCAGAACTCGGAACAGCCCACTGTTAACTAATAAACGATCTTCCCGCCAAATAAAAGTAATTCTTGTTTCTGGTTCCTCAAATTTGTGTTTGGGAACTCTAGTAAACCGTGTGATGTCAAACTGGCTAGGATGAGAATGGGCTTCGCTGACATAAATTTCATCAAAGCGTTTAGTTTCTTCCTCAACAAACTCGGCGAAGCTGGGATAGTAATTCTGACCATTTTTTAAAGAAATAGGTACTGTCCACACTTCTGCAACTTCATCAGGAACCATCCACCTTAGAAACTTAGGAACTATCACAACTAACCCGCAGTCCGAGTTGCATTTTAAGTGCCTTTGTGCATTTAGCAACTTCAGCAGGGAATGACCATAAAGATGATCGATACAGTTTAAGATAATTACCCGTTTGCAGGGTTTAAAAATCTCTTTTACAATCTCAAGTTTTTCTGGTTGAGGATTTTGGAGTGAATTGAGTAATGGTTTGCCTAGCCATTCTTTTATGTTAACAAATTTTGCAAAAACTTCACCTTTGATTGTATCAACTTGGACGGAGTTTCTGACTCCATGACCTACTCTCAACTCGTCAATTATTTCGCTACCGCATCCCGCGCACTTACAGTCCAGAACAATATGTATCCCTTGCCACAAAATTTTTTGGGCATTGAGTTCCGTGTCGCAGTAGGGGCAATTCGAGCGCTGTTCGATTTTAGGTTTAATTTGAATCACTTTACTAATCCTCTGATTCTACAAGCAGCCTTGTATAAGTTAAGGGAGCGCCAGATGAAATTTCCGAAGGGGCGCAATTCCTTAATCAAGAAATTGAGTAATATAATCACGTAAAAATAAGTTATCAGAGTAGCCACAGTTGCTCCAAAAGCTCCATACTTAGGAATTAGCAAAAAGTTCAACCCTACATTAAAAATAGATCCGACTACAGTCAAGTAAAGGCCGTAGCGCAACTGACCTTCTATGTTCAAATATGTACTCCGTGCTACTCCAAAGTTACTGCCAAATTGCGCCCAAACATAGATTGCCAGTACCGCTGCTGACTTTGCATAGTTTTCCCCGTAAAGCAGATTCACTATCCAGGGAGAAAGTAATGATATCGGTATCGCCACTGCCAACCATAAAAATATCATAATATCCGAGTAAATTTGAAATTTATTTAGATATTCTTCATAATTTGTCTTTCTCAAATTCGCTAATTTTGGAAAAATAGAGCTGGATATGATCATCGGCAAAAAATCGCAGATTTCCGAAATTTTAACAGCTGCAGCATAATAGCCTAGTTGAGCATTTTGATTCATCGCACCGAGCATTATCTGATCGGTTTTTGAGTACACATAAACTGCCAATCCCGACAAAATTATCGGCCAACTCTCCGATAGCAGTTCCTTACACCGTTCCCAACTAAAATGCCAATCCTTAATTTTATTCCCCGTAAGCTGATAAAAATATACATAAGCCATTCCTACTAATGCGACCTCTGTCAATCTAACCCAGGCGAAGGCAAGCAGGGGGGCTTTAATTGTTACTAACCCAATTCTGACAGCAGCAACTAAAAAACATACCGAATTTTTAGCCAGCACTGTATATTTTGACTGGATTTGGGACTGAAACCAAAAATTGATAGCCTCAAAAGCATTAAAGATAGTTCCTGCAGCGATGATACCTACCAGCCACCGAGTCAGAGTGTCGTTGGGCTTGACTAGCGTAATCACGGTGACAGTTAACAACAAAGTGATGCAGCCACCAGTAAATTGCAGTCCGAAGGCCGTTCCCAGGGTCTCATTTTTGCATTCTGGGTCGCGAGCGATATTCCTCACTACCAGAGTACCCAACCCCATTGTTGCCACCGAACTAAACAGCGACACAAAGGCGATCGCGTAGTTGAGCAATCCAAATTGTGTCGGACCAAGATAGCGAGCCACCCAAAGGCCTACAAACAGGCCTAGACCCATCTGCAAGATTTGGTCAGTGAACAGCCAAGCTATGTTGCTGAGTACCTGGCGCAGATTAGGGCCGAGCCTTTGACTGACCGCAGTTAACTTATCTAGCATCAGAATATTTTAAATCTTTACAAAACACAAACGCGGTTCTAGCAGGGTCGGCAATCTCGCAAAATTAGACTGGTTGATCCTATAACAACATATCACAACTTGAGGGAACATCTCACTTTTGCAGCCGACCTAAAAATTGGAGTTTTTAGGCAGGAGGCAGAAGGAAAGAGGAAGAAGGAAGGAGCCAGAAGAAGTGTTTTTACAAATATGAGATGTTCCCCAACTTGACCCACGATCCGCCCAATAAAGCTTACTTCAATGGACAGTGCGAGCTAAAGAACGCCTTTGAGGGTTACTGGTGCTACTGTTAGAACTATTGTTAGCATTATCTATCGCAAGTCGAACCGTCAACATTACGTAACTCAGCCAAGGATTTCCTATATCTATAATATAACCTTCTGTGATGTTGCTCATAATAATAGAGACTAGAAAACAAATAGGTATTCCCGCTCCTTCCAACGTGCTACGACTCAAATACCGAACTGCGTAAGCTAAATTGAGCAGCAAGGAAGTCATCATTAAAATTAATCCCGGCCAACCGAAGGCTAACAATATCCCAATCCCTCCATTGTGAGGGTTTTCAGGTTGAAATCCACTAGGAGTATAAATAAAATAAGCAGGAGTACCCGCTCCTAACTTATCTTGTTGAAAAAATCCATCGTATCCGTAGCCAAACCAGGGACGCTGGTTGACCGCAGCCATTAACTGCGGCCAGAATTCTGTCCGCCCAGTTAGAGTCAAGTCCTTGCCTAACCCACCTACAATAATATCCTCTAGGTTGTCTACTACAAAAACAGTCATAATTATGCTGACGACCAGGAAACATATAATCGCAGTAAATGCCCACTGAAAACTTAATTTTTTTAAAAAATTTAGTGAGGACACTGCAATTATTAATATGAGAGTAATCACTAGAGCAGCTCCCGATTTATTAGCCCTTACTAGGTAAAATGAAAAGAACATCATTCCCAAAGCAATCCAGCGCTCTTTCTGAGTTTTAGCTCCTTGAGAATAGTGCAAATACCAAAATGCCGTACAGAGAGCTAAGACTCCCCCCAAAGAATTTTTAGATTGGGTTAAGCCGACAAAATCGCCTGCTCCAGGGGGTTTCATTACAAAACTTGCCAAACCGATTGCCGTGTATCCCCAGCGCCAAAAACGAGATAAATCCTCCCATTTATATTGGGCTGCAATGTAAAACCCGAAAGCAGTAAATCCTGAAAAAGCTAGCCCTGCTCTTAGCGTTTCTTCAGGAACTAGAGACCATAATGTAGATAGTAATGGAAGTAATGTATAAAGTAAAAAAAAAGGATTCATCCTCAATATCTTGGCAAAAATCTCTATAAAATTGCTACTAAAAACTTTAACCCTTGAAGTTAAAATTAATACTACCCAGGGGTAAAAAAAATAAGGTATGAGTTTTAAGATACCACCTTCGGGATGTTTCAAGTTAACAAAATGCAAGTAATTAAAAGGAGGTTGTGTCAGAAATGGAGAGATAAAAATGTAAAGAGCAGCAAAGCTTTTTTCTAAAGCCAAACCTACTTTTTTATAACTAGCAAATTGAAATAATAGTAGAGTTACTATCGCGACTATAGCAATTAGCATCCATGTCAAGGAAGAAGTACCTAAAATCAGCTCTTTCACCATATTTGGTATAGACACTGGTTGATTCATAATTGCTTTCCTTTGTTACCAACAATATCAAATTATATAGATATAAAATATAGCCGTCAACCCGCAACCACGCTAACACAGAAATTAGGGATAAAACAAAAATAGAGCATCCTTTTTTCGGCGATAGCTTAAAATAATGAGCTTTTTGCCCCGCACTCAAAAGGCTACACTTATATAAATCATAGTCAATAAAATTAGGTGGTGTATGGTTAACACCCATTTTCCAAGACAGATAGCCCCGTCGGTTGTGGGTGTTGTCTTGTTTGCTTCCACTGTTATCGCTGACGCCAGAAGCACCCCGGCACAACTTCCCATCCCCCTAGGCGCAGACCAAGCCCAGACGGTTCCGCCCGTTAGGAGAGCGCCGGAAAGCTATAAACTCGGCGGCGGCGATCGCATCCAAGTAGAAATACTCGAAGTACCCGAACTCAGCCGCGGCTACGAAGTCCTTTCCGACGGTTCAGTCAACCTGCCCCTGATCGGCTTGGTCTCCATCCGCGGCCGCACCTTAGTAGAAGCCACCAACATCATCCGCAACGCCTACCGCCGCGTCCTCAAAGACCCCATAGTCACAGTCAGCCTCGTCGCCGCCCGCCCCCTCAACGTCGGCGTCATCGGAGAAGTAACCAGGCCCGGAAACTTCACTATTACCCTAACTCCCGGACCGGGAGCCTCGCCGAGTGTCCAGTACCCCACCGTCACCCAAGCGATCAGACTCGCAGAAGGCGTCACGGGTGTCGCCGACATCCGCAACATCCGCGTCCGCCGTCCCCAACGAGACGGCCCCGATCAAGTGCTCAACGTCAACCTGTGGAAATTCTTGCAAGAAGGAGACATCTCTCAAGACATCATTTTGCAAGACAGAGACACAATCGTGATTCCCACAGTCGCCAACTTCAACCAAGCAGAAGCTCGTCAATTTGCGACAGCAAACTTTTCGCCACCCCCAGAAAAACCTCGATCGATCTCCATCGTTGGTCAAGTCACCCGCCCAGGCGCTTACGTCGTCATCGGCGGCAACACCACAAACGACCTCAGCCGCGAAGGTTTCCCCACCGTCATCCGGGCCATTCAGCTAGCCGGCGGCATCACCTCCGATGCCGACATCCGGCAAATCCAAGTGCGGCGCGTCACCAGAAGAGGCGAACAAATTATCCCAGTCAACCTGTGGCAGTTCCTAGAGTCCGGCGACGGGGCCCAAGATACAATCCTCCAGGAGGGAGACACGATCATCGTGCCCAAAGCTACAATCGTCAACCCTGCAGAAGCTGGTGTGCTCGCCAACACTAACTTTGCCCCCGTCGGCATTAACGTTTATGTAGTAGGAGAACTCAGAACATCCCTCGATCCCTTGAGGCTCCCAGCTAATGCCACACTGAATCAAGCTTTAATTTCCAGAGGATTTTTTGGCTACGAGAATACCAGAGCTAGAAGGGATAAAGTTGAGCTAGTCCGCCTCAATAACGACGGTACAGCTACTAAACGGACGATCGAAGTCAATTTAACTCAAGGAATTAACGAAGAAACCAATCCTCAACTTCGCAACAACGACATGATTATCGTATCTCGCAGGGGGCTCGTCAATTTTGTCGATCGCATGAACGCTGTAATAGGACCTGTCGGGCCAGCTACGGGAGTGTTAAATTTTATAAACGTTCTCCGATTTTTATTCAGGTAAGAAGGCGGCGGGTGAGGTGGATAATTCCTGGCAAAGGCTAGAATAAACCAAACAATAAGATTACCCAGCCGCGACCTGGCCGCTTCAAAAATATCAACCTCAAAAATATCAACCTCAAAAATACCCTGGCTGAATATGGATAGCAGACAAGATTACCAACCCTTCACACCCAAATCGAATGGCAAACTGCCGGAGTTATCTGCTCAGAACTACAGAGATCACTTCGTAGAGGAGAGAGAAGAAGAAAAGCTAGACTTGTCCTGGCTGTTAGGCGTCGTGCGCCGTCGCTTCCCAGTCATGGCAGCAGCAACCATAGCTTTGAGCGCCCTGGCAGGAACAGCCATCGTCGCCACTTCTAAAAGCATAACGGTCGAGTATGAAGGCTCCTTTTCCCTGTTAGTAGAACCAGCCACGGCTGAAGGTTTGCAATCCAAACAATTAAACAACACCCAAGCGGCGGACTTAGCAAGAATTAATATAGAAGGAATTAGCCTACTAGACTACGAAACCCAAATTAGGATTTTGCGAAGTCCCAAAATGATGCAGCCAGTGATTGAGGAATTGCGGGCTTGGTATCCCAAAATGAACTATAGCGAACTGATCTCAAAAATGTCGATCAACCGCATTAGCTACACGAAAGATGGCAAACAGCAAGGCACGAAAATTTTACAAGTTCGATACAAAGATTCAAACCGAAAAAAAATTTACAGCGTATTGGATAAAATTTCTAAAGCTTATCTAGATTACAGCTTGCAGCAACGGCTGATGGGCATTAATCAAGGTATTAAATTTATAGATACAGAGATGCCCAAGCTCCGAGAAAGAGTGGAAGTTCTGCAACTGCAAGTCCAAAGACTGCGGCAGCAGAGCAACTTGTTTGAACCTCAGATAGAGGGAAAATCTCTGTCTGAACAAGTTCAAAGCATTCGGGGTAAGCAAGTAGAAATTAGAGTTCAGCTAAAAGGCATGCGAAACCTCTACCAAAGCTATGAAAAACTACTGAACGAAAATAATCCCCAGGGGCTGCTGATGACCCAAGGGCAAGCTTACGGCGGCCTCTTAGGTCAGATTCAGAGAATAGATTCGGACTTGTCACTGAAATTAGCTCAGTACAGAGAAGACAGTTTGCCAGTTTTAGCGCTGCGAAAAAGTCGGGAAGAACTGATTTTAACCGCCACTCAACAAGCAAGAGAAGTGGTGATGGGAAATTTAGAGACCCAAATCAAAGAAGTTGAAGCGCGCGATCGCGAAATGACAGCTTTGCAAAATGCTCTCAACCAAAAAATTAGAAACTTTTCAGTTACAACCCGAGAATACGACAATTTACAGCGGGAACTGCAAGTAGTTACTAAGAGTTTTTCGGATTTCTTGGCAAAACGAGAAGCCTTGCGGATCGATGCGGCTCAGCAGCAAATTCCCTGGGTGCTGATCAATCCTCCGGAAATTCCGCTAGATAAATTTGGCAACCCTCTAACAGCTACCGTCAAACAAACCAAAAAACAGTTAGCGCTGGCAGTAATTTTAAGCAGTCTGCTGGGCATAGCAGTCGGCTTGCTCGTAGAGGTACTAAATACTGTGTTCCACACTCCAGAATCACTGAGAATCGCCACAAGATTGCCGATACTCGGTGTGATTCCGTTTACCAAAAAAGTCAAGCGCCGACCGCCAGCTAGACAGAGGAAACTAACATCGGCTCGATCGAACTCGAAAGTAGAAGTAGTCGAACCGGTCGAAGCTAGATATACTGGTCCGATGAGCGGGGGATCAAGTATTTTGAGCGACTTGGACTATCAATTTTTAGAAGCATTTCGATCGCTATACACGAACATTCACTTGCTGAGTGCAGGCACGGCAATTCGATCGCTCTTAGTCGGCTCACCCTTAGCCGGGGACGGCAAATCTACAGTAGCTTTGCACCTGGCAGCCACAGCAGCAGCAGTGGGACAGCGAGTATTGCTAGTAGATGCAGATTTGCGCTGCCCGCAACTGCACGCTAAGTTAGGACTGCCCAACGTGCGTGGTCTGGGCGAGGCTATCTCCACAGATCTCAGCCTCAACGACGCGATTCAACGAGCCCCGAACCAAGAAAATTTGTTCGTACTCACCGCCGGCCAAATTCCCCCCGATCCGATCAAGCTTCTTTCTTCCAAAAAAATGCATTATCTGATGGAGCAATTTCAAGCATTTTTTGACTTAGTAATTTATGACACCCCGCCACTAGCAGGCTTGGCAGACAGCCACTTGATCGCAGCTCACACAGACGCTACGATTATGGTCGTCCAAATTGGGCAAACAGACCGATCGCAAGTTCGCAAAGTTTTAGAAGAATTAAAAATTTCTGGAGCTTCCGTCTTGGGAATAGTTGCTAATGGCTGCAAAAACACCGGTCACAGCTACCGCCAGCGCCCGGCAGTTTTAGACACGCTCTACGACCAAAAACTATCGGCTTTAGGTACGAATAATCCTAATATAGACAAATGTTGATGCAGGCGGCCGAGCGCCGCCGTCCTCAACGGGAAACACACAACCAAGCCATACCCTGATTTTTTGATAATAGTACCATTTGAGAAAGAAAATGATAGACTAACGGACATAGCCTCGTGTGTCAACCGAGATTGCGCGGATCTTTCAATCTTGCGGTAATTACTCAGAAAATGATTGAGAAATCAGCAAAAGTGGGTAAACTACATCTAGCAGAGCGCAATCTCAATCAGGAAAAGACACCTTGGAAGGTGAACGTTAGTGTAAACGTTAATGAGAACGTTTCAACCCAGAAACTTGGTAGGGATTATTCTATGAGTACAGTTATGGTTGTTGATGATAGCGTCACTCTGCGGGAGATGATCGCCGACTTGCTCAAAGGTAGAGGACTCAACGTCACAGTAGCGAGTGATGGCGTAGAAGCTCTAGAGCAAATCAAGGCTAACCGCCCCGATTTAGTCGTTCTGGATATCGTGATGCCCCGGATGAACGGCTACGAAGTCTGTCGCCGGCTCAAAAGCGACCCTAAAACCCAAAATTTGCCGGTGGTAATGTGTTCGAGCAAAAGCGAAGAGTTCGATCGCTATTGGGGAATGAAACAAGGAGCCGACGCTTACATCGCCAAGCCATTTCACCCACAGGAATTGGTCGGCACTATTAAGCAACTGCTGCGGGGTTGAAGTAGAGGAATAGGGACAGGAAAAAATTGTCTTGAGCGCTGATTATTTCTGCTCCCGCAGCCTCTCTAAACTACTCGATTGACAATAGTCCAAACATCCCCGTCCGAGCGCACGTAGGGAACAGTAATACTCTTAAAACCAGTAATAAAAGGCTTGTAATAAACCTGCCAGTAGCTGGGACTAATTTGGTCGGCGATGGCTTTGAGTCCCTTCACTTCTGCCGCCAGTTCCGCCGCCAGTTCATTAATCCGTTCCGCGTGTCCGTGAGCGAGCGCTCTTCCTTCTTCAACTTGCTGCTCCATCGGAGTAATTCTTTGCAATTTTACCGATTGCTGCTGTTTCTGACTCAGTTGAGCAGACAGAGCCGCGATCGCGTCATCTATACCCTTGACTTCGGCCGACACTTGTGCTGTTTCCCTCGCGTGACGCCGATAAGCATCGGCGATCGCTTGGGGCGAATCACCTGCTGGGACAGCATCGGCAATACTAAGCTGCTGGCGTTCCAGGCGCAATTGCTCAATTTGAGAGTAAATTGCCTCTATATCTATCTGAAGTTTGTCCACCTAATTATTACCGCGTGGTTGTTGGATATTTTAGCATATTAACACAAACCAATTACCTAATCGGCATAGAAATTGCATATTTTAGGCGCGCTAAAAGCAAAGCCCCACAAGCAGAATTTGAACATTTTGAAAAATCCAAATTTTTATATTTTTCTGTTGAGCGATTTCCGCCTATATCCAGTCGGGTTAATCAGGTCGTGTCCGGTAAAATCAGCATTATAGATTGGTAGTGAGGAAGGCCTGTACGAGCGAATTTTACGATGACTAAAGTCGTCACTAAAAGCACGATTCCCAATTCCAATTAACCACTTTTGAGTTACCAATTCCCAATTATTAATAGAAATTTTTAAGTTGGTAGCCCTTGCTGCCTCAACTTGACTATAGTCTCTAGCAACACATCGGGTTGCACAGGTTTAGGCAGATGTCGGTCAAAACCTGCAGCGAAAGCACGATCGCGGTCTTCATCCCTAGCATAAGCCGTCAGAGCGATCGCCCACAATTTCCCTGTCTGAGTGTTCAAAGAACGCAGCCTTCGTAGCAGCGAATATCCGTCTTCCTGCGGCATTCCGATATCGCTGACCAAAACATCCGGACTAAACTGCGAAGCCACCTCAAACGCCTCAGCAGCAGACGATGCAACCCTGACAGTAGCCCCGGAATCTGCCAAGACAAACCTCATAAATTCCCGCGAATCAACCTCGTCATCAACCAGCAAAACCTTAACTCCCAGTAAATTACCAGCGCCAGCCAAAACCTGCGCTTCATCGTCGGCGATCGAATTTACCTGCATCGAAGGGAGACGGACAGTAAAAGTCGATCCCATATCCAGTCCCGGACTTTGAGCCCAAACCGTGCCACCGTGGAGTTCCACCAACTGCCGCACGATCGCCAGACCCAGCCCCAAACCGCTATAATTGCGAGTAATCGTAGCATCCGCTTGGCGGAAAGAGTCAAATACGTAAGGCAAAAAATTCGGTGCAACCCCAATTCCCGTGTCGGTAACAGCCAGCTCAACCTCCGAATCAACTCGCTGTAGCCGGATTTCAACTCGCCCCCCGCGCGGCGTAAACTTAATCGCATTCGTCAGCAAATTCCAAATTACTTGCTGCAAGCGGCCAGGGTCTCCTGATACCCAAAATCTCGGATTTAACTGAGATTCAGGATTGCCAGAAACCTTCCCAAGTTCGGAAAATTCAGCAGTCTCCCAGCCCAAATCTACAATTGCAGACCGCAACTCGATCGACTTAGCATCCGCAGCCAACCGCACCGTATTCAGGGCTCCTTCCACCATCGAAATCAAATTTACCGCACAAGGATTCAAAGTCAACTTGCCGCGAATAATTCGCGAAATATCCAGCAAATCATCAATCAATTGAGTTTGCAATTTAGCATTTCGCTCGATCGTTTCTAAAGCCCGCCCCGTAGCAGCCTGACTCAAACTGCGTTGCTGCAGCAGTTGCGCCCAGCCCAAAATCGCGTTTAAGGGCGATCGCAGCTCATGAGAAAGAGTTGCCAAAAACTCATCTTTCATGCGATTTGCCTGCTGAGATTCCTCGTAAAGTCGGGCATTGTCGATCGCCCCCGACACCGCCTGAGCCAACTGCATTAAAATAGTTTCATCATCTTCGGCAAACTCCCCTTCATACTTGTCCGACAACTGAATCAATCCCAGATTTCTGCCGTCCCGAGTCGTCAGCGGTACAGCCAGCCAGCCCCGCATTGGCGGGTGCTTCCCCGCAGCCTTGCCGAACTTCCGCCATGCCGGGTGAGCCTCTAATTCGGTTTGAGTCATCCGCATCGCCTGTTGGTGCTGGCAAACTTGCTGGTAAATGCCGGTACCGTCTGGCTCTTCGCAGTAATCTTGCCACGCGGCGTATTTTTCTGACATGGAAAACTTGCTAATTCCCGCATCCCAGGTGGCGGCAGGGTCGAGGTTGACCGCTACCTGGTGGACTTCGAGAATTTGGCGGGCGCTATCGGCAGCTAACTGAAGTATTTCTGCCACCGACAGCGTGGAGTTAATAGCTACTGACGCGGAGGTTAACTTTTGCAGGCGGCGCAAATACGACTGCTCGCGGGCCAACGCGCGCGAGCGGTCGTATTCTAACTGTTTGCGCTGCGTAATGTCGATCGCCACGCCGGACAGCCGAAGGGGTGTACCGGATGCGTCAAAAACCACTCGCCCTTTGTCGTGAAGCCAAATCACTGAGCCGTCGGGTCGCACTTTGCGGTATTCCGACTCGTAAACTCCCGTGCCCCTGAATGCGGCCTCCACATCTGCCAAAAACCTTTCACGGTCTTCTGGATGCACCGCATTCTTTTTTTGCTCAAAAGTACCACAGGTGCTGTCTGGCCCCAAACCCATCTGCGTTTCGGCATTAGACGAACGGCGGACTTCCCCCGATGCCACATCCCAGGTAAAAGCGATTGTGTTAGCTGCTTCTAGAGCAAAGCGCAAATTTTCCTCGCTTTCTTGCACCCTCGCTTCCGATAATTTGCTATCCGTAATATCCCAAACCACGCCGATCGATCGCACCGATTTACCCGTATCATCATCAAAAAACTTGCCCCTACCGGATATCCAGTGCAAGCTGCCGTCGGGCCAAAAAACTCTAAATTCGTACTTGTATTCTATTTTGTTTTCTAAAGCAAAGGCAACAGCGTCGGCGATCGAGGCTTGGTCATCCGGATGAATGCAGGCAAAATACGCTTCATAAGTTCCCGGAAAACTGCCTTTTTCCAACCCGAATAACAGTTCGTGTCCCTCCGACCAAACGACCTCGCCAGTTAATACATTCCAATCCCAAGTTCCCATTTTCGAGGCTTCGATCGCCAATCTCAGCCTTTCCTCCGAAATTGCCAATTGCGCCGACGTTTTCGCGTAGTTCTCGCGCAACTGCTGTTTTGTCAAGCTTTCGCCCACGGCCCCCGCCAGTCGCTTTAAGTATCGCCCTTTGAATACGTAATCGCTCAAACCCGCTTTCATAGCTTCGACGGCCACTTGTTCGCTGCCGCTGTCAGTACACATAATTACCGGACAATTCGGGTAGCGACTGTGAACTTTTTGAAGAATCGTTAATCCGTCACTCCAGTGCAGTTGGTAGTCGGTAATTACTATATCGAAACCCCCGGCTGCCAGGATGTATTCTAGAGTTTGAATATCAATAACGGATTTAATTTCTAAATCCGAAAAATTTTTCCTCAGTTCTCGCTCGATCATCAGGCGATCGTTCGGGTTGTCGTCGATTAACAGAATAGACAGCATTAGCCTTTTAGTTTTTATAGGGCGCAAACATTTTTAAATGTAATAATATGTTATTAAGCAATCTCGACAATTTGAATATGTACTTGGTGGGTTAATTAGAGTTGCAAGAATTTTATTGTATTTGCTTGTATTTTATTTATTTTACAGCTTGTAATATCCTCAACCAGCTTTTTAGGGGCGTGTCCGCAAGCAAATTAATTAACTAAGTTGTTGTAAAACACATCAGAAAGCCAGCTCAGGCGGGAAAGGTGCAAGAGATTAATTAACTATCATTATACTAATTGTTTATTCTGTCTTCGGGTGTGAACAAGCGGGTTGTTGATTCTTTGAGCTACAGCAGAATATTGCTGTTAAAACCCTCTTGTCTAGAACCTCATCTGTTAAATCCCGTACACTGCTTCCTCAACTCTCGCACTTGCGTAATTTTACCCAGAAGCGGGTACCCATTCCCAAAGTCGATTTCAGCCCGATCCCACCACCCATCCGATCGACTCCTTTATTCGCTATCGCCAACCCAATTCCCGTCCCTGGATACACTTCTTGACCGTGCAGGCGATCGAACAATCCAAAAATCCTACCATGAAATTTTTCGGCAATACCAATGCCGTTGTCTTCTACCCAAAGATAGATATATTCATCCTCAGCTTCTGCATAAACTCGCACCTGGGGAGCTATCCCAGGCGGCACGAACTTAATAGCGTTGGAGAGCAAGTTAGCCAAAACTTGCAGCAGCGTAGGAGGATGTGCCAACACCGCAGGTAGCGGTTCGACAACCGTTATGCGAGCTTGTTTTTGGGCAATTTCGGTCTCTAGTTGCGCGATCGAGCGAGCCACAATAAAATTAAGAGAGACTGCTTTTAGTGGCAAGTTAGCTTTGCTGAGGCGGCTGTACTCTAGCAAATTTTCGATTAAAGTACTCATCAGACTTGCAGCATCCGTAATCCGGTACAAGTAATCTTGTGAGGTAGCATCCAAGTTGCTAACTTGATCGTTGAGCAACATTTCAGCAAAAAACAAAATTCCCCGCAAAGGAGCGCGCAAGTCGTGAGAAACTGAATAGGTAAAAGATTCTAGCTGTGCATTAACTTCTTCTAACTCAGCAGTACGCTCTCTCACCCGCTCTTCCAAAGTTTCATTAAATTCGCGCAAAGCAAGTTCAGCTTGCTTGAGTTCCGTAATATCTTCCACCAATCCGTCGATCGTACTTTCACCTTCTGCGCTGTAAAGATATTGAGTAAACCGAATCCATTTTACTCGACCATCTGCCAAAGGAAATGTAATTTCTAGATTTTGGCACCGAGACTCCCCTGAATCTACCGGTTGCAAAAACAATTGCTGCAGATAAATCCCTTGGACATCTGCTAAATTGCTGGCATCAAACAAGCGCAAAAAAGCTTGATTGCTTTCCAAAAGCTGCCCCTGGGAACTCGCTCGAAAAACTCCGACATTTAAGCGTTCTAACAGAGAATTAAGTTGATTTTCGAGTCTGGCGACTCGTTCCCAGGCGGCAACTCGATCGAGCACTGTGCGAACAGCAACGCAAAGGCGGACGTAGTGCTTAGGCGACTTGATAATGTAATCGTCCAATCCGGATTTCATCGCCTCTACAGCAATTTCTTCATTGCCAGTATTTGTAAACATTATAATCGGGCATTGTGGATAACGTGCTTTGATAGTTTTAAGCACATCTAAACCGTTCGTCCAGCGCAGTTGGTAATCGGTAATCACCAGATTGAATTGACCTCGGTTCAGTGCTTCCACTAACAATCTATTGTCGGAAATTTCCGTTACTTGTAATGGCGAAAATTGCCGTTCTAATTCGCGTTTGACGAGCAGCCGATCGGTGGGGTTGTCGTCAATTACTAGAATGTGTACCACTTTAAAAAATTATAATTTGGCTGTTAGTTAGGGTGCCGAGAAATCACTCCAACTAAAAATGTTGGAGGTAAACTCTTTAAAATGATAGAGGACGCGATTCCTCACTCGAAACTTAATTTCCTCGTTATCAAAAATACCCTGGTAACGAGGAAACAAGCAAGAAAAATCGAGAAATCGCCACTACAAACGCGCAAATTATAGAGGTTCCGGCAGTTCGGTATAATTGAGCCAATACTGGCTAAAACTCTGCATCATTTCCACTAAAGAAGCAAACCCGATCGGTTTAACCAAATAAGAATTTACCCCTAAATCGTAAGCCCGCTTGACATCAAGTGTTTGGCTAGAAGAAGTAAGCATAACCACCGGCAAGCGTTTTAGTTCCGGCTGCTGCTTCAGCCAAACCAGAACCTCGTGACCAGATCGCCTGGGCAACTTCAAATCTAGTAAAATTATCCTAGGTAAAGGATAGCGATCGCGATCGCTGTACTCTCCGTCCCCATTTAAATAAAAAACCGCTGCATCTCCATCTCGGACAATTTGCAGCGAAGTATTAGCAAAAGTCTCATTGCGAAAAGCCCGCTGCATTAATAGAATATCAACGGGGTTATCTTCCACCAGCAAAATCGTCTGCATTTGCGTCATGCTTCCTCAATTGTATCCAAAATCGACTGCCTTGTCCTACTTGAGATTCCACTCCAACTTGACCGCCCATGCGATCGACTCCTTTTTTTACAATAGCTAATCCTATACCAGTTCCGGGGTAAGATTCGATACCGTGCAGCCGTTCAAAAACGCGAAAAATGCGTTTTTGATGTTCAGGAGCAATACCGATGCCGTTGTCTTCTACCCACAGACGGATGATGCAGACTGGCAATAGGCTACTGACCATCAGTAACTGGGAATTCTCCCACTGTCCCACTGTCGCCCTTGCCAATTCTCCCACTGTATTGCTATTTGTCTCTCCCTCTTGAGGATGCTCAATTTCCTCCGCCCAGATCTGCACTTGGGCTGGTGTGCCTTCCACAAATTTTATAGCATTCGTGAGCAGATTGGCGATTACTTGAACTAAAGTAACGCGGTGGGCAATTACCGCAGGCAAGGGCGATCGAACACTGATTTGAGCGTGCCTGGATTTAGCGTCAGCTTTTACCATAGCAATTGCCTCGGCCACAGCAGATTCTAAGTCTAAAACTTGCATCGATAAATCTGTGCTGCTCAGGCGGCTGTAAGCTAGCAAATCTTGGATTAATTCTTCTAGTTGTTGCCCAGAATTAACAATTTGCTGCGCGTATTCTTGACCGAGTTCATCGAGGAGCTCACGGTAATCTTCTAATAAAGCTTCAGCCAATCCCTGCATTCCCCGCAGGGGGGCACGCAAATCGTGGGCTACGGTATAGGCGAAAGCTTCTAATTCTTCGTTAGCTGCTTGAAGTTGATTGGTGCGGAGTTCTACTCGCCGTTCTAAGGTAGCGTTGAGCATCCGAATTTCCGCTTCTGCTTGTTTGCGCGCAGTTACGTCAATGGCGGTACTAATTACTAAACTTCTGCCGTCGCAAAGCTGACCTAAAGGTGCGGAATAAAACTCCCAAATACGAGTTTCGCCGCTGGCTGTGGCAATCATATATTCGCCTTCAGAAATGCGGGCGTTTAAGCCGTGCAGCCGATCGATATCTGCTTGCACTAGGGATTTGCGGCTGTGGTAAGCTTTTTCTGTCCAATCTTCAATTGTGGGAATTTCTGAGTATTCGTAGCCTGAGAGTTCTGTCCAAGCGCAGTTAATTTGCAAAACTTCTCCGTTTTCAGCGTGCAGCATAATTGGCAGCGGTGCGTTGAGAATGGCGCTGCGAAAACGTTCTTCACTTAATTGCAGGGAGTGGCGATCGTGCTCTAGCTGTTCTAAAAGTTGATTTTGCTTAATTTCGGCCTTGTCGCGCAAAGTTCGATCGCGCTTCACCAAATAGTAAACCAACACCATCAACAGGAAATTTACTAAACTCGCAACGCTAAAAGTCAGGATGGTCAAATTAGCGCTTTTTTTAGATTCTCGGGCGCGCTGCTGCAATAGCTGAGTTTCTCCGGCAGTCATGGCGGCTATTTGCTGCCGAATATCCCCCATGATTTGCTTTCCCCTACCAGTTTTTATTTGCCGCACGGCTGCTGCTAAGTTTTCTTTGCGTCGGAGATTGAGGGTTGTTTCAAGGTCGGCTAATTTAGAGTCGATCGCAATTTTCAAATCGCGAAGGCGCTGTTGCTGCCGGTTATTGTCAGCCGTTAGCTGCTGCAATTCTGCTAATTGCTGGTTAATGCGGGCGATCGCGCTGTAATACGGTTCTAAATACCGTTCTTCTCCCGTCAGCAAATAACCGCGCTGTCCGGTTTCAGCATCTTTTAACGTGGAAAGCGTAGCTTCGAGTTCGGTTAAAACTTGGTGAGTGTGGCTCACCCAGCGTTCGTTTTCGACCAACTTGAGAGTGTTGCGGTAGGAAGTTGCCGCATTGAAAATTAGCAGCGCCACGACCATTCCGATACCTGCGGTGATTTGGGGAGTCAGCGATTGTTTCATGAAATAATCGGCGTGCGAGTCCTGCTTTTTTTTATTGTAGCTGGATTTAAGAATACCCAAATTTTTCGCGCGGTCAGAAACGGCGACTAAAGCCTATAAATTTAAGGCTCAAATGTGCGATCGATTTTTTGTTTAGTTGAGTCGGGTTACTCCTTGCATCCGCCTTAAGTCTGAGATTCTAGAAATCGCTTTTTTGCTTCTTGTGATTCAGGGAGACATCAGACAATCTAGGATAGCCTGCAAAGCTTAATTCGCCTTTTTTCCATCGATTTTTGTATCGTTCGTTTTCCTTTGGCAGTTTCAAATTGCGGATCAAAGAAAGGAGTTTTTACCTATTGATTTAAGTTGATTTTTGGAGTATATTATTAAATAATGGGAGTACTGACATAAACTACATTTTGATCACTATTCCCATTGTCTAATTTATACATTGTCAAGCTAGCTAAGTCAAGCTTTTTACCCCAATAAAAAGCGAATATTTAATATTTTATTTAAAAAATAACCTAGGGAAGCAGGGGAGAAATTCACAGGAGCGATGATACCGATCAATAGTATCAAAAAGGGGAGCTATCGGGTAATTGCGGAGGATTCATCGATTGAAATTAATTTAATATCAAATCCGGCAACATCGGAATTATACTCTGTTTGCGAGAGGATCGCACAGCACTCGCAAAAGGATGATTCCGATGGCAGCGAAAACAATATAATTAGGCAACTGCAGCGGGTTTCATGGTCAAAATGCGATCGATCGCATCCTCAACAACCTTATCAGGCGTAGAAGCACCCGAAGTCACGCCCACCACAATTTTACCATCCGGTAGCCAACCTTCAGCTACCACCAAATCTGCCCCCAAAGGCTTGTGTTCGATGCGATTTCCTGGTAAAATTCGCTCTGCACAATCAATGTGATAAGAAGGAATATTTTTGTCGATCGCAATTTCCTGCAAATGCGTAGTATTAGAAGAATTAAACCCCCCAATCACCAGCATCAAATCTAACTTTTCTTCAACCAAACTCAACATAGCATCTTGCCGTTCCTGAGTCGCATCGCAGATAGTATTAAAACTCTGAAAATGCTCGTTCAAATTTTCAGGACCAAACTTCCGCATCATCGTTTTTTCAAACAACTTACCAATGTTCTCTGTCTCAGTTTTGAGCATAGTAGTTTGGTTAGCAATACCCACGCTTTCCAAATCCACATCTGGGTCAAAACCAGCAGAATAAGCCTTACTAAATTTAGCAAGAAACTCATCGCGGTCGCCTCCATGCAAGATATAATTGCTGACATATTCAGCTTCCTGCAAATTCAATACAATCAAATACTTGTCAGCAAAAGAACTCGTAGCAACAGTTTCCTCGTGCTTGTATTGACCGTGAATAATCGAAGTATAATTCCTCTTTTTGTGCTTTTCAACAGTATTCCAAACCTTAGAAACCCAAGGACAAGTAGTATCAACAATCTTGCAGCCCTTATCATTAAGCAACTGCATTTCTTGGACGCTCGCCCCAAAAGCAGGTAAAATTACCACATCGCCACTATCGACAACCGAAAAATCTTTCTGTCCCTTCTCAACAGCAATAAAACCAACTTCCATATCCCGCAAATGCTGATTTACAGACGGATTGTGAATAATCTCATTAGTAATCCAAATCCGTTCGGTTGGGAAATGCTGGCGAGTCTCGTAAGCAATAGCTACAGCGCGTTCCACCCCCCAGCAAAAGCCAAAAGCCTCAGCCAGCCGGATCGTGACTGCGCCGCGTTCTAGCCTGTAATTATTGTCCCGAATTTGCTGGATCAGACTGCTTTGATAAGCTGTCTGCATCACGCCAGCTACCTCAGCTTCGTGTCCGAAACCCTTGCGGTGGTAGTTTTCAGACTGTTGGAGCGATCGTTTAAAAGCTTTAGTATCCATGCGGTATCGAGTTGAAATCTAGGTTAATTACCTTTGATTTTAGAACCATTGGAGAATTCCTATCTCAAATTTGAAAACCCCGCCTGCAACAATTGCAAAACGGGGCAACCCAAATATTATTGACTCTAACGCCCAATCACAGATAAAAACCTTCTTCGGCGCAAAATTCGCCAAAGAAACCCGGTTTCTTAGAAAAATCTGTTTGGGAGCCGATAATTCTACCGAGAAACCGGGTTTCACAGGCTGGAGTGCGTCAGTCTTATGATAGTTTCAAACCTTTTTCGGCGCAAAAGGAGAACCCGATTCAAACGAACTGAAACCGCCGGCAAAATCCTCACCGTAAGCTTCTTCCCCGTGCAGACCGATATCCAAACCTTGGTCTTCAGCAGATGACGGCACTCGCAGTTCCATAAACTGCGCCAGAATTTTCAAAATCACAAAAGTGCCGACAGCCGCAAACACGTAAGTAGCTAGAATGCCTACAAACTGGGTGACGATTAGCCCCGGATTCCCGGCAAACAGCCCGTCATTTCCGGCAGCGTTCACGGCTTTAGTTGCAAATACCCCAGTCAGCAGCGCCCCTACAGTCCCGCCGAGGCCGTGAACTGGGAAGGTATCCAAAGAGTCGTCAAATCCCAGCTTAGCTCGCAAGCTCACGCCAAAGAAGCAACAAACGGAAGTGATCGATCCGATCAAAAGGGCTCCCACTGGAAGTACGAATCCAGCCGCAGGTGTGATGCCCACCAATCCGGCTAGGAAACCGCTGGCAATTCCGACTGCTGTCGGTTTGCCTCTGAGCACCCATTCCACAATTGTCCAAGTTAAACCGCCGGCTGCTGTTGAAATCATGGTGGTGACAAAAGCCACTGTTGCTAAAGAACCAGATCCCAAAGCGCTACCGCCGTTGAAGCCAAACCAGCCGAACCACAGTATCCCAATTCCAAGCAAGACGTAGGGTACGTTGTGGGGGGTGTGGGGCTTGTTCAAGTGGTCTTTGCGGGGCCCGATCATCCAAGCTGCGACTACGGCTGATACGCCGGAACTGATATGTACGACGGTGCCACCGGCAAAGTCGAGAGCTCCCATTGCCCCCAGCCAGCCTTTACCCCAAACCCAGTGGGCTAGAGGAGAGTAGATGAAGGTAGACCACAGCAGCACGAACCAGAAGTAGGTTTTAAATGTTACCCGTTCGACGATCGCCCCTGAAATCAAGGCTGGAGTGATGATGGCGAACATCATCTGGTACACCATGAAGACTTGGTGGGGTATTGTCGGCGCGTAGCCGATCGGATCTGGTTTGTCCGCCGTGACATTGTTCAAGAACATCCAGTCGAAGCCACCGATGAAGGTTTCGATCCCTTGAGCAAACCCTTTATCATTGAGGTTGCTGGGGGTGACATCAAAAGCCAAACTATAACCCCACAGGGTCCAGGTGACGCCGATCAGTCCCATCATGACTAAGCTCATCATCATGGTGTTGAGGACGTTGCGCGATCGCACCAGTCCCCCGTAGAAAAACGCCAGCCCCGGTGTCATCAGTAATACCAGTGCTGAGGAGACCAACATCCAGGCCGTATCGCCGCTGTCGATCGGATTCGGCGCCACCGCAGCAGCACCAGCAGCATCTTGAGCTAAGGCATTGTCCGTCAGCGGTACGCTTAACAGCCACAGTGCCATGATGCCGATCGTTAAACTTTTTTTGATCACGTTAGTTGTACCTTCTCATACTCAGCAATTTTCAGGGAAGACCGAGCCGATGTTAGATGGGAGGATTTTAGATGCAATAGTTATTTGGTTTTAAGTCCCTGTTTTAGCGGAACAAATCTTCAATAGATAATTCCCCAATCCTCAACCCCCCGACTTCGTATAGCCGGACTCATCTAAATTTTTCAACTCTCCATCCAATGGTCTATGCCTTTTGGATTGCACCATTTGTACCAACAGTTATTCTGTATCACCCTATACTAAATAGCTAACAATCATATTTCTTAATCTATCCGCGGCTACTTGACATAGCCCGCGATCGCAAAATAATCGGAGAGGGGGAGACTTTTGAGTTGGGGAGAGTGGGAGAAGGAGAGGGGGAGAGTTGGGGAGAATATGACTTCATCCTTTATCTTTCTAACTAAGGACTAAGGATTAATTTTTCAACTGCATCTGATCGAACAGTTGCAGGGCCGATCGCCAAACCAGATAACCTTGATCGTTAAGGTGCAAGCCATCTGTGCTGAGTTCGGTTGGCAAATTGCCGTCAGCATCCGCAAACAGCGGGTACAAATCCAGATACAAAACATTCTCAGAACTAGCAATTTCTTTCAGGCGCCGATTTATTGCCCTAATCCGACTATTAGGAATCGCCAACAGCCGATCGCGATTTTCCCAAGTAGCTTGTTCCCCGCTGTGGGGCAAAATCGACTGCACAACCACTTGTGCTTTGGGGTGAGCCCACCGCAAATCGCGAATAATCTGCCGCTGGTTGTCCAAAATCCCTTCGTCGCTGGTTCCCCGCAACAAATCGTTAATCCCAATCATCACAAATACCGTATCCGGCGCGGTTCTATCGAACAACTGCAACCGCTTGAGCAAACCCACGGAAGTCTCCCCCGAAATCCCTTGATTCAGCCAAAACCGATCGACTGGTAACAGCTTGGTTGGGAACCACATACTTAGAGAATCCCCAGCCAAAACACTCAGTCTTGATGGTCGATTCGCCGCCGCCGCCTCAGCTTCGCGACCCAACTGCGTCACCCACTGCTGGTAAGTCCATTTATGTCGCGGTCCTGGAACAGGCACGTCTAGCAATGCGTTTGCAGAGGCGATCGGTTTGTCATTTTGTTCCTCAGCAACTTCTGCAGTCACCGCATCATTCGCCTGGAAACTTTCTGTCACGTTGTGTCCCCGCAGTAGTAGTTGAGCGACTGTGAACATCAGTACCCCGTTCGTCACCAAAGATAGCAAAGCCCAAACCGGAATAGTTTTCGATCGGCTAACTTCCATTCCTAAGAGGGATTTATGAGTTCTACTTCTGCTACCTCCTCCAAACTTCTCCATAAACTCAAGCTATTTGCAGGCCTCACACCGAATAATGTGCACTGATTGCTGCATCAAATTTTACCGCTCAATTAAAGCCTCAATTCTTGTAAGAATCAAGCACTGTGCTGTGTTGGGCAAGGGCGGCGATGCAGAACTTTGCTTTTTCGCACTACTTTACCATAAAAAATCTGCCTACCAAACTTTCTTGCACCGCAATCGGATTTGTCAAAGCTACTGCAAGGCACAAAAATATATCTAAAAGTGATCGAACTTACTCATTTCTGATGCTAAAATCCAAAAATGAAAAAATTAACTATAACTGAAGCAGCCAAAATTAAAGGTGTAAGCGCTTCTACCTTACGCAGGTGGGAAGCCGAAGGCAAGCTAATACCGGAACGCACGGCTAACGGTCACAGACGGTATGACCTAGCTCATCTTCTCGGCTTAAAACCCAACGGCGCTTTAACCATAGCTTACGCTCGGGTTAGCAGTAACGACCAAAAAGATGATTTAGACAGACAAAAACAAGTTTTGGAATTGTTTTGTGCATCTCACGGCTGGCAATTCCAAATCATTGATGATGTGGGTTCTGGGGTTAATTACAGTAAGCTGGGTTTACAACATCTCATTCGGGCGATCGCAGACAATCAAGTAGAAAGGTTGGTGTTAACTCACAAAGACAGAATGCTGAGATTTGGTTCTGAACTAATTTTTAATTTGTGCGAACACTTTGGGACAGAGGTAGTGATTATCAATCAAACCGAAAATGCTAGCTGTGACGAGGATTTAGCTAAAGATCTACGAGAAATAATCACGATGTTCTCAGCCCGCCTTTATGTCAGCAGGGATCACAAGAACAAGCGCATCGTTGAAGAACTTAAAGCAATTGCCGATAAACTCTAACCAATACACCAGTTTTCAACGCTCGTCAGTTACAGATCCTTAATTCCTATTTCTCCATTACAAATTAACAATTATCGGCGCAGATCTCATGCAATCAAAAACTGCTATATGTACGCCATTGAAAGTAAACTAACAATAAAAATATGCCCGCGTTCGCATCGAAGATTTCAACGCGAGCACAACGATAGACCGCCATAAGTTGGCGGCTATTTCAGATTGGAGTTTTTCTGAATAAAGGCGTGAATTAGCTGATAAATAGCTAATCTAGGAAATGAAAGCTGAATTGGTCGCTCCCTTCCCACGCTTTACAGTGTGGTAGTCTTGCCTCCAGAACCCCCACCATAACCACCGTAGCCACCCTCAATTCTGTTGTCCAAGCTAGTTTCCTTAACAAACCCGGTGTAAGCTTCCATCCCGTGTTCGCCGATATCCAAACCTTCAGCCTCCTCTAAAGCAGAAACGCGGATACCTAGCAAAGCTTTGAGTGCGGCCCAAAAAATCGTACTCAGCAGCACGGTCATCCCGCCTACAGAGATAATGCCGACCAACTGCGCCCAGAGTTGACCGAAACCTCCGCCCACGAGCAATCCGGCTACCGGGCCTGTGGTATAAAGTCCAGTTGTAGGTCCGTCAGCAAACAGCCCAACTGCCAGAGTTCCCCAGATGCCACAGACTAAGTGAACTGAAGTTGCGCCTACAGGGTCGTCAATTTTCAAGTTGTCGAAGAAAGTTACTGCGAAAACTACCAGGATACCGGCGATCGTGCCGATAATGGCAGAGTTGGGGACGTTGATCCAAGCGCAGCTAGCTGTTACCCCGACTAAGCCGGCGAGGATGCCGTTGATAATCATCGAAAGGTCGGGTTTGCCCAAGTACAGCCAAGCAGTAATCGTTGCAGCAATTCCCCCGAAGGCGCCGGCGGTGTTAGTGGTGACGGCAATGTGGGCGATCGCATTTGGATCGACTGCCATTGTCGAACCGGGATTGAACCCGAACCAACCCAACCACAGAATCAAACAGCCCAGGGTGGCAATGCTCATATTGTGTCCCGGCATCGCCACAGTATCGCCGTCGCGGTACTTGCCCAGCCGCGGTCCCAAAAATGCCGCTCCCATCAAAGCAGCCCAACCGCCTACCGAGTGAACCACTGTCGAACCTGCAAAATCCCAGAAGCCTGCTTTTGCCAGCCAGCCGCCGCCCCAAATCCAGTGTCCGGTAATTGGGTAAGCAATGCCTACTAGCAGCAAGCTGAAAATTAAGAAGTCAATGAATTTAACTCGCTCTGCAACTGCCCCAGAAACGATCGTTGCAGCCGTTCCTGCAAAAACTAATTGGAAAAAGAATTTAGCGTTAAGAGGCACTCCTGTCCAGTTTAATGAGTTGAAAATGCCTTGATAAGCGTCTCCTGTGGCGGGGCTGTTGTCCGCCACATTCCACAGAAAAAATCCGCCGCTGGTGCCGATAAAACCGTTGCCGTTGCTGAACATTAATGCAAAGCCGATCGCCCAAAATGCGATCGTAGAAAGCGCAAAAACAATCAAGTTTTTGGACAACACGTTGACTGCATTTTTTTGGCGGCAAAAACCTGTTTCCAACATACCGAAACCGGCGTTCATAAAGAACACTAGCATCGCCGCCACCATGACCCACATGGTATCCATGCCCACCTTAAGGCTTGCTAATTGTTCCTCGGTGGTTGGCGCGGGAGCAGTTTGGGCTACCGCCGCATATCCCCACACTAAGACAATGATTGCTGCTATTGGTATGCAGGCTTGCCAACTTGGACTGAGGCGGGCGATCGTCCTTTGTAATTTCTTGAACCTGTTAACTTTTGTCAAAAAGTTCGCTCCTGGCAAATTTAAAGACTCCCGCCTGACTTGTTTCGACTTTTTCTTTCCGACAGTCATTTTAATCACTTTCACCCTCTTTACAGCTAGTAAGCTCAGCAATATTCGGAAAACTTTCCAATTTTACTACAAAAGTTTAGAGATTATTTGTTCAGATTGAGATAGTTATGATAGCCTAGCTCTTCTAGCTGATTTTGTTTTTTCATTACTGATTCTGACAAATTTTTGCGGTAATGCAAGACTCGCTCTAGCAATTCTGGCTGATGAGCTGCTAGCATCTGAACTGCCAGCAAGCCGGCATTCTTAGCGTTGCCGATCCCCACTGTTGCTACGGGTATCCCGGCTGGCATTTGCACGATCGAGTACAGCGAATCTACCCCTTGCAGGTGGCGGCTCGGTACAGGCACCCCAATTACTGGCAAGGGCGTTAAAGATGCTACCATACCCGGGAGATGCGCCGCTCCCCCGGCTCCTGCGATAATGACTTTCAAGCCTCGTTGATGCGCGGTTTGGGCGTATTCCACCATGCGATCGGGGGTGCGGTGCGCCGAGACTATCGCCACGGAGCAAGCAACACTGAATTCTTCGCAAACTGCGATCGCATCTTTCATGGTTGGCAAATCCGAATCGCTACCCATGATAATTCCAACTGTCGCTTGATTCATAAAATTTTCAGATTTGAGATTTCAGATAAATGCTAATTTTAAATGATTGCGTTAACTCCAATTTAGATATTTTGTACCAAAACTGACCCTTAAAAGCAATTTGGCCACAAGCCCCTGTCTGAGACGCCCTGGAGCCAGCAAAAAGCAAAAAGCTCCCCCTCCTCATCGCCACCCACCGGATTTATCCGTAGCGAATATTAAATCTAAAATCTAAAATCTAAAATCTAAAATCGGATGAATGAAGCCACAACCCTACCTGCCGCCCGCACAGATATTCTCAATGTTCGCCTCCCCGGTTGCAAGGATTTGCAGATGCTTGCTGTTGACGAAATGGGCATCATTCAAGAAGTTTGGCCGATGGACGCCGTATTTAAACGGATTTGTCCTCCCGATTTGCAAGTGCTTGATGTAGCAGGCGATTGGCTTTCTCTGGGCGGTGTTGACTTGCAGATTAACGGCGCCCTCGGTTTTGCTTTTCCCGATTTAGAAAGCAAGCATATTGAAATGTTGCCGAAAATTTGTCAATTTTTGTGGAATCAGGGAGTCGATGCTTTTTTGCCGACTTTGGTGACAACTTCGTTGGATAAGTTTAGGCGATCGCTCTCGACTATAGCTGATTATATCCGCACTGTACAAACCGCTGCTCCGGCAATCAATAAAATCAAAACAGCGGAAATTATCGGTGTTCACCTCGAAGGTCCTTTTCTCAACCCCCAGAAGCGAGGAGCTCACCCAGTTGAGTTTTTATTACCGCTAACTATAGAAAATGTCAAGCAAGTTTTAGGAGATTGTGCCGATATAGTCAAAATAATTACTTTAGCGCCGGAGTTAGACAGCACAGGCGAAGTAATTTCCTATTTGCAAAGTTTGGGAATTTCCGTGAGTCTCGGACACTCTCAAGCGACGGCAGAGCAAGCCCAAAAAGCATTTGAGCGGGGAGCTTCGATGGTAACTCACGCTTTTAATGCGATGCCGAGTTTGCACCACCGAGAACCGGGTTTGTTGGGAGCGGCGATTGTTCATCCGGGCGTAAAATGCGGTTTAATTGCTGACGGGAAGCACGTTTCTCCCACAATGATTGATTTTTTTCTGCGCGCTGGTAGGTATGAAAAAGGCGTTTTTTTAGTGAGCGATGCTTTGGCTCCTTTGGGTTTGCCTGACGGTGTTTATCCTTGGGATTCCAGACAAATTGAAGTCAGAAAAGGTACAGCTTGGGTAAGATTAGATTACCACTCGCCCCTGGAATCTGCTACTTTGGCGGGTACAACTCTGCCGCTGTTGGCGGGAGTGCAGAATTTGGTGGAGTGGGGGATTTGCGATGCCGAAAGTGCGATCGCCCTGGCAACTGAATCTCCGAGAAGGGCGATCGGAATTTCGGGAATTATGGGCAAATCGGCAACTCAATTGTTGCGCTGGAATTTAAATGCGGCGACAAAGGAATTGACTTGGCATCGACTTTTTTAGCCTGTTATACCATTCTAGATTAAAGAATTGAAAAAGTGGGAATCCGCGAACTGGTATTACCCGATAGATTTCAGATTTTAGATGTGCCGTTTTCATCTAAAATCTAAAATCGCCAATCTAAAATCTGTTGTTGCAAGTTGCACATTTTCGGAACCGGATTGCTATATAATATCTAACCGTTGGCAATAACTCAGCAGCAGGCAGATCGATGAATTTGGTAGATGACAAGACTATAGTTAGACAGTATTTTAACTCGACGGGCTTCGATCGCTGGCAGCGAATTTACGGTGAGGGCAAAGTCAATAAAGTTCAGCTAGACATCCGCACCGGGCACCAGAAAACGGTGGATACAGTCATCGAATGGCTGCAAGCTGACGGCAATTTGTCCGGGCTTTGTGTCTGCGATGCTGGCTGCGGTGTTGGATCTCTGAGCATTCCTCTGGCTGACGCTGGGGCAATTGTTTGCGCTAGCGATATCTCGGAAAAGATGGTAGCAGAAGCTTACGATCGATCGACAGCAGTTCCCGGCAAGCTCTACAACATCTCGTTCGCCGCCCAAGATTTGGAAGCCTTAACCGGCAAATTCCACACAGTGATTTGTTTGGATGTGCTAATCCACTATCCTCAAAATAAGGCCGCAGAAATGATCGCTCACCTGAGTTCGATCGCCGAGTCGCGACTAATTCTTAGTTTTGCACCCAAAACTTTAGCACTCACCGCCCTCAAAAAAATTGGTGAACTTTTCCCCGGCCCGAGCAAAACTACCCGCGCTTACCAGCACCGCGAAGCTGATATTATCAAAATCCTAGAAAACAATGGTTTTGTTATTAACAGAACAGCGATGACTAGCACTAGCTTTTACTATTCTCGCTTGCTGGAAGCTGTGCGAAAATAGGTTAAAAATATCTGTAAAAAAGCTAATTTATCATCAGCCTAGGGTGCGCTCCGCGCACCTTCCCTTCCCAGAGTTAGGCCAGTGAACATCTCATCTCTACTATGCGATTGCTTTGCGGAGGTTCGCAATTACAAGTAAGGCACGCACCGCGCACATTCGCTATCAACAATTAGATGTTTTTCCCTCCTCCTTCTTCCTTCTTTCTTTTTTCTTCTCCCTTCTTCCCAATTCAATAAATATTATGTCAACGCTAATTTTAATTCGCATTTTTATAGCAACGGCAGCAGTATTCGGAGGTTTATCCGTTGCAGGGGGTGCTTTCGCCTCCCACGCTTTGAAAAATCAATTGAGCGAGCGAGCTTTAACCATTTTTGAGACCGGCGCCCGATATCAAATGTACCATGCCCTGGCTCTATTACTCGTCGCTTTACTCTTGAGCCGCGCCCAAGAGTCTCAAACCTTTTTTGCAGTGGCTGGATGGGCTTTTATTGCCGGCACTATCATCTTTTCAGGCAGTTTGTACGCCCTGAGTTTGACTGACATCAAATGGCTGGGTGCAATTACGCCCCTGGGGGGAGTTGCTTTTATTATTGGTTGGGGATGTTTGGCAGTCGCAGCTTTTAGTTTTAAATAGGCAACTGGTAAATTTTGAAACAATTACCAATTAGCAATTACCTAATTATCAAACACATCCCTGGAAAACAGCTCTGTCAAAGTACGCAAGTAAGGTACAAATACCGTTAAATCTTCAGCAGGAAGCCGCTCGCATATTTCCCAAAACAAAATCAGCAGCATATCCTGCACTAACTCCCAACTTACATGAAGTTTCGGGTACAACATCACGCAAATTGGAAACAATTCTTGCTGTACCGGATGAATGCTACCTTCCAAAACGCACCAGCACAAATAGCTTTGAAAAATCTCGACATCCCGGATACCAGAAATTTTTACCTCGCGATCGCTCAAATACCCACTGCTGCTGCGGTATCCTTGATGCTGCGAACTAGCTCGATCGTACACGGCACTAGCAATCTGAGTCGTGTGCTGCAATAAATGCTGAACGGCTAATAGAGCTTTTGAATTCGGGGAGTGATTCGCCGCAGCCTCGTTAATCTCTCCGTAGGGAATGTGCAGGTAGTCGTCTACAACTTTTAAGTAGGGCGCAAATTCCATTCGCTCTGACTCTGAAAGACATCCTAACAAGATTTTGCTAGTGTATTGAAACTCCATTGTCACAAATCCCAGCACTAACGGATCTGTCTTTGAGTATTTTCGCCTCACTTTAATAATATCCTTTCCCACCAGCACTGACAAGCGGAAAACAGGTTCTCTATCCGCATAAGCGTCTATTGCTTTCTTATATAAGGTGCGAGAATCGGTGGCAATTTCTAAAGAATTAATTAAACTTGGATCGATAGCGTGTCGCTCTATTTGTGTCTCTAAAAGAGCTTCTACTCTACTCCAAGCTATCTCGCTGGCTAATTTCAGGGTATCTGTCAATTTGTCAACTATTTGGGCTCTATTTCCCTCAAAATTAGTTAAATCGAGGCTTGGGAGAATTTGGCGTGGTGCTTGGTTCTCTCGTGTCGCAACTGTACTGTAATATTTTTTTGCCCAGCTAACTGCGAAGGAAGAAACGCTGACACCTTTAGATTTTGGGAGTTTGTCAGTGTCCGATCCGGTAATACCTTGGGACGCCTGACTTGCGCCATGTTGAAGTTGGTCGGCTGCTGGTAAAGATTTTGAAGATATTTGTGAAACACCCGTCATGATAAACCTCGTTTCTTTATTAAGTCGCACCCGATGGATTCCCCTAAATTTTAATGTTGTTAACTACAATTTTCTGCATTTGTACGCTGACAGTCATCAGCCATTACGCTTAAAGCTATAAGCCATTTGGCTCGACTGCCTGCATCTTTTATAAGCTGCACGTTAATAACATTATTTATTGTGCGATCGATCACCATCACCCTGTGATCGCGACCCTAATGTATTTTTTTGACATATAAAGAAGGCTGGAAATAAATTTAATTTGTCTTAAAAGCTGAAAATTAAAGTTAAGTCTGCTTAAAAAAAACTGCTGCTTGAAATACCTTATATTTATTTTGGATCGCTTTGGTTGAGCGCCTTCGTTTCTTAAAGAAGCTAGGCTACAGCACGATCTAGGGGTGACTTTAGTTAATTTATTTGTATAGCTGAATTAAAAATGTATTTTGAGTCTGGCGATTGTTAGGAAACCCTAACAAATTTAACTATCGGCTTTTCTAAATAAAAAATTAAATTTGAGATGAGAATCAGATTTATGTGCATTTCGTTAATGCCATTGCCAGGGTCGTTTTTTACGATCGGTTTTTAACTTCCCCGTGAAGCGAAGCTATCCCGTAGGGAATCACCCCCAATTGCTCGTCGTCGATTCGATCGGCCAACTAACCTTCACAACCGGAATTAGCGACTGACTAGCCCGATAACTCCCACATTTTGCCAACTATGAGTTTTTCGAGTCCTCTCCCGGAGGCCGAAGCCTGTCTCTACAACGATAGGATGAGGTTGATGCGGGCCCCACGGGCGATCGATCCTCACAAACAGCACGGCCAGTACGTCTTTAAGGCTATGGCTTCGGGTAGGATTAGTAGGACGAGAGGAAGTGGATAAAATGAGCGCTAGCAGCAATTCAACAGAAATTAAGTTCGGAACCGATGGGTGGCGGGGACTGATTGCCCATGACTTTACTTTTGCCAACGTGCGAAAAGTCACCCGGGCGATCGCCAGTTACCTAGAAACCGCTTACACCAAAGACCGCCCAGTTCTAGTCTCCTACGATACCCGCTTTCTGGCAGACGAATTCGCCCGCACCTCGGCGGAAGTATTGGCAGATTTGGGATGGACGGTGAAAGTGGTCGATCGAGATTGCCCCACACCAGTCATCGCCTACAGCGCCAAGCATCTCAACTCTGCAGGAGCCCTGATGTTCACGGCTTCGCACAATCCCGCACCTTACTGCGGCATCAAATACATCCCCGACTACGCGGGCCCGGCAACCCCGGAAATTACTGATACAATTGTGGCAAATATTGCTGGTGCTTCTGATGCCCCAGCCAAAGGCAGCCACAACGATAAAATCTCCAGTTTTGACCCGAAACCTGAATATCTGAAGTTTCTTTATACTTTGATCGATGTGGAGCGGATTCGCTCTGCTAAGTTGAAGGTGAAGTACGACGCTCTCTACTCAACTTCTCGCGGCTATCTCGACGGCGTTTTGGAACACTGCGGCTGCGATGTCGAAAGTTTTCATACCTACCGCGACGTGCTGTTTGGGGGCGGAATGCCCGAACCCAAGGGAGAACAGTTAGTTGAGTTGGTGGAAGCTGTTAAGAAGGATTCGGCGGATTTAGGTTTAGCTACCGATGGCGATAGCGATCGCTTTGGTATTGTTGACGAGTTGGGAAATGTCTTGACTCCAAATACTGTACTGTTGCTGCTGGCGCGTCACTTGGTTAAGAATAAAGGATTGACTGGGGCGATCGTCCGTACAGTCGCAACTACCCACTTGCTGGACAATTTGGCCGCCAAGTACGGTTTAACAATTTACGAAACCGCAGTCGGTTTTAAATACATCGGCGAAAAAATGCGCGAAACTGCGGTGCTCATCGGTGGCGAAGAATCTGGCGGTTTGAGCGTTTTGGGTCACATTCCCGAAAAAGACGGGATTTTGGCTGATATGCTAGTTGCTGAGGCGATCGCCTATGAAGGTAAACCGCTTTCTCAGCTAGTCGAAGAAGCCATTAAAGAAGCCGACGGCCCCCTGTACAACAAACGTTTGGACTTGCACTTAGAAGAAGCCCACAAAGCAGCCGTTTTGGAATCTTTTACCAAGAATCCCCCCACAGAAGTAGCAGGTATCGGCGTTAAGGAAATCGGCCGCAAAGACGGGATTAAGCTTTATCTTGAAGACGGTGGCTGGGTACTGCTGCGGCCTTCGGGAACCGAACCCTTGATGCGCGTTTACATGGAAACCAATTCTGTGGAAAAAGAAAGCCAAGTTGCCCAACACATGGAAAAGGTAATTTCCCAGTTAGAACCTGTTTAAATTTCTACCTATTCCAAGGGGTGTTTTTCCCCTAGCGCTTGGGATTGTGAGGTGCGCTTGGCGCACCTTACGTATTTTTGATAACTCTGGTAAAGCCTCTGAACATTCATCATCAATACTGCTGGACCAGTTATATATTTGCAATACACTTGGATTGTTTAAGTTGGGAAATTGTAAATTTATTTATGTTTGTTTAATTTTTAATTAATTAATAAAAATTCTCTATTTTTTCCGTTTCTACTTGACTTTTCCCCTAATCTTATTGTAGATTATTATATAATGGGGTGTTTGCAAAAATAAAAGTTTTACACGTATTTTAAATAAAACAAGTATACAAGTTAAATTATTAGCCTATCAACCGATTTATGAAAACAATTCCTCTGCTCGCCATTAGTTTTTTAGTAGCAATTTTAGTAAGCGCGATCGGCATTATCTCAGTGCAAAACGCCGCCCCCGTATCCTTAAACTTTATCTTTTTTCAATCGATACAACTGCCCGTAGGAGTAGTATTGGCAATGACCCTGAGTGCAGGACTGATCGGAGGTGCGCTACTGCAACCGCTGTGGAACATTTCAGATTCCCAAAACTCACGTCCTAAATTTCAGGCAAATCCCGAAGAATCCGACACCGTACAATATTAAATAGATTTGATCCCTTAGAGGGAATATACCTGACCGTCAATCAGCAGCCGAGTAATTCCCTTAGCTCGCAAATAAGGCGCTGCTTTTTGCAGCATACTGCTGTCAGGAATCTTGAAAACCCTTTGATTGCGAGTAGCAAATCGGCGCGCCACTCGGTGATTGTCAAACACTGCCAGGGTTTTCTCGCGAATTTCCGCCGCCGGAATTTGACCCAGTTCGCCAAAAGCTTTTAGAGGTCTGGTGATTAACTCCGCTGCCCGATCGACCACCAAATAACAAATTTTGGGCATAGATGCTTCGCTTAAAGGCAAAACTTGAATTAGTCCTGTCCCCCGAAGCTCAATCAACTCGCCCGACGATAGTGAACCTAGGAGACTGCCTTCAAACAGGGAGTCTTCATCCTCTACATCTTCGTCGAAGTCGTCATCTAAATCGTCTTCATCCTCCTCATCCTCGTCGTCCTCGAAATCCCTAAAGTCTTCACCTGCCAGCAGCCCTTCTGCTGGCAGCATTGCCTTTAGTTCACCAGTCACAACAGCGCGGTGGCTTTGATCTGCAATATTGGCTGCTTTGGCATCTGGCAAATCAGAAACATCCAAATCCGACTCTCTATTCCCTCGAATTTCGAGTTCTGCAACTGGTTCAGGAACTGCTCCAGAACGCTTTCGGATTGTCGGTCTCGAATTTGAGGCTGACTGCAGGACAGGGGCTGACTCCGACAGGGGGACAGCTACAGGATCGATTTCGCCATCTGCCGACGACTCAGTAGTCCCATCTGTCGCTTCAGAAACACTGCTGCGATCGGACAAACGCTTTTGTTTTTGCTGGACTAGAAATTCGTATTCCGGCTCCGACAAAGAACCCTGAAGGATGCGCCTCACAGTCGAACTGCTCACTCCGTAGCGCTTTGCCAGAGTGATAGTATTCTCGTTTGACTGTCGGTACAGCCTGATGAGTTCGCGTTTGTCTGAATCGGAGAGTTTTGTAGGCGTCATGCCAAGTTTCCCAGCAAAAAGACGTGAAAAGACGCAGGCTAGCGGTCAGCGAACAGTGATTCTTCGTTTTCGATTTCAAGCTCAGAGATGCCGACAAGGGCAAAAAAGCTTTCGCATCCCCATCGCTTGCCAAAGCAACCCCAATCTCCAATCCCTACGCTGCGCGACGAGTGCGCCTGCTCTGGCGAGAACGGGTTGAGATGTCATGTTCCAAGATAGCTCCAATTCCGAACAGGATGGCGCTGAAAACAAAAAAGACTTCCAGCAAACTGCCGCTTTGATAACTACCCTCAGCCTGAGTATCGCGCCATTTAAAGTACATATCTGCGATGTAAAGCGAAAAAGTTGCAGCCGCAATCATTCTCCAAGATTGGGAAAAACGTCCTCCCCAAAATGCCAGGAGCAGTGCCGTAGCAATAATCAGCAGAAAAACGTCCCCAACGATGTAAAACAAATTTATTGCGTTTTTGTGAGGCGCCAGTTGCTTGTCAAGTGCCATCACCCATGCCGGAGCTTTGATTTCTGCTGCTGCTTCTTCTTCCTGGAGTGCGGATGCAGGATCGGTCGCTGTTGCTCCTTTTGCCTGTATCTTGGACGAATTTTCCAAACCCGGCGCTCTTTCTGTGGCAGCGGTTGCTGGTGCAGATGTCACTACTTCTTCTTGAGTGGCTGCCGGAGCCATTCCTAGCTGGGCCCTCCAAGAGTCAGGTGCAGCAACCCAGATAGCTACCGCAATCCCGAAGGCTGCAATTCCCGCTAACAAACCCCACTGCCAAATTTCTAGATTCAGTCGCTTGGAAGTCACAGCTACAACCATGCCCCCGATCAGGACTACATAGCTGCCCAGATAAAACGCATCTGCGGGAGACACGTCCGGATCTAACCCGAAATAGAGTTCCCAAATCCCGAACAGCACGCCGGCTATGAAATAGAACAGCATCCCCAGACCTATGCCCAGCCAGACGTTGCGCCCACTGACCATGTGGGGGCTTTGCCAGTTTCTAAAACAGACTAAAGCCGCCCCGAAATATGCTCCACATTCAAAAATATAAGTGCCGATCGAGTACCAAAGAGGTAAACCCTCTTCTGCTGAGAGGGGGACGCTGAACAGCAAAAAGAACAGCAGCGCCATTACAGCCCAGACAATGCCTGCAATCACTAGCGTCTGAGCTGACAGTAAAGATGAAGATGTAGATGACTTTTCTGAAGTGCTACTCATAGGGATTCCACGAGACCTAACTAGCGGTTGAACGCACCCCATCTCAATCTTTGATTGTAGATGAGGATTCTTTCGCCAAAAAACCTTGCTCTGACGCTTCCGGAATAACTGGCGTCCTCAGTGTGTAGTCTGGACTTGGATCCTCGTACACTCTAGAAAGACTAAGCAAGAATAATATCTATTTACTAATTCAATAAATTAGTCGTTAGTCGATCTTGTACCCGGAAATATTAATGATAGAAATACGGTAGATGTCTCCACCCTTAAGGTTTTTACAGTACCCAATCTATCTCTGAAGTTCTAACCTCAAAGGTTGAGGTATCGATTTTTTTGCTTTCACACTCCCCCACTCATATCAATAATTCGGGGTGGGGACTGCGATCGAAACTTAGTTAAATTGCCAGACCATAGGTGGCATCCAAACCGAATCAACAATTTGGTTGGTCAATACAAGTTGGCAACCCAACCTGTATATCCCCTACCCCCTACAGTGCAATTATCTAAGCTAAATTATCTCAGTCCAATTGTCTGAGCAATTGTCAAAGATTTTCTATCCTATGATCCACAATTTGTTGAGGGCTGATTGTTTCAGCCAATCTAGAAACTGAGTCCGATCCGGGCCTGGCATATCTTGCAGCACATCGCTGACTCCCTCAGCGAAGTCCGTATTGCCAAAATATGATTTCCCCAAACGGTGGAGTTCTTGCAATAAAGTTTTGAGATGTTGCTCTTGCCAAGCAGGCACCTTGTGATTTTGCAAGGGACTAACGGTTAGCCAATTTTTGATCGCATCAGGGGAGTCTGCCTGGGGGAAGTTTCCCTGCTGAAATACCTTGGCGATATCTTTCTGAAACGATGTGGCTTGCCTTGCGCCTAAGAGGTCTTCTACATCGAAGTAAACAGCTTGGAGAAGCAGCAGACAACCCTGCGCGAACAGCGGTGCTTTGGCTGCTTCATTACCTGTCGGTTCTTCACCGGCAAGCTGATCTAAACGGACTTTTCCCCAGACGCTATATCGATCCGGCTCTTCTAGCAGAACACAGGCTTTGCCTCGGTTGTCGGTTAAGTCCCGCCACAAGGCTCTGGCGTCTTCTGCTTGCTTGCCGTTGAAGGCGCTGATTAGGCGAAAAGTCTGCCCCTGATAATTGAGAATGGGAATTTGTTGATCCCGTTTTGGGTGTTGAAAATTGGTTATTTCAACATCCTGCCGTTTCAGAATAAACATGACACTGCGATTTGACTCCTGTCATGGCCGAGGTGCTGTGCTTTTGACAATCCCCATGCCTAAAGGCGAGGGGATTCTTGATTCAGCGAGTCCACTTAAATTAGCAGGATTGCTCCCGATCACCCAGAGATGGTTCTCTCCTCAAGCGTTCCGATACTTTTTTGCTAACCAATGCTAACAAGTATCTAAGCTGAGATTGTCTCTCAACCTTGGCGTATCAATCAATGCACGAAGGAAAATCCCCCGCCCACAATTTACAACTGCTGTACTGGCAACGCTTGATTTTCGCGCTCGTGCCGAGCGGTCGATTGACTGTTTTGCTTTGATGCCGTAGAGGAAGCTTATAGAGAGGCTCCGTACCATCAGGGATTTTCACCTGAGTCTTTCAATCTAGTTCTACCACATTTTTATTAAATATCAAGTCGAGGAGAATGTTAGCAAACATAACTAAACATCAGCCAATTAGTCATTCTGTCTCAACTCATACCTAAGATTAGGGGATGATCTCTGGTTTTTCGCTAAGGCGGTCAGCGTTTTAGGCTTTGTCACTAGGGGATGTTAACATAACCAATAGAAATCTGGGAAAAAGCACCTGTGACTCTTGTCCAGTCTGAGCTGGGTCTTAATTTGGGGAGAGATGCACTCGACCAAATATTTGGGTTTTACCTCGACCTCTAAATACTTTACCCGAGTTCTCGTCCTACCTAGTTTTGATTGTAAATTTATAATTGTGCTGTTTGCAGGTGAGTCCCTCCAGTTTTTATCAGATACAGTCTTGGAGGCACAGAAACTCTCATAACCTTGGTTTTTTTCCCGAACCATCCCGCTGCACGCCAGATTTTTGTAGATCAAAGCGGTTTCTGCGTAAGTCATCACATAATTTACTTGCTCGATCGCACACTGCACCTATACAATAATGTTGTTAGGAATTTTTGAGTTGGGTGCGTAACTCAGTTGGATAGAGTAGCTGCCTTCTAAGCAGCGAGCCGCAGGTTCAAGTCCTGCCGTACCCGTTACACAAAATTAATGATATCAAGGGTTTCAGCACTTTTATACCGCCAAGGAAAGAGCGGCTGAGATCTTCTGTGCTTGGGATTTGTTTCCGATGCCTGAATCCGAAAATCCTTAAAAAAGCCCCGCCCGCCAAACTGGGCGAATCTTCCTGCTTCCGGGCGATCGACACTGGTACCCTTCTGAGTACATTCTTGACACAGCCGATTTGATATCATAAAAAGTCTATTGTGTCAATAGTCTATATCCTGTGATGTTCAAACAGCACCAGCAGCAGGTTGTGGGCCGAGTAGCCCTCAGAGGTTATCCTTAGTAATCAGGCTAGTTTCCGATAGGTTTGGATATGTTCCCAACAACTCTCTTTCATATTCCCCAAAATTTAATGCTATTACTCGACCGCAGCGCGATCGACAGATTAAAGCCCTTATTGGCGCAAGCAACCGGAATGCCTATAGTTGCATCGGAAAATACGGCAACAATTGCGCTCGTATTGGTTGCCCTGGGAATTCTGGGTTGGGGATTTTATCGCGCCAGACCTTTTGGCAAACTGGGAATTTTGGCTTGGTTGCAGTCTGTTGCGCTGATGAGTCCCTGGCTGTTGTTCTTTGGTTTGTTCGCCGCCGGAATTTACCTCAATCTAGTTGCGGTATTGTTGCTGCTCGTGGTCTCCACGGGATTGTACATTTATCTGGGCCGGCAATTGCGTAAGGCTGCATCCGATACAGTTCTCCCGCGCCCGGATACTGCTGAGGTAAAGTCCCAAAGCGATGCTTTCTCGGCCCCTGACTCGCAGGCGACACCTGCCAAAGAAACCATTAAGATCGTCACGTCGTCGCCTGCGAATAATGAATCAGAAATAATTCCCGTTCCAGTGGAAGACCTCAAGGCAATTAAAGGCATATTTGGAATTGATACTTTCTTTGCCACAGAAACGATTCCCTATCAAGATGGGGTAATCTTGAAAGGCAATCTCCGGGGAGACCCAGAACAAGTACACTCACGTTTAACGGCAAGTTTGGAAGAAAGATTAAACGATCGCTACCGCCTATTTTTAGTAGAAAATCAGGACGATAAGCCGGTAGTTATTATCTTGCCCAGCACCAACGACCCGCAGCCAACAACCGTGTCTCAAAAAATCCTAGCCGTCGTGCTGCTGCTGGCAACAATTGCTACTAGCTTAGAGACAGGCGGTTTGCTGCTAGGTTTCGATTTCTTTAACTCGCCGGCTAGATATCTAGAAGTTCTGCCAATTGCAGTCGGAATTTGGGCGGTTTTAGGCTCTGGCGAAATTGCTCGCCGAGTGCTGGCGAATCGGTACAAGGTTCGCTTGAGTTGGCCGTTTTTTATACCAACTTTGCAGATAGGTTGTTTTGGAGCGATCGACCGTTTTGAGTCGCTGCTGCCCAACCGTAAAGTTTTGTTTGACATCGCTTTTGCCGGGTCAGCCGCTGGGGGAATAGTTTCTCTGCTAATGCTGGTAACGGGTTTGCTGCTGTCTCACCCCGGCAGTTTGTTTCAAATTCCCGCAGAATTTTTTAAGGGATCGGTTTTGGTGGGAACTTTGGCAAAAGTGGTTTTGGGTTCGGGGTTGCAGCAGCAGATTGTTGACGTTCACCCGCTGGTAGTTATCGGTTGGTTGGGCTTGGTAATAACGGCAATTAATTTAATGCCGGCGGGACAGTTGGACGGGGGTAGAATTGTGCAAGCCATCTACGGTCGGAAAATAGCAAGCCGCGCTACTTTGGCGACGTTTGTGGTGCTGGCAATCGCTTCTTTAGTTAATCCTTTGGCCCTGTATTGGGCGATAGTGATTCTGATTTTACAGCGGAATCTGGAACGGCCAAGCCTCAACGAGCTGACTGAGCCTGACGACGCTCGCGCG
The DNA here is from genome assembly GCF_036701295.1 of Microcoleus harperi Pol14_C6. Lineage (NCBI taxonomy): Bacteria > Bacillati > Cyanobacteriota > Cyanophyceae > Oscillatoriales > Microcoleaceae > Microcoleus > Microcoleus harperi. The sequence goes on along the minus strand of NZ_JAUBQN010000002.1, from coordinate 60,780 downwards.
GCTTTGGGTTTGCTAGCTTTGTTCTTGATGATTGCTGCCCTGTTGCCGTTGACTCCGGCTTTGGCGGGCCGTCTGGGCATCGGGAACTAACAGTAGTCTGGCATCTTTGGTAATAGGCTCTTGGGTTGCGGTAAATTAGTGGAATCTAGGAATTGACAGATCGAACTGGGGAAATGAAGGGCGATCGGGTTTCTAACTACTAATTTCCAATTAAGACCGCCGCCCAGGGCAATTTATCTACTACCAAAAGTTGATTTTTTTATATCCCAAAATTTGTTTAAACTTGATCGATTAAGTTTAAATAACTTATCTGAGCCTATAGGATAAAGTCATGGCTAATCAACTTCCTCCTGTATTGGTAACTTTTGATGCAGATGTTTTAATGACTGGCAGAACCCAAGTGTGGCAAGAATATGCCAAGGTGGGAACTTGCTATATCCCGGAAGTAGTGTACGACGAAATAGATCGTCTGACCGGGCAAGCGGTGGAAAAAGAGCAAGAGCAAGTAGCTAGAGAGTTTATGCGATTTTTTGCCGACAGTGGCTGGATTGCAACTGACGCTCAGGAAACACACCGAGCTCTCGAACCTTCGATCAAAAATCAAAGCAAGCCAGCAATGCTGGTAGTGGCGACGGCTCAGTGCGTTTACGGTTTGGCGACCGAACACCCGGAGGCATTGGTGATTTTTGTGTCCAACAGCCAGCCTCTGCTGAAGCGCCTGGCTTCTGTAGGCGCTACGAATCTCTGCGGGATTACCGGGGCGATGCTGTTAAATTGGGCGAGGAAAGGAGAACGCCCGCCGGCGGCGACTCAGCAATTGCAAAGTTTGATGCGTACCCTCGCCGAACGCAAATCGACTCAGCGCCCTAACAGCAGAATTCAGGATGCTGCTGTTGGTCAAACGGGGGCTTCTGTTAGCAAGTTAACGGGAACCCGCGGCGGTTCTGAATTGAAGTCGGCCAGCAGTTTTACTAAAACTCATAAAACGGGTTTGACTGAGAAGCGCAGTGCGAATTCGCGGCCCAAAACGCCGCGGCGCAGTCGCGAGGAGTCGAGAGATTACGAGCCGGCTGTATATCGCATGAAACATATTACACCTCCGAAAAAAAGGGACAGCGGTTTTCTGTCGAGTGCGTTCAATTTTTTGGGAGCGTTATTTTTCTTGACGGTAGCGGTAGGTATTTTGTGGCGAGTGTTCGATGTTAGGGGTTTTAGAAAGACTTTTGTGCCGGCTCTACCACAGCCCGTGCAACAATTTGTTAAGTCGATCGACCCTAAGTGATTGACAATGCAACTCTTTTGACAATGCTGAACAGGAACGAAATAATTAGTGGATTAGCACTAGCTTTGGCGGGTTTTGCTTATGCTTTAGTATTTTTTGTTCTTCTTCCCTTCAGACAGTACGATTATGCAGCACCACTTGGGGCAATAGCAATGGCGATCGCCCTTACTCTAGCCATGAATTGGCTACTATCTGCATCGTTGCTAACTGGCTGGAGTTGGGTGGCTGCATTATTTGGTTTTCAGATAGCCCTCATGTTTTTTGGTAGCGTGTTTCTGGAAGATGGGCTGTACCTGCCAAATTTGTTGTTTTTTGGAACTATGATCGTAGGATATACGAGCGTTTATACCAGTTTTTCACAACAAAAAACACTGGTAACTGTGGGTTTATGTACAGTATTTTTTATAGCTTCAATGTACTTGTTTTTGATTGGTGGCTATGCGATCAAAGGCAAAAATCCGTTTCAGGGTTCTTCTACCCAGATGCTGCCACTGTTGAATCAAAGGGTAGAAATTATCACCGACAATCCCAAACAATTGTATTTGAATGGCAAAACAGGCGAACTCACGCATATTAACCGTTATGAGGTGACAGTGAAACTAGATGCTGGAGGAGACGAGAGATTGATCTGGCCCTATGTCGATGTGTGGTGGCAGGATATTAAGGCTGCTAGCGAACAGAAATCGCAGTAATTTATATCGTTCCCGCTGGCATCGGAATAATAAAATTGAGTCAACACTTAACACTCACCGATTCAGTTTTTTAACCCAGAGTCAACAGTCAATAGTCAACAATCATGATGAGTGCAACCCGAATTGATATCATTCACTATTTAAAGCTGGTGCTGTTCCTTCTAGAGGTCGGATAATGACTGGTTTATTAGTAGATTGTTGCTTAAAAAGTGCCTTGAGTGCCAATTCAAGATTTTCTGCCATGACGATGCGGTTTTCGTAGGCAGCAATAACTCTGATTAAAGTTGGCAAACTATTGCGTTCGGCTTCTAAGTAAAGAGGTTCCACATACAGTAAAGATTGTTCAATGGGAATTACTAATAAGTTTCCTTGAAGTGCTTTGGAACCCTGGCGATTCCAGAGAGATATTTGTTCGGAAATAACGGGATCTTGGTTAATTAAAGCTTCTATTTGTTCCGGGCCGTAAACTAATCGCTGTTTGGGAAATAAATACAGCAGCAATTTTCCGTACTCGCTACCATCCGATCGCCCTGCAATCCAAGCAATTAAATTATTGCGACTTACTGGTGTAAATGGGAGGAGCAAAATAAATTCTTCTGTTGTTTCCGTTGGCAGTTTTGTAATCAAATAATACGGTGCTACGGGCTGCTGTTCGCTGCCATAAATTTCATTGGGAACTCGCCACAAATCCTCCCGATTGTAAAATACTTGCGGGTCTTCCATATGATAAGTTAGCAAGCGTTCTGATTGAATGTTGAACAAATCTACTGGATATCGGATATGTTTTCGGAGAGCGGGAGGCATTTTGTCAAGGGGTTTGAAGAGTCCGGGAAAGATAGCAATCCAACTGTTAATAATCGGATCGGAGGGATAGGCAACGTAGAAGTCAACAGACCCGTTGTAGGCATCAATCACTACTTTGACGGAGTTACGGATGTAGTTAAATTCATGATTGCCCGGATCGGAATACGGATAGCGATCGCTCGCTGTATAGGCATCGATAATCCAGTAAAGATAGTTGGGATATTTATCAGTCGCCAAGGGTGAAGGTTTAATCTTGTGGCCATTTCCCTCTCTTTCTTTTTCTATATCATCATTGCTAAGATTGGCGTTGGCTACTACTAAATACGGGTCGGAATCGTAGCGCAAAAAAGGAGCGATCGCCCGGACTCTTTTATTAATATTTCTTCGGTATAGCAATTTAGTCTCTGGCGTAAAATTGCTCGTCAGCGCCATTTGCCAATTTTTGAGATAATTAGCAAAAATCCAGCGCCGCCACATAGAACCGATCGCAATTCCGCCCCTACCGTTGTAAGTATTGTAAACATTTTCTTCGCCGCTAGGATAATCAAACTCTTTGACTTTTGTGGGCGTCATGGCGTCTGTATCGGTTATTTCGCCGTAGTAAATTCGCGGGTAGCCGATCGGAATACTGGCCCGAATTCGATCGCTGGTTATTTCCAAAGCAGTCTCTCCTTGCTGGGCTGCAACTCCAATATCTTTGACAAAATAATCGGGTAAACCGCCGACACCGACTGTATTTACCGGAGAAAGAGTAAAGCCATAACCGTGAGTGTACACCAAGTGCTTGTTCACCCAAGTTTGAGCTTCGGGAGCAACTGCTGTGTAATCTAATTCCCGCGCTGCTAGAAACACTTGTTGGCTTTCAGAATCTCCCTTTTTTGCTTTTTCATTTTTGATTGTGTAGCGCTCGATATCTGCATCAGGAAAGGTATAATAGGGCCTGATTTGCTGTAACTGTCGATTGGTTTGCAGCAGCGGCAGCTTGTCCCACAACCGGATGTTGCTAATAGTAAGTTTATTTTTTTCTAAGTCGGCATAAGTGAGTTTGCCGGCGGGATCGAAGGTTTTTATTTCGATTTCTTTGAGGTCAAAGGCTTCTTGACTAAAGGCAATGCTGCGCTGGATGTAGGGCTTTTCTCGTGCTAGTTCGTTGGGTTTAACTAGGAGTTGCTGCACAATTGTTGGCAGCAGGAAAGTTCCCAAGAAACTTAAAGTTATCCACGCTAAAATAATTTTTTTTATGAGTTCATTTTTTGTTTTGAAGGGGTAAACCTGGCACAGCATCAAAAGTGCGATCGCCCCCGCTAAAATACTCAAAAATTCATAACAGGGCAGCCGCACAGTCACGTCAGCATAATTCGCCCCGTAACTAACGTCTCCCCGCGCATACAGCAATGCGTAGCGCCCCAGCCAGTAGCGGAATGCGACAGCTAGCATTAAAGCTGCACCCAACCCGTACAAGTGCCGCTGCTGCGATCGAGAAAACCCCAAAAATATCCCTTGACTCAGGCTATTTCCTGACAGCAAATATGTTAAAGCACAAGATACTAAACTGTACAAACATACAACTATCAGCCCGAATCCTAGCAAATCTAAGATTGGCAAAATAAATACATAAAAACCAATATTTTGATTAAAAATAGGGTCGGTTGTGTTAAAATTAGTAGGGTTAAAATATTGCAAAACATTTGTCCAGTAACTGACCGCAATAAATCCGATCACCAAACTAAGAAAAAGGGCGATCGCCCGCAGGCAAAAATCAGGCTTAATTGCTACAGCTAAAATTGTCCCCAGCAGCAAGCCCAACTGCCACCAATGAGAAAATAGCTGCACCGCCCCATGCTGCATTGACTCAATTCCCAAGTGCACGGGCGGTATAGGTAAATTGTCAGCTATACCGAAATAGGCGATACTGCTTGCAGCTAACAGCCCGCAGTGAATTACTGTCAAAGTTGCGATCGAACTCAATCCCAATACCGTCAACAGCAGCCAGGAAAAAGTAATTTGGGATTTAGCAACAGGTAATTTGTAATTCTTCCCGGTATTCTTCCCCGTGTTGTTCGCCTTCTGTGAAGCGAATAGCGCCCCCCCAACAGGCGATTTCATTTCTGCTGCGGGATGTTGCAGGCGGCGGGCTAAAGCCAAATTTCCGAGCAAAAAGACAGAAGAAACAGCAATTGCGATCGTCCCCAGCAACCCTTGAGTTTTCAGCTTTAACAAAAAAACCTGAAGATATCCAACTTCTTGAAACCACAGAATTTCTGCCGCCATGCGGGATGCCAATTCAAAAACCAGGCACAATCCTACAATCCATAAAATTAATTGATAAATTCGCCTTCTTAAAGTCATAACAATGAGCTAGAAGTAGGGACAGTGCATTGCCCATAGCTGTCAACTTAACCCGAAATATCACTCTTAGACGTAAGTCCTCGGCTAATAGCTAAAGTCCTCGGCATGAAGAGTAATTAACTAATCAGTTCTTCAATCCTATCCAATAGGACTTGAGCTTGGAATCAGCGATTGAAACCCTGTCTGACTGAGAGTTGAGTGCTAAGTTGACAGCAATGGACAAATGCCTAAGTCCCTACACATATAACGTCTAATTAACCGAATGTGAATCGAAAATTGAATCGAAAAAACTCCAGCTAGCTGTACTGCTGATTGACATCCACATCCAAATTAAACAGTGTTTGCAAAGTTTGCATCGCTTGCCGCCGCGCCTCAATATCCTGCTGAGCGCGTAACTGTACCATCGGATCGTGCAAAATCTTATTCACAATCCCCCTTGTTAAAGATTCAATCACATCTTGATGTTTCTCCGAAAATTCCGAACCCAGACGCGATAAAGCTTTTTCTAACTCTTGTTCCCGAATCAATTCTATCTTATCCCGCAAACAGCTAATAGTAGGAACAGTTTCCAGACTGCGCCACCAGAGATCGAAAGCCTCTACTTCCTGTTCGAGCAAGCCCTGAGCTTCCATTGCCATTTTGCGGCGGCTTTCGTGATTTTGAGCTACCACTGCTTTCAAGTCGTCCACATTAAACGATCGCACATTAGCGAGTTCATTCGCATCCGAGTCAATGTTGCGCGGCACAGAAATATCCACCAACATCAAAGGGCGATTCGGGTCTAAAACCGATTCCAATTTAGCTTTATTTAACAGTGGCTCCGTAGCTGCGGTACTGGTAAAAACCAAGTCAGAACTGGCAATTATTTGCATCATTTCCGAGAGCTGATACAGGTGCAATTCAGCATCTTTAAACTGACTGGCCAACTCCAAGGCGCCCCGCACAGAGCGATTAACGATCGAAATATGGCTAGCTCCTTTTGAGAGCAAATGCTGTACCAAAAGCCGCGACATTTTGCCAGCACCGATAATCGCAATTTTGCTGCTTGCTAAATGCTGACCCTTCATGTGAGCCAATTCTGCTGCCGCCGAACTAATCGAAACTGCACCGGTACCGATGCTAGTTTCGGTGCGAACTCGTTTCCCTGCTGTGAGAGCTTGCTTGAACAAGCGCTCTAAAATTCTGCCTACACCTTTGTACTGCTGGGCGAGTTTGTGAGTTTGTTTCACCTGAGCCAAAATTTGTCCTTCTCCGAGCACCAAACTGTCGAGACCAGAAGCCACTCGCATCAAGTGCATCACCGCATCTTCGTGCAGCAAAATAAACAGGTGAGGACGCAAAGACTGCAAAGGAACTTTACTGCATTCTGAAAGGAACTGAATAACCTCTCGTACACCAGGCTCCGACTCGCTGGTAACAATATAAATCTCTAAGCGGTTGCAAGTGCTGAGGATGGCAACCTCTTGAATGTGCGGGTAGCCGCGCAATTGGGCGATCGCCGCTTCAACTTTCTGTTCTGGAATGCTTAGTTTTTCGCGAACTTCTACCGGCGCTGTTTTGTGGCTGAGACCTACGACTGCAATATTCATATCTGTGATTTGTCACTATTTCTTTCTTAGTTGTTAACAGTCACCTGTTATTAGTTCTTAGTTTATCGCTAATTGCTAATCATAGGTGACTGTTAACAGTTAACTGTTAATTGTTAACATTTAACTGTTAACCACTAACTAATCACTAATTCAATTGCAAAGATTTCGGCTGGTCAAACATATGGATTGTATCCACAAACCGAGCAGTTTTCGACTGAGAAGAAATTACCAAACTTTCAGTGCGAGCGCCACCGCCAAAGAAGCGAACTCCATCCATCAGCGTTCCGGGAGTAATCCCGCAAGCTGCAAACAGAACTGTTTCTCCAGATGCCAACTCTTCAGCATTGTAAATCTTGTCTGGGTCTGTGATGCCCATCTCTTTAAGTCGAGCGATATTGCTCTCTTTGCTTTCACCGATCAAACCAGTTTTTACAACTGCGGGATCGTAAATTAACTGCCCTTGGAAGTGACCGCCCAAGCAGCGCATTGCTGCTGCGGAAATCACACCTTCCGGTGCTGCGCCAATACCCATAAGTGCGTGGATGTTGGAACCAGAAAACGCGCAAGAAATCGCTGCCGAAACGTCGCCGTCGCTGATCAACCGAACTCTTGCACCCGCTTGCCGAATTTCATTAATTAAATCTTTGTGTCGGGGGCGATCCATGACCACCACCACCAAATCTTCAATACTGCGGCCGAGACAATCAGAGATAATTTTGAGGTTTTGAGTCGGCGTTTTGCGAATATCTACATGATTCTTAGCAGCCGCAGGAGCAGCCAATTTGTTCATGTAGAAATCCGGTGCCGCAAACAAACCACCTTTTTCAGAGATTGCCAAAACTGCCATGGAACCGTTTTGACCGTAAGCGACCAGGTTAGTACCTTCGCAGGGGTCAACAGCGATGTCAATTTCGATCAATTCATCTATGTTGCAGACATCTTTGGCATCTTCGCGGGTACAAATACCTACTTGTTCACCGATGTAAAGCATTGGTGCGTCATCGCGCTCGCCTTCGCCGATCACGATGCGACCGCGCATATGAATTTTGTTCATGCGCTCCCGCATGGCTTCTACAGCCACTCTGTCGGCTTCGTCTTTCTCGCCTTTGCCCATCAAGCGAGCGGAGGCGATGGCTGCCTGCTCAACTACTTCGATAATCTCTAAACCGATTACATTGTCCACGAACTAGATCCTCTCAACTGCTGATGCGTGCCTTGTGCTCTTTTGCACTCCCAGCAATCAAGTTTATCAGAGGCGGGGATCTGTGCGAGCGCAAGCAGTGGCTTAGTTTGTGTTAACTTTTGCTTCTTTGAGACTGCGGCTGGAAAATCTGATCCCAACAAGCTCAAAGATCGATCGCCCCAATACTTCACTCTTGTTTGGAGGATCGCACGCTAGCCCCGTCTGATCCCTAAATCCCGGACTCCAGAGGTTCCGGGGCAGCGAGCGGTTATTTCAGGCAACTTGTCATCCCGAATGCCGTTAAAGGTTTTATGATTAGTTTGCGATCGCACGATTTCTCAGAAACCCGGTTGCTAACCGGATTTATCGTTACTAAACCCAATATTTTGGTACAAACCGGGTTTCTGAGGGTAAGTCCTAATGATGACGAATCACATGGACAGCCGCCAATCGGGACGCACTAGACTTTATAAGCAGGAAGCAATAAAAAATGATGATGAAAGCCCAAGATATTATGACCACAGAAGTTGTTACCATTCGCGGTTCAGCAACTGTAGCTGAAGCAGTGGCGATGATGAATGATTTGTGTTTGCGCGCTTTAATTGTGGAACGTCGCCACGAACAAGACGCATATGGCATTGTCACGGAAACGGATATTGTCTATAAAGTAGCAGCCTACGGAGTAGACCCGAAAAAAGTCCGCGTCTTCGAGATTATGACCAAACCGTGCATCACGGTGAATCCTGACTTGGGCGTGGAATATGTGGCTAGATTGTTCGCGAATACCCGCATCCGTCGGGCGCCGGTGATTAAGGACGAGCTAGTAGGCATTATTTCGGTCACGGATATCTTGACAAAAAGCGATTTTCTTGAAAAGCCCAAGAGTATTTTATTTGAGGAACAAATCGAACAGGCAATCGCGGATGCCAGAACTATCTGTGCCGAGAAAGGCGCTACTTCTAGAGAGTGCGCGGTAGCGTGGGATATTGTAGAGGAAATGCAGGCTGAGGCTTCTCACCAGCGATCGATGAAGCTTGAAAAAACGGCTTTTGACGAGTATTGCGAGGAAAATCCCGAGGCGGCTGAAGCGCGGATATACGACAGTTAATTTAGTCCTTAGTTATTAGTTATTAGTTATCAACTCTTATTTATGGATTGATAACTAATAACTAACGATCGGAAAGAGCTTTTTTTATGGGAGCCTCACGAAAAATAAAAATCTTAAGTGTTTGGCTCAGTCATACAAAACACGTTCAGCTTATTCCCGTCAAGATCGCGAAAATATCCCGCATAAAACCCCGGCAACACGCCTCTTGGCCCCGCCGCTCCTTCATCCTTAGCCCCAAGTTCGATCGCTTTGTTATAAACTAAGTTGACTTTTTCTGGAGTGTCAGCTTGAAGAGCTATCATTACTCCATTGCCAACAGTTGCTGTGTTACCATCAAAGGGTTTTGTAATAGCAAGTGCTGGTCGATCTGGAGAAACGCTCCATGCGATAAATCCGTCGAATTCCATGAATCGTCGAGCGCCAATTTCAGCAAGCAAAGCATCATAAAACTTGGCTGCACTTTCAATATCGTTGGTACCGAGTGTAACGTATCCGATCATATTTTTTGTCTTCTAACTGATGTTAAGATTAAAAAAATGCTTGAGCCAATAACAACTGAGTTAAACTGATCCTTAGCCAACTAAAGCTACAGCTCAAACATCATTTTAGATCATAACTCAAACTATCTCGGTTTTGTCCGATCCAATGATTTATTCCCGATCGCTAATACATTCGGGAGTGTCTCTACTTGGACTGTTGACGATCGCACTTACCGCCTTTGCTTTCATGGCTTCGGAAGCATACGGCTTTAACAGGGGCAAAACTTCCTGAGCATTTTTAACAGCAGGATCTAGCCACTGTTCCCAATCGCTGTCGGGGAGAATCACGGGCATTCGATCGTGCATCGGCTGCACTGTTTCGTTAGCCTCGGTAGTAATTATACTGCAAGATACAATGTTTTCTTTTTCAGGAGATTCCCAATTTTCCCACAAACCGGCAAAAGCAAAAGGTTCGCCGTCTGCCTTTTGAAAATAGTAAGGCTGTTTGTTCTTTCCCTGCTGTTGCCATTCGTAGAAACCGTCAGCGACTATCAAACATCGCCTGTGCTTGATGGCGCTGCGAAAAGCAGGTTTTTCGGCTACTGTTTCCGATCGCGCATTGATCATCTTGCTGCCCATTTTCATGTCTTTTGCCCAACTTGGAATCAAACCCCAGCGCATAAATTGAAACTGTCGCTGCATTTGCTTTTGAGAAACTGTTACTGTGGCAACTGATTGAGTTGGGGCGATATTGTATCGCGGTTTGATGTCGGGAACTTCCGACAGTTTGAAGAATTCGGCGATGATTTGACCTGAAGTAGTTAAAGTGTATCGTCCGCACATAATTTATAGTTGGTATTAACGCGGTTTTCTATTAATTCCTGCAGTCCAGTATTGGTCTGGTTATCGACAGTCAGGCAGGGGTTTAAACCCCTGCCTCAAAGCTCAATTCGGTTAAAACCGACTGCAAATACGATCTCAATATCTATCTATTTTAGCCCTCTTTTAGAGGACCTTAGCTATGAGACAGGGGTTTTTAACCCCTATCGGATTGTCGGACTCAACCGGGCGGGCGGGACACTCCACAAGAAAATTCCTTCTTTGTGGAACAGGCATCTTGCCTGTTCTGTGGATTTACAGTTGGGTGGGGGCGGCTTTTCGAGATGATTGGTTTTAGGGAATTATTGTTGGTAAAACCCCACGCTACGAGACATTGCTAAATTGTGGAACATTCACAGACAACCATTCGGCGCGCAACTTTTCAATAGCTAATTCTTTGAATTTAGCTTCTACTTCAATCCAAGGAGCTTGATAATAACAATTAGGCATTTCTGTAATTACATCGCTGTGGCGCGGGTCGGCAAAAAATTCTCTGCCATTTGATATGTGTACTAATTGCCATTCAGGAACAGACCAAGTTGTGCGGGCTGCTGCGAGCATTTCGGCCACACTCGGATCGTCGTAAGTTTCTAAATGTTCGTGAATGACGTGGTGGTGCGCGTCAAAAACCATTGGTACGCCGGTATCGAGACAAACTTCTAAAATTTCCGAGGAACTGTAAGCGTATTCGTCATTTTCAAAGGTTAAGCGCGATCGAATTGATTCGGGTAAATCGCGGATGACTGATTTGAGCTGCGAAGTGCGATCGCTCTTGCCGCCGTGAATGTTCATCAGTGCCTGGGGCGATCGGGGCTGTCCCAACATATCTAAAATTAAAGCATGAGTGGCGAGAATTTTAATGCTGTTTTCAACCACAGAAACCTTGTCGGAACTAAGGACGACAAATTGATCGGGGTGGAGTACCAAACGGATGCCCAAAGAAAGAGCGCGATCGCCGGTATTCCGCAATTCCTCAGTCATGCAGTGTAGCACTGCTTCCCCCAAATCTGTATCTGCAAAAGGGAACAGTGCAGAAGTCATGCGGTAGAGCTTAATCTGATTAGCAGAACAGAAGTCGATCGCTTTGTCAAGCCGTTTTAAGTTGTCTGCATAAAGTTCGCGCAATACTCTTTCTTGTTCAGTTTCCGAAAGCTGTAAAAGTCGCTTCCGGGTGACAGTGCGAAAGCGCACTGCATCGGATGTTGTAATACAGACTAATCCCAATTCCGGCAATTTTTCCTGTTCCACTACTTGGTTCATCCCGCTCATTTAGCAATCATCCCTAACTTTAATTTTATGTTAAATAGGTTTTTCGTAAGGGCTTGAGTTTTTAGTCTTGAAGTTTTTAGGTGCTACTGAACCTGCCTAAAGAGCCCGGCAGAGATTGAAATCGCTGGCGGACTCTGGAAGTGCAAGGTGTAATTAGTACAAACCGGATTTTTATCAAACATCTAACGAACCGCCTCGCAGATAGCATATCGATGACAATTTAATCGATATAACTATTGCTGTTCTTCGCGAGAATCAGCCTCTTCGTGTGGCCGCGCGGTGGCTACAGGATTTTCCTTTGCTTCGTTATGGAACGGATAACCGGATGTTTCTTGATTTAGCGGGTCAGCGGGTTGGTCATCAGGGGATGTAATTTGACCGTTAGTGTTGGTATTGGGTTTTGTGGAAGAACCTTTATGGCTGGCGTGACCGCTACTCATCTTTTTTCCCTCAATTAGGTTTATGGAACAATTTCTAGCTTAGACTTAGCTGCTGCGGGCGATCGCCTATCTGAAGTCAGAGATATTGGTTAACAGTTGAGGATGCTATAGCCTTTCTCGGCAACGGTGCGGTAGATAGGAAAACCGCAGATTAAGGCAGATAAATACAGATTAACGCAGATAATTTCTATGTCTTTCTGCGAATGGCGATTGGATTTGGAATTTGTCGCCCGTGTACCTGACGAAAATTGAGCAAGGCTATATATCTCCTGATTTTCCCCATTTCTACTTGACAATTAACTCCGCAAACGCCCGGATCGCATAATACTAATAATTAACCAAAAACCCAAAAAACTCGCCGCCCCAAACAAACCCGTGCTCAGAAAAGATAGCTGAGACGTTTGTGCGTTAGAAGAAATAATTGCTGCCCCTATAATCAGCGAACCCACGACAATACTAAAAGAAAGTCGGTTCGCAGAATCCCCTAGAGTGCGGCGTAGCGGGTCGAGTTCTTTTAATGTCAAGTTCCACTTCAAAGTTTCCGAAGTAACCCGGTCTAAAAGCACTTCCACCTGTCGCGGAGATTGCAAAGATAAGCTTTTCAGATCCAGGGCCGTTCTTAAAAGAGCTTGGATTGGGTCATCTCCTAATAACTGACGCCGAAACATATCGGTCATCAGCGGTTTGACCTGCTCTACAATATTAAATCGGGGATTAAAAGAGCGCGCTAGTCCTTCCAAATTCGCTAGAGTTTTTGCATACAAACCGAGATTGCTGGGCAGCCGAATTTTATTTTTGCGGGTAATTTCCAGGACTTCATAAAAAATTTCCGACAAGTTCATTTGCGACAAGCTCACATTGTAATACTTGCGGAGCATTCGAGCCAAATCGTTCTCGAGATTTGCTAAACTTTTCGGCTGAGCAAATTCAGCCATTTCCAAAGTTAATTGAGCGCAGCGCTGAGCGTCTAAATCGACAATTGACAGCAACATTTCGGTCAAATTTTGCTGAGTGCGCGGGTCTAACCTGCCGACCATACCGCAGTCCAGCAAAGCTATCCGGCCGTCTTTGAGATAAAATAAATTGCCGGGATGCGGGTCTGCGTGAAAGAATCCGTCGATGTACAACTGCTGGAAGAAAACGCGGCAAAGCAGGGTTGTAATTTCTTCGCGTTCGGCATTTATATCTCCTTTGTGGCGAATTCCTTGCAAATCGCCTAACAAAATCGGGACTCCGTTCAGCCACTCCATTACTAAGAGTTTTTTTGTGGTTAACTCCCAGTTAATTTCTGGTAGGACAACTTGTGTGGGGTCAAACCATTTACTTTTAGATAAATTGCGGCGCAGTTCGTCGGTGTAGTTGGCTTCTTGAATGAAATCTAATTCTGCACGCAGGGCGATCGCAAATTCTTCTGCTAAGGCGACAATATCGTATTGTTGGCCGAAGTCTGTGAGCATGACAAGTTCTGCTAAACCTCGGAGTACGGCGATGTCTTGTTCGATGACAATCTCAATACCGGGACGCTGAACTTTGAGGGCGACTTCGCGGCCGTCTTTCAAAGTAGCTTTGTGGGTTTGGGCGATGGAACCTGCGGCGATCGCCTGAGTGTTAAATTTAGCGAAGGTATCTTCGAGAGATTTTGTGAGTTCCATTCGGACGATGGCTTCTACTTCCGACCACGGTACGGGTGGTACTTCCGCTTGTAGCGTGGAGAGGGTTTCGATGTAGGTGGCGGGTAAAAGGTCGGGACGGGTGCTCAGCAATTGACCCAATTTGACAAATACTGGGCCTAATTCGACGAGGATATTGCGGAGAACTGCTGGAGTTGGGAGACTGGGTGCGTCGGTTTTGCGGCCGGTTAGGAGGCTTTTCATGTAGTCCCAACCGTTGCGGAAGACGACCTCTAGAATTTCTCCTTTGCGAGAAGTGTTTTGAACTAGGCTAAACAAGGGGCCTCCGGGTCGATCGGGTTTAAGGGCTATCTAACTACTAGGATAGCGCTGTTGACCGGGCTGACCAGTGTCTTGGGGAATAACTTGGGCGAAAGGGTGCGATTCCCTACGGGATAGCTTTGCTTCACGAATTTTGGGGTGTGGGGGCGATCGGTCTTTGGCCGTGGCATTGTTCTTCATAGTAAGATACAGTCAAAGCAGACATGATATTTTTATAATTAAATTTATTGACTTGAAAAGATGTGTCAGAGACTTGAATGAGTAAGTTATTACAAACCCGATTCTCAATGTGTTTAATAACGTATAAGAGACATGATTGCCATCCAATTCCCTACCAAATCGTTCGAATTATCCATCAACTTAACTGACGAGCAATTTTTTCAGCTTTGTCATCACAACCGCGATTATCAATTTGAACCTACAGCATCAGGGGAATTAATTATTAGGCCACCGACAGGCAGTGAAACTAGCAAGCGCAATATGGATCTATCGTATCAACTTCGAGCCTGGAGCCGGCAAAATAATCTAGGAGTTGCCTTCGACTCTTCTGGAGGCTTTAGGCTCCCCAACGGTGTCGATCTCTCTCCTGATGCCTCTTGGGTCAAAAAACAACGCTGGGATGCTTTAACACCCGAACAAAAAGACTGTTTTGCTCCTTTGTGTCCTGATTTTGTTGTTGAGTTGCGTTCTCGGACTGATGGGTTGAACAAACTTCAAGATAAAATGCAATAATATATAGATAACGGTGCTAAATTGGGTTGGTTAATTGACAGGCAAAATCGGCGGGTAGAATTTTATCTACCCGGTCAAGATGTTGAAATTATCGAAAATCCTGCGACTCTATTAGGGGAAGATGTACTGCCTGGTTTTGTGTTGAATTTAGAAGAAATTATGTAAATAAATTAAAGAGTAATGCACAACACAGATTCCAAAACGAATGCCTGGATAAACAGTGATGAATAGTTAATGTATCCGCCGGCAGAATCCGTGTCGTGCTCCCTCATCTCACCTTCACAGCAAATCTTTCAATTTCTCATCTTCTCCCAACACTTTAATTACCTGTTTAATCTCCTGCGTCCTGTCCTTTTTCACAATCAAGGTCACATTGCCATCTCTGACAACTACCACATCTTCTAAACCAATGGTTACGATGACTTCATTCTCATCTGCAGCATAAAAAATGCCGCCCTTGGTATCAATTCCGACGTGTTTTGCTAACTCGACATTTGGCTTGTCTCCTTGCAGCAAACGACCGATCGCATTCCAATCTCCCAAATCGTCCCAGCTAAAGCCTACGGGCAGAACACAGGCTTTTTGCGTCTTCTCCATCAGGGCGTAATCGATGCTTATTTTAGGTAATTCCGAGTAAGCCTGTGGGCCTTTTGCTTCCAAAGCTGCCATCATTTCCGGTACATGATTTCGCAATTCTGTCAAGACTGTTCCAACTCGAAAGACAAAAATTCCGCCGTTCCAACTAAACTTGCCGCTGGCTACAAATTCTTCAGCAGTTGTACGATCGGGCTTTTCGGTAAACCTGGCCACCCGATAGGCCGGAAAACCGGCAAAACTGCCAATTTCCTGACCTTGTTCGATGTAGCCGTAGCCGGTGGAAGCATAACTCGGTTTTACTCCCAAAGTGGCGATCGCATCCTGATTTCTCGCCAACTCGGCCGCCGCCTCCAAAGTCTTGACAAACTCATCGGGTTCTCCAATCCAGTGATCCGCCGGGAAAAAACCAACAACCGCATCCTCACCGTAACGTTTCGCAGTTTCTATAGCAGTCCAGGCGACCGCCGGCGCAGTATCCCGGCCCTCCGGTTCCGCTAGCAAATTCTCAGGAGGTAAAAGAGGCAACTGTTCGCGGACTCCCGCAGCCAACATTTCCGATGTTACTACCCACAAATCGTCCCAGCCGTTACCTAATGTTAATAGTCTTTCTGCTGTAGCTTGCAGCAAACTCTTACCGCTACCGTCGAGACTCAAAAACTGCTTAGGGCGCTGCTTGCGGCTGAGAGGCCAGAAGCGTTCACCTTTACCGCCGGCGAGTATTACGGGAATTAAGGTTTTGGTCATGGTTTGAAGTTTAAGGGTTCTGATCTATTTTGCTCGACAGCTTATAATTATGGAGAGAATTGTGGATGTCTGCGGGTTTTGGGAGCGAGCTATATTTTTGGGAAAATTGCGTCTGTTGCTGGGTGTAAAATTCGAGGGGTTAATTTTGTCGGCTGTAATCCAATTTCTGTAAGGGTTTGATGCCGATTCCTGGGGGAAACGGCAGACGCAATTGCTGAAGCCTTTGTATGATAAGGGTTTGAGGGGGAAAGTCTAAACAGGCTATTGACAGGCCGGAGGCTGAAATGGTATTTTTGCTAGTACAGACGCGAATGAACGTTGAAAACCAAATACAGCAAGGCTTCTGGAACGGGCGGCCGGAAAATGCCTAAAACCCTATCAGGGATTGAAACGAGCCAGCCGGGAGAGAATCTAAAAACACCTTTGCCGGAAAATGCCTAAAACCCTATCAGGGATTGAAACCGACAATTCCTTGACCTACCTGAGCTCTGCGAATTCCGCGGAAAATGCCTAAAACCCTATCAGGGATTGAAACAAGGTCGATCGTGTAGGTCGCGCAGTAGGAGCAAGGCCGGAAAATGCCTAAAACCCTATCAGGGATTGAAACTTGGAATGAAGCGGTACCGCTACCTGTTCTGGGCCGGAAAATGCCTAAAACCCTATCAGGGATTGAAACACGTGGACTGAATTGCAAGCCAGATTAATCGAACGCGCCGGAAAATGCCTAAAACCCTATCAGGGATTGAAACAAAGTCATAGAGATATCACAGTCAGGGCAAACGTGCCGGAAAATGCCTAAAACCCTATCAGGGATTGAAACCTCACCCTGATGACCCTTTTAAGCTTAAGTGGTTACAGGCCGGAAAATGCCTAAAACCCTATCAGGGATTGAAACAAGCCCGATGATTTTGCCGATCGCAAACCAGATCGCCGGAAAATGCCTAAAACCCTATCAGGGATTGAAACATGTTATGTAAAACCCTACTAGGGATTAATTTAAGCCGGAAAATGCCTAAAACCCTATCAGGGATTGAAACTTGCTATCACTTTTGCTATCACTAAACAAAAAATAGGCCGGAAAATGCCTAAAACCCTATCAGGGATTGAAACGACTGCTATAGCAGCTCTTAGTCAACAGCTAAACGCCGGAAAATGCCTAAAACCCTATCAGGGATTGAAACATTGGGGCGTACTGCACGAGTTTTGCATGATATTGCCGGAAAATGCCTAAAACCCTATCAGGGATTGAAACGCACCTGTGATAATATTAAGTAGTAACAACTTGGCCGGAAAATGCCTAAAACCCTATCAGGGATTGAAACATCTACACATAAAAGTAGACAATCTCCACGCCGACGCCGGAAAATGCCTAAAACCCTATCAGGGATTGAAACAATCTCAACAACCCAAATTTGTGGATTCCGGTTTGGGCCGGAAAATGCCTAAAACCCTATCAGGGATTGAAACAAGACGCTTCTGATAAGGCGGTTAGAGTGTAACGCCGGAAAATGCCTAAAACCCTATCAGGGATTGAAACTACTTCTTCGGCAATTTTCCTTTCAAATTTACTGAGCCGGAAAATGCCTAAAACCCTATCAGGGATTGAAACAAGGTACTCATCAACTTGTGGGAAGTGACGATATGGCCGGAAAATGCCTAAAACCCTATCAGGGATTGAAACCCTTTAGGTACTGATTTAGATGGTCTTTGCCAGAGCCGGAAAATGCCTAAAACCCTATCAGGGATTGAAACCAGTGTAAGACGGTGTAAGCCAAGTGTAAGCCAAGCCGGAAAATGCCTAAAACCCTATCAGGGATTGAAACAAGACCTCATACGGAGGGCGATTCCAAAAGCACAGGCCGGAAAATGCCTAAAACCCTATCAGGGATTGAAACCCCCCCTTATCCCCCTATCGAGCAAAACCTTACCTGCCGGAAAATGCCTAAAACCCTATCAGGGATTGAAACTTTTCTTGCTTAGATACCGCAGCCGGCATTGAGCCGGAAAATGCCTAAAACCCTATCAGGGATTGAAACTTATGCTCCATTCCAATGCAGCCCACGCTCGGCCGGAAAATGCCTAAAACCCTATCAGGGATTGAAACAAATCAAATTTGGCACACGTTCTGGGATTATCGCCGGAAAATGCCTAAAACCCTATCAGGGATTGAAACGAAGCGCGCACTCAGGTAGCCCTAGACTTTGCCAGCCGGAAAATGCCTAAAACCCTATCAGGGATTGAAACATAAAATACCTGCTCCGCTTCTTCCTTTAACTAGCCGGAAAATGCCTAAAACCCTATCAGGGATTGAAACTCACATTGCTATTCAATCCATATTACGAAGAACTGAGCCGGAAAATGCCTAAAACCCTATCAGGGATTGAAACAATCACAAAATCAATATCAGCATAGGTAGCGGTAGAGCCGGAAAATGCCTAAAACCCTATCAGGGATTGAAACGTGGCAATTTTTCTAGCAACTGCTTTTTGATAATTGGCCGGAAAATGCCTAAAACCCTATCAGGGATTGAAACTGCTGCCTTCTGCCTCTTCCTCTCGTGCCTTCTGCCGGAAAATGCCTAAAACCCTATCAGGGATTGAAACTCTTTCAAAGTCCAACCATTCTTAAGTCGGATTTGCCGGAAAATGCCTAAAACCCTATCAGGGATTGAAACTTCAGATCGATCGCCAATCATCCAGCATTCATTAAAGCCGGAAAATGCCTAAAACCCTATCAGGGATTGAAACCGGGGCGAAAATCCTAGTGGTGGTGGAATAGATGCGGCGGCCGGAAAATGCCTAAAACCCTATCAGGGATTGAAACGTCTCTGGCACAAAATTTAAACAGCTTAAAGATGAGCCGGAAAATGCCTAAAACCCTATCAGGGATTGAAACGAGACAAGATTTTTACCATCATCAATCACCCCGATTGCCGGAAAATGCCTAAAACCCTATCAGGGATTGAAACTTTATGTTGAGGGTGAACCTAAATTCTGCGACATTGCGCCGGAAAATGCCTAAAACCCTATCAGGGATTGAAACAGCAGTGGATTGAGAACCAATAGAACTGACCAAGCCGGAAAATGCCTAAAACCCTATCAGGGATTGAAACGAATTCCGCATATTATCTTCAAAAAGCTGCGGATGCCGGAAAATGCCTAAAACCCTATCAGGGATTGAAACCAAATTTTTGAAATTCGAGACTATATCATAAGTTGGCCGGAAAATGCCTAAAACCCTATCAGGGATTGAAACCTAAATAGGGGGGATTTTGCATTATTTCTAATATTGCCGGAAAATGCCTAAAACCCTATCAGGGATTGAAACACGGGCTTTACGAGATTGAAAACGAAACCGAAACGCAGCCGGAAAATGCCTAAAACCCTATCAGGGATTGAAACGAAAATCAAATCGTTGGGTTTCTTCATAATTTAGCCGGAAAATGCCTAAAACCCTATCAGGGATTGAAACTTTGATTGAGTAAATAGCTGCCGGTCTCTCCCGGGCCGGAAAATGCCTAAAACCCTATCAGGGATTGAAACTAGTGGTATACGACTGATTGTAGGCAAAACTGTTTTGCCGGAAAATGCCTAAAACCCTATCAGGGATTGAAACTATTTTTTGAATCATCGCCTTGTCTCCGCGCGGTTTCGCCGGAAAATGCCTAAAACCCTATCAGGGATTGAAACCCGTTTAATTGGCTGATGAATTCTCTTATTACTGGCCGGAAAATGCCTAAAACCCTATCAGGGATTGAAACTTTTCTCTACGAAGAATATGCTCCTCCAAATCATGCCGGAAAATGCCTAAAACCCTATCAGGGATTGAAACTAGTGGACAAACTACCCATAAAAAATTATGACGGGCCGGAAAATGCCTAAAACCCTATCAGGGATTGAAACTTCGCCCTCTTTCGGTTCTGATATGCGAATTTGGCCGGAAAATGCCTAAAACCCTATCAGGGATTGAAACCCGAGCTACGGACACCACCCCGGTAGAATAATTGCCGGAAAATGCCTAAAACCCTATCAGGGATTGAAACTAGAAGCGCTGCAATTGTAGAAGCGATCGAACTGTGGGCCGGAAAATGCCTAAAACCCTATCAGGGATTGAAACATCGCCTAAGCCCAAGCGTATACACGCTTCTGTAAGCCGGAAAATGCCTAAAACCCTATCAGGGATTGAAACATCGAAGGTGAGGGCGCGTCCGAAGTCGAAGTGAGGGCCGGAAAATGCCTAAAACCCTATCAGGGATTGAAACAACCACAACCTAAGCGGTGCACCACTCAGACAAGCCGGAAAATGCCTAAAACCCTATCAGGGATTGAAACAAACTGCCGTCGCTTCCGTGAATAGTCAAACTACGCCGGAAAATGCCTAAAACCCTATCAGGGATTGAAACTGGGAAAGGCCGTAAGTGGCTGGGGAGCCACCACGCCGGAAAATGCCTAAAACCCTATCAGGGATTGAAACGAGCTAGCGGGTTTTCCTTTTTCCCACAAACCCAGCCGGAAAATGCCTAAAACCCTATCAGGGATTGAAACCAATCTACCATGAATATCCCAAACACGGCAAGCTGTAGCCGGAAAATGCCTAAAACCCTATCAGGGATTGAAACGCCCATACTATTTAGTTTTCTAGGTTCGTGCCGAACGCCGGAAAATGCCTAAAACCCTATCAGGGATTGAAACGCTAAGTTGCAGGTAAGGGTTTTTACCATGCCTGTAGCCGGAAAATGCCTAAAACCCTATCAGGGATTGAAACGCATTATAATTTGTGATTGCGATTCACTGTTGGGCGCCGGAAAATGCCTAAAACCCTATCAGGGATTGAAACCACAGAGTGTTCTAATTCATAATCTGTGCGCGTCCAGCCGGAAAATGCCTAAAACCCTATCAGGGATTGAAACGTAATGTTTCCGGCCGCTGTAATGTTAATCGTTGGCCGGAAAATGCCTAAAACCCTATCAGGGATTGAAACGATTGCTAGAATCAGTAAATCCCAAATGCCAATCGTCGTGCCGGAAAATGCCTAAAACCCTATCAGGGATTGAAACGAGACTGTACCGTTTAAGACTTGCTTATATCGTGCCGGAAAATGCCTAAAACCCTATCAGGGATTGAAACGCAAACCCCACCTAAAAGACCGGACAAATTAGCCGGAAAATGCCTAAAACCCTATCAGGGATTGAAACAACGCTGTACTTTGATTAAGTGCCATTTAATTCAGCCGGAAAATGCCTAAAACCCTATCAGGGATTGAAACGGCTTAGACTTTCTCTTCCCTAAGCGGAAGCACTGCCGGAAAATGCCTAAAACCCTATCAGGGATTGAAACTCGAAGCGGGAGCACCGCCCGGATATTTCACCGGCCGGAAAATGCCTAAAACCCTATCAGGGATTGAAACTTGAGGGTAGCCGCGCCGCCTTGCAGTACGCTGCCGCCGGAAAATGCCTAAAACCCTATCAGGGATTGAAACATATTGCTTTCCGACACAAGTACGGTCGAAGCCGCAGCCGGAAAATGCCTAAAACCCTATCAGGGATTGAAACTCGTCGCCATCTTCGTCTTCACCTGTTCCCAATCGCCGGAAAATGCCTAAAACCCTATCAGGGATTGAAACAAAATATCTTTTGCTGCAAAACCCGCGCCAATTGCGCCGGAAAATGCCTAAAACCCTATCAGGGATTGAAACGGCGAAACAGCAGCCGACAACATCCGCCCTGTAAGCCGGAAAATGCCTAAAACCCTATCAGGGATTGAAACGATGACGGTACAAAAATCTGGGTACGTGGAGGAACAGGCCGGAAAATGCCTAAAACCCTATCAGGGATTGAAACGCAAAACTCTAAGACTCTTAAGACTTATTCAGACTTTAAGCCGGAAAATGCCTAAAACCCTATCAGGGATTGAAACCTGATGAGCCAATGCTGCTTTTTGTTGATTTAAAGCCGGAAAATGCCTAAAACCCTATCAGGGATTGAAACTTTGGCTTGATTGTTTATACTACTATTATTCATTTAGCCGGAAAATGCCTAAAACCCTATCAGGGATTGAAACTGAAGCTCTCAAAAGACTTGAATACCTTTTCCCTTCGGGCCGGAAAATGCCTAAAACCCTATCAGGGATTGAAACCCGGACGTTTCATTACTGCGGCGGCCTTTGACTGCTGGCCGGAAAATGCCTAAAACCCTATCAGGGATTGAAACTTTACCCGGCTCTACGACTCCTTCTTTGTAGCTCCAGCCGGAAAATGCCTAAAACCCTATCAGGGATTGAAACTTCCTCACCTTTATGCAAGTCATAAATTCCCAAATCAGCCGGAAAATGCCTAAAACCCTATAAGGGATTGAAACGCATAGCCTTCACGTCTACCCATTGAGTGCTATGCCGGAAAATGCCTAAAACCCTATCAGGGATTGAAACGGGAGCCACCAGGGAATCTCGATGTATCCGTAAGCCGGAAAATGCCTAAAACCCTATCAGGGATTGAAACTAGTTGACCGAGCTACTAGGCTGTGGGCCCTGGTGAGCCGGAAAATGCCTAAAACCCTATCAGGGATTGAAACCGGCTAAGGCGGATTGACTACTACTCCACTGGCCGACGCCGGAAAATGCCTAAAACCCTATCAGGGATTGAAACAAGTGGCGATCGGATTTGGGGCAATGCTGTTCGCAACAGGCCGGAAAATGCCTAAAACCCTATCAGGGATTGAAACTTTCTGTCTAGTGCGAATCCAATATAGCAAGAAGGCCGGAAAATGCCTAAAACCCTATCAGGGATTGAAACGCGTCGATGCACTCCGAAGTAAAAACTCGATTGAATGCCGGAAAATGCCTAAAACCCTATCAGGGATTGAAACAGCAAATTAAGAGTTTGGGCGGCGTAATCAAGCCGGAAAATGCCTAAAACCCTATCAGGGATTGAAACAAACCGATATCCAATCTACAAACGCAACGGTGACGCCGGAAAATGCCTAAAACCCTATCAGGGATTGAAACCGAGGCATTAAGTATGCCTGGAATATCCCAAAAGAGCCGGAAAATGCCTAAAACCCTATCAGGGATTGAAACGTTTCGCGAGCTATTTTGTAAACAGACCACTTTGCCGGAAAATGCCTAAATTCCTATCTAGGGCTTGAAACAGAAGCGGGATGGGAAGATCAACGATCGCACTCAGAAAGCCGGTTGTTTTGCGAGCATACTTCCGAACCCCCACAAACAGCAAAAAACCTGCCTTCTTTGATTTTGATGCCTATTCCTCTTAATATCCTCAAAAGTCAGCCACAATTAACCCAAAACCCTATCAAGGATTTTTTGTCACCCGATCGATCCAACTTGCATAAAATGATACCCGCGTGTCGCCGGAAATTTCTCCAAAACTGCCATTATCGTCAATTTTATCAAAATCGCTGATGTTTGTTTTGAAAAATCCTCGATCGCTATAACCCCAAGAACTAATCCCCGCAATCTTTCCGTCAACAAACGAAGGCCCGCCGGAATCTCCGCTAGCCGTAGCTATCTCATTTTTCCCCAAACCGCGATCGCGCAATCTCGGAAAATGCCTCCCCAAAGCATCGTGTTCGCTAGTTCCCGCGTCAAAATCAAAGATTAATTGACTTCCCAAAACCAATTCCGACATATCTGATTCTGTAGCATCTTTCAAAACATCAATTAAAGCATCATACCGATTCTGTCCGCTATATCTTTTCGCCTCAGAATTAGAATTTTCATCTTGTCCCTTTACACCTAAACCTATATACCCGTATCCAACTTTTGTCAATACTTTACCCACTTCATTTTTGTTTCTATTTATCTCGTACTGTTCGATCCTTGGCGGCGCGATCCTTTTCAGCTTTAAAATAGCAATATCGTTGCCAACTTCCGCTTCGTAACCAGTCCAGCCCGGATGGATATAATATTTGCTAACGGGGATGCTAACTTCACCCCTAGGCCATTTAAAAATTGCTTTAATTGCCGTTTCAGCAGGAACCTTAACTCCGCCTTCATTCAGACAGTGGGCCGCCGTGAGAACGTACAACCCTCCCGTTAGCAGCGAACCAGTACAGGAGGCCGAATCGAGATAGGCGACGCCTGTATATTTATTTAAAGCTAAAGGTTTGCGGGAACTGCTGTCAGGAAAAGCGCTAATTATCGATCGCCCAACTCCGGCAGTTTCTAAAACTAAAAATACCGTCACAACCGCGATTAATAATATTTTGATTCCTGACTTCATTTTTGATAGTAAATTGGTTGGAGAGCTAATCGAGACCTGACTTGTTCAATAAGTCGGGTCTCGCGACTATTTCGTTTGTTGAGATTAGCTTACTTATTGCAACATTTTACTTCGATAATTCGACATTAAGTTCGTTGACAACGCGGCGTTTTAGCGGGATTGATTTTTCACGGGGCAGCAAATCAAATACTTTCCGAAAAGCATCATCTACCTGTTCAAATGGTATTTGTCCTTTCTCATTAAAAACAACTTTTCCGGATTGATCCAGGATGAGAGTTTGAGGTACGAAACCTTCGTAATAATGGCTCGGTTCGGTGAGTTCCGGTGAGGGTTGGGGAGGCAAAGAGTCAACTGTTATCGGCATAAAATCCGCTTCGCGGCCGTAAAATTCCTGAAGTTGAGAGACGACGATCGCATATTGCTTGGAGTCGCTGCTGTCGTCAGTGTAAAACACTAATAATACGGGTTTATGGCGTTTGAAAGAATCTGCAAGCTTGACTTTAGGAGGAACTAGGGAACCGTTACCGGCGTAGAGGGCATAAATAGTGCCGTCGAAGCGATCGTCTGTGAGAGTTGCGAAGGCTGGTGGCGTGCCGGTTAGCAGTATCAAGCTAAGTGCGATCGCCACTGTTAAAACACAGGCTGACAAGATTCGCTTCAGCAAGCCCAGGCCAGAAGCAGGAGTAACAAGTGAATTTTTGTTCTCAGGAAATATCATAGGTTGTTGGCAGTTGCTGTAAGGAAAGCGAAATCAAATGCAAAAACTTTCCTAATTGTATCAGCAACTGTATGCAAATGTTCCTGAGTAGGTTAACGTAGTTTCGGATAGACTATGATAATTTGCTTGTTGTAGCGCTCGGCACGGTGATTCTACTGATCCAAGAACACTATTTGCGATCGGCTTTTCAGGAGTGGGGTGAAAGTGTCCGCGCCACAATAAAATTTATTTGTTGCACGCTGAGCTTCTAGCTTCTGAGAATGATGCAAGATGTTAAATCCAATTGATAATTAGAAACTGACAACTGGGAACTAATCACTAATGATAGCTTTGCTTGACACACTCCTCGCCCAAACGCCCGCTGCTGATGTTTCCGGGCCCGCTCAAATCAATCTGTTGCAGGCGATTGTTTTAGGAATTGTACAAGGATTAACCGAGTTTTTGCCCATCAGCAGTACCGCTCATTTAAAGGTAGTGCCGATCGCCCTAGGATGGGGCGATCCGGGGGTTGCTTATACTGCTGTAATTCAGTTGGGCAGCATTGTGGCAGTGCTTTGGTATTTCTGGAAAGACTTGACAACTATAACTTTGGGTGCTGCAGATGCCGTGATGCAACGCGACTACAAATCGCAAGAGTTTCAAATAGCCCTGGGAATTGTTTTGGGAACAATACCTATACTCTTTTTTGGGCTGCTAATCAAGGCATTGCTTCCCGACTTCGATCACTCGCCGCTCAGGAGTTTGGCCAGCATCGCCATTGCTTCGATCGTCATGTCGCTGCTGTTAGCAATAGCAGAAAAAACTGGCAAGCGCAATCGCACTTATGAAAAGTTAACTGTGTCAGACGGCATTTTTATGGGATTAGCTCAAGCAATAGCCTTGATTCCGGGGTGTTCGCGATCGGGTTCCACTCTCACTGCAGGATTGTTCATGGGATTGGAAAGATCCGCCGCCGCGCGATTTTCTTTTTTATTGGGAATTCCGGCAATTACTCTGGCTGGATTAGTGGAATTGAAGGGTGCTTTAGGAGAAGGAATCAGCGATGCTGGAGTTGCAGCTTTGATAGTGGGAACAATTTCGGCATTTGTGTTTTCTTATTTGTCGATCGCGTGGCTGCTCAAGTTCCTGCAAACTCAAAACACTTGGGTGTTTGTGTGGTATCGGCTGGCATTTGGCGTGGCCATTTTAACGGCGATCGCAGGTGGGGGGCTGAGAAATATCTAAAACACGACTAACTTGAACCTAATTATAGCCCTTCTCAAGGGCAGTGAAGTATGTCCGGTAATGGGTAAGAAAGCAATCGCTCGCCCTAGCACCTTACTCACACTTTTTTGCCCTATATATGCCCTCCGATCTGCCACTTGAGAAGCATGAGAGTTTAAGGCTTTGACAAAGGGATATTCGGCTCTCAACGCTGTATTGTGACGATACATATCTTTTTGTTCCACACCTCGGTTGCCCATCCAAAAACGGACACATTTGTGGCGGACAAACTGAGCGGTTTTAATCGCTTCGTCTGCAGCGTATTGAGTTGTTTTTGCCTTAGCCTTAAACTCTAAAACTATCATTGACGTGGAAAAACTTTACCAGAAAGAATTGGTTTAAAGCCTCTCCCCGATCGGGAGAAATTAAAAGAAGACTATTCATTACTCCAATCCTCTTCCTTCCTGCTAGATGTCGCTATCAACTGTCAACTGTCAACTGAAGTAATTATTGTAGTATAGAAAAGCCGTCAACTAAGGATGGGGCTTGTATCCTATTAATTTCGGTAACGCTAAAAGGAGAGTGGCTGTGAAAAAAGTAGCAGTATTTGGCAACGCTGGAGGCGGTAAATCAACTCTCAGCAAGAGATTATCAGACATCACTGGGTTGCCGCTTTACGTCTTGGACAAGATTAAATATCGATCGGGCGGCGTTGAGGTGTCACAGGAAGACTAGAAGCGCGCCCATCAGAAAATTTGGCAGACTGACAGATGGAGTTTTGACGGGTTTGGTTGCATGGAAACCGTCTGGCTGCGACTTGATAAGGCGGATACTCTGGTTTATGTCGATCTACCGCTATACGTCCATTTCTGGTTGATGACTAAACGAATGAACTCGGGTTACTTTAATCCGCCCGAAGGCTGGCCAGAAAATAGTCCAATATTCAAGGGTTCCACGATCGGTTACTGCGTGCTTTGGTTGTGTCACAAATAATATTTGACTCCAAGATATCGCGAATGTATCGATCGGGCGCGAAGTAGCAAAAGTGTTTATCACATCAGATATACTGAACAGATTTCGCAATTTTTTGAGTCTATTGAAAATGAGAGCAAGATTAAAGATGGTGAACTGATCTAATCAACTTAATGACTCAGTTACGGTTCGCATTAATACGATTAATTTATGGAACCCACACTGGAAGCTAAGTTGTGATGCCGATCGAGAGATGGCTGCAACTACCGCCAAGCCGTATTAGAAAAAATTGCAGGCGATCGCACATTAATGTTTGCCTATCATTTTGCGTATCCGGGTATCGGACATTTGCGATCGCGCGATCGGGGCGGATTTGATTGGCAACCCGTCAACTGGCAATTTGAAAGTTAATCCTGCTTGTGGAAGTCATGCAAAGGTTATCTGCCGCTACTAACCTTTGCCGTTAGACAGCTATCGTCCATAATGTAGTATGATAAAATATAATCGATTTCTAAGCTTTGGGATTGGTAGCTCAATTGGAAGAGCGCTGCGACTGCATCGCAGAGGTTGGGAGTTCGAGTCTCCCTCAGTCCCACCTTTTTGGGGCATATAATTCAGATGAATATCCCACCAGACCAATTAGAAATCTGCCTCAATGTTCTGCAACAAATTTCCGAAGATCCAGCGGTCATTGCCAAACACGATCGCTTCAAAAGTTTGATTGCCAAAATCTACAAACAGGGACGCAAAGGTTGGCGTCAAACTCAACAACAACAACGACAAATTGAAGATCGCCAAGTCAAAGCATCAACCGTCATGGTGCAGCACCAGCACCAACAACAGCCATTCCCTGCGTTACCAGAATCAACAACTCGATCGCAGCATTTGCACAAGCCGATCCTTTGTTACATTTGCAAAACACCCTACACGCAAATTCATTTTTTTTATCATTTACTCTGCCCAAAATGCGCCCAATTCAATTACCAAAAACGACAACAGCGAACCGATTTAGTTGGGCGAACTGCATTAGTGACAGGCGGACGGATCAAGATTGGCTATCAGATGGTATTGCGGCTGTTGCGAGATGGTGCTAAGGTGATTCTCACCACAAGATTCCCCCATGACTGTGCCGATCGCTACAGTCGAGAACCCGATTTCGAGCAATGGCGCGATCGCCTGCAAATTCGCGGACTCGATCTGCGAAATATTCCAGCAGTGGAAACATTTGTCCGGGATTTACTCGATACTGAATCCGCTCTGGATATTATCATCAACAATGCTGCTCAAACTATCAAGCGTCCGTTGGCATTTTATCAGCATCTCTTAGATCGAGAACGAGAAGCATCACAAATACTCAGCAAAAACGCGCAAGCATTAATCTCGCTCGATGGCAATACATTAAAGGGAAAATCTCCCCGACAGCAATCTTTTTTACTCGAAAGTCAACTCAATTACAAAGATAGTGTACCGGGTGCGATCGCGGATTACTTCCCGCGCGATCGCTTCGATGCTGACGGACAACAACTGGATCTTCGCCCGGAAAATAGCTGGTTGCTAAAACTCGATGAGGTAAACACGATCGAGTTACTTGAAGTACATTTGGTAAACGCGATCGCACCCTTCATTCTCAACAGCCAACTCAAACCATTACTACTTCGTTCATCCTTTACCAGACGCTTTATCATCAACGTTTCGGCAATGGAAGGACAATTCAACCGATCCAGTAAAACACCTTATCATCCCCATACCAATATGGCAAAAGCAGCTTTGAATATGATGACGCGAACCTCGGCGGTTGATTGTGCCCGATCTAATATTTTCATGAACAGTGTCGATACGGGTTGGATTACCAATGAAAATCCTTATCCTAAGAAAATACGAATTCAAGAAGAACAAGGATTTTACACGCCATTAGATGCGATCGATGGGATGGCAAGAATTTACGATCCAATCGTTCAAGGTATTGAAAACCCCGATCCTCCCATTTACGGTCATTTTCTTAAAGACTATGCCCCCTCTCCCTGGTAGCAAATGATGGTAAATACCGATCTTCACTGTCCGTTACCCAATCCTATAGAGTCTTCTCCCGAGGTGGTAATCGAGCTAAAATCCTTAATTGATTACCTGCAAACCGATGGGTCGATAGCTCAAAAAATAGTCTTCCCGCGCGGCACAGTCATGCCCGATGGACGACTCGATTTGTGCAAGCAAGGTTTAGGTGCAATGGGATGTCATTTAGTAACTGAAGTATTGGCAAACAATAATGCGATCGCTAGCTTATTACTGGGAACTAATGGTATTGGCGATCGTGGTGCTAAAGATGTGGCGCGATTGATTCAACGCAACAACCGTTTAGAGATTGTCTATTTAGGTTGCAATGCGATTTCATCCACAGGTATTGCGGCACTTGCCACAGCGCTGGCGCAGAATCAATCTGTAACTGGGTTGTGGTTAAAACGCAATCCGATCGGCGTAGCAGGTGGATATTATCTAGCGGAAATGTTGCGTCACAATACAAGCATCCGCACGCTGGATTTGGTCAATACCCAAATAGGAGATGAGGGATTGGCCGCCATTTTAGAGATTTTGACTTACACCAATCGTACTGTTGAACGGCTATACTTGGGCGGCAATCAAATTCAAGCAAACCAGGCTGCTTTACTGGCCGCTCTTTTAGCTGAGAATCCTGTAATTACTGGCTTATTTCTTAATGTCAATCATTTGGGCGATCGAGGTGTTACAGTTTTAGCAGGTGGATTGGCAGAAAATAAAACAGCGATTGATTTAGGATTGGCTAGCAATGGCATTGGGGTAGAGGGTTGTGAGGAATTATTAGCAGCACTGCAAACTCACCCCGCGATCGGCAATCTGGATTTAGGTTACAGTCCTTCTACACAAGTGTTAAAGGCACTGCCCAATCAGATTGGAGATATCGGTGCAAGCGCGATCGCGAATTTCCTGAGAGACAACCAAACTTTATTTAAGCTAAATCTGGCAAAAAATGGAATTAATGAGGGGGGAAAACTAGCATTAATTAGTGCTTTAGAAATCCATCGAAAATTACGTTATCTGATTTTAGATGGGCCACCCGATCGACGAATTGAGGTTTTGTTAGAGCGCAACCGGATGCTGAATTTGGGTGACGAATTACACAAGCCTCGTAGCGTTGTTTCGATCCAAAGTATATATCGTTGAGCTTAAGCCGTATTGACTGTCAATCTGGCAGATCGTAAAATACCTGATGCACGACAATCTGTGATTAATATTCAAGAGTATTTGGAACAATGCCTATTTCTCGTAGAACCTTTCTGACAGGGGCGATCGCCACTTCCTTCGCCCTACCCACCGCCGGCCGTTTGCTGGCACAAACCCCTCCGCGCGCGATGCCCGGCAATGCTGGCATCTATCGATTTAAGTTGGGAAACTTCAACCTGATTTCGATTAGCGACGGAACGTTGAGCGTCCCGGCAGCACTCTTTGCCGGCAATGCCAAACCAGAAGAGTTGCAAGAGGTTTTAAAACAGGGTTTTCAAGGGGAAACGCTGTCAGCAGATTGTAATGTTTTATTGGTGGATACCGGGGCGAACAAAGTCTTAATCGATACAGGCAGCGGCTTGTTAAATGGAGCAACTGTTGGCAAGCTGATAGAAAACTTGCAGCAGGCACAGATTAAACCGAGCGATATTACTGCGGTGATTTTGACTCACGCGCACGGAGATCATGTGGGTGGTTTGAATGGGAAAAGCGGGTTGACGTTTCCCAATGCCCGCTATTTCATCAGCAAACAAGAGTGGAATTTTTGGACGGGTAATTCGGTGGATTTACCCAATTTTGGGGGGCCTGCCGAGATGAAACAGCAGATGATTGAGATTGCTAAAACCCAGTTAGGTTTGATTCGCGATCGCGTCACTCAATTCGATGTTAACCAAGAGTTTTTGCCGGGATTTACAGCCATTCCTGCCTACGGTCACACGCCCGGTCACGTTGCGATTAGAATTGCATCGGGAAATGCCGTCATGGTGCATACGGCCGATACGGTTCACATTCATACAATTAACCTGTGGAATCCAAGCTGGAAACCGATTTTTGATGCCGATCGAGAGATGGCTGCAACTACCCGCCAAGCCGTACTGGAAAAAATTGCAGGCGATCGCACGTTAATGTTTGCCTATCATTTTCCCTATCCGGGTATCGGACATTTGCGCGCGCGCGATCGGGGTGGATTTGATTGGCAACCTGTCAATTGGCAACTTGAAAGTTAATTCTGCTTGCGGAAGTCATGCGTAGGTTATTGGCAACTACTAACCTTTGCGTTTAGACAGTTTCATTGTACTCTATAATTGAGCAGTAAATTCTTGCTAAGAAATGCTGTAAATCGACGATAAAAAATTATGCAGCAACAGAATTGGCAACGACCAGAATATATCCAACTCAAGGGTCAATTGGTCACGCTGAAGCCCCTCGTTCCCACAAGAGATGTAGGTGAACTCTATTCGATCTCGCATGGCACTCCTGAAAAGCAAGCGGTGTGGCACTATCTGTTCTATGGTCCGTTTGAAAGTCCCTCTGCCATGCAATACTGGATGGAAACAGAAATGATTGGTAAGTCCGAGCCTTTGACTTGGACCGTCTTTGAAAACTCCAGTAATACTCAAGTGGGGATTGTCGCATTACAAGCGATCGTTCCCAATCACAGTCGAGCAGAAATCGGTCATGTGTGGTTTAGCCCTGCAGTACATAAAAGTAAAGTTAATACAGAGTCACAGTTTTTATTACTTCAGCATCTTTTCGACGGTCATTCATACCGTAGAGTTGAGTGGAAATGCGATGCACTTAATCATGCTAGCCGAACTACAGCCGCCAGAATGGGATTTCTCTATGAAGGGCGTTTCCGACAACATATGATTGTGCGTGGCAGAAATAGGGATACTGATTGGTTTGCAATGACAGATAAGGAGTGGGGACGCTGTAAAGTGAATTTTGAAAAGTGGATCTACTCAAACGAAAAACTCTCGTTGATGGAACTCAACAATGGCTGAGGTTAACTTGGAATTATGATGAGGATTTCTGGCACTATAATATACAGCAGTTTTCAGCTATTGGTACAGAGAAACCGGGTTTCTGGGGTGTGCTTCATAAACTTGGAATCTGTTATATTCTACACCAACTACCACGATTCGGCTTTCGCCGACGCTAAGCGATGTCTACCGAAACATTAGTTAACTGGCTCGAAGAGAGTACCGAATTAGGCATATTATCCCGCGAGATTTTAGAGGCGATCGCGCGTGAAATGGAAATGGCCACTTTTCCCGCTGGATTTCGAGTGGTAATTGAAGATACGCCTGTCACTAATCTCTATATTTTAGAACGGGGACAAGCAGATCGCTACCGCCGCAAACAACCGGGATTAATGTGGGCGAGTAGTTTGTTACCGGGGGCGATCGTGAATTTATCTGCCCTGCAGCGATCGCAACCTGCCGATAGTCGAATTATAACTCGGACAGAATGTCAATTTTGGGTCATTAGTGCCGATCGCTGGCGTGGTTTGCTAGAAAGATATCCACGGATCGCCGAAGCCTACGCTCAACGTTTGGCGGCGAAATTAGAGCAGCTAGAAGCAGAAATTGCCTACGAACGAGAGCGTCAAAATGCCCTCCGCAGCTATCTAGTACCTAGGGCGAGACGGGGAGTTATTGGCAATAGTCGTTATGCAGTGAAATTGCGCCAACAAATTCGCACGGCATCGAGTGACAGCCGATCGGTATTAATCTCTGGCGAACCTGGTTTAGAAAAGGATAATTTAGCTGCTTTAATTCATTTCGGTTCCCATCGCCGCAACGAGCCAATTATTCAGATTAAAAGTGCTTTAATTCAGAGCAATGGAGCAGAATTATTCGGGCGGTTGGGCGGCAAACCGGGGCTGTTGGAATGGTTGGGAGAAGGGACGTTAATTTTAAATGACGTGCAAGAATTACCCGCTCAATTATGCCCCCAAATTCAGCAATTATTAACCGAGGGAACCTATACGCCAGTTGTCAAGGAAGGACAAATACCGCGACCACCGCGTCCTAGTAAGGCCCGGATAATTTTAATCTCAGAAACTGTGCAGCCCAAGCTAGATAAGCTGACACAACACAAGATTAAAGTCCCCTCCTTGCGGGTGCGAAAAACAGATTTAGAAGCACAGGTTAACTATTATCTCAATATCATTGGTCGCAAAAAGAAATTAGTCAAGCCCCAAGTCACGCCGGAAGCAATTCGCCGCTTGCAAGCCTACGATTTTCCAGGGAACTTGCAGGAATTGCAGGGAATGGTCGATCGCGCCTTAGTTCAAGCACAGGGGAGTCAGGTATTAACGGAAGAAGTGTTTTGGGCCCAGGCAGCTAAGAAACAAAAGTTTCGGCTGAATTTATTAAATATTTATCCAAAATTTCGGCAATTTTTACGGAGCGATTGGTATCCCGATCGCGTGAATTATTGGTTTACCACCTGGGTTTTTGCATTGGTGGTAATTATCCTGTTTGTTGCTCCCCAAGATCGACAACATAATTTTGCCCTAAATATCTTTTGGGCGTGGTGGTGGCCGTTAATTTTATTATTATTCCCCATCATCGGGCGATTGTGGTGTGCTTTTTGCCCTTTTATGATTTATGGGGAAATCGTCCAAAAACTATCGCTGAAATTTTTCCCTCGAACTCTCAATAAATGGCCGCGCCAACAAGCAGAAAAATGGGGTGGCTGGCTTCTATTTGGACTATTTACTCTGATATTTCTGTGGGAAGAGTTGTGGAATTTAGAAAATACCGCCTATTTATCCAGTTGTTTGTTGTTGCTCATCACCGCCGGAGCGGTAATTTTTTCCCTAATCTTCGAGAGGCGGTTTTGGTGTCGTTATTTATGCCCGATCGGGGGAATGAATGGATTATTTGCTAAACTCTCAATTATCGAACTTCGCGCCCAACAAGGAACCTGCGCGGCGCAATGCAGCACCTACCAATGTTACAAAGGCGGCCCCGGCTTGGGGGAAGGATTAACTACTAATGGATGTCCGGTTTATTCCCATCCAGCCCAATTAACCGATAATAAAGATTGCGTGTTGTGCATGACTTGCTTGAAAGCTTGTCCCCATCGATCGGTAGAATTAAATTTGCGCCCCCCCGGCATCGAATTGTGGACAACCCACGTTCCCCATAGCTATGAAGTTGCCCTGTTATTTCTATTATTAGGCGGTATCTATCTCCATCGCTTACCGGAAATAAATCATTTGTTAGGACTGGGCATCAATTTAGAGCAATTTTTACCTCATTTAGGACTGTCGCTCGCAGTGTTAATTATCCCGCCGCTAATTCCCCTAATTGCCTATGGAATCATGCAGGCAATTTATCGATTGGGACAAGCAGAAACCGTGCAACTTACCACCTACAAACCCCTATCATTTGTCTTCCTAGCTTACGGTTATTTACCCCTAGTTTGGGGCGGTAGTTTGGCTCACTATTGGCGGTTGGGTTTGCAGGAAGGCGGGCGAGTAATTCCGGTAGCTTTTGCAACTTTTGGACAAATTAGAGATGATTTGCCGAGTTTTGTCGGCGATCCGGCGGTGATTAGTTTTTTGCAAGGCTTGACTTTAATTGTATCATTGTTGGTGACAATATTTGTGACTCAAAAAATTGCCAAGCGATCGATTAAATCTTTGATGCCACAGCATTTAGCGAGTTTGTGCCTGATGGTGAGTTTGTGGTATGCGATCGTGGGAAACTAAAATAACCATCATCAAGTTCGTAGTGCGGACTAAAGTCCGCACTACGAACCGTCTCGATCGCTGGTAATCGACCGGACATGATATGATATGCCCATGCAAAGCAGTATGACGTTGAGCAGCAAGTTTTCACCAATCTTGGCAGCAATCAATGACCGGACAAACATTACCGCTTTTTCATTTGACCGGGAAGATTGAGAAAGCACAGTTTAATATCATGATTAAGGTTGCTTGAAACTGAGATTTTGCGCCAGTCACACAAACCGGGTTAGGAGCAAAATCTCTGCAACAAAACCTATATTTGTTAGTCAAAAATCCTGTTTATCAAGGCTTATTAAAAATGCTTAAATATTTCAGTTGAAACAAACTATGTCAATACCGAAAAAAGGAACAAGAAAAATCATAGTTGATGGGGAGCATTTCATCTGGGTCATCCGAAGACAAGCTAGTAATATGCAAGCAGATTACGGTTGCGGAAAGCTTCATGTTGCTGTCGAACACGCTGAAAATTCAGGTTCGGTATTAGTTATTATCACCGATTGCCCCCATCCTCAATGTTGGGGTTCAATTAACAAAGTAATTCCAGTAATACCCTCTGATGTAGCGCAATGGATACGTCAAGCACTGCAACTCGGATGGCAGCCTCACCGCTCTGGAATAACTTTTGAGGTGCAGATTGCAGGGCAGCGTGCAGAAAAAATATATTAGATTGGGAAGAGTCGATCGGCTATGCTGAAGGACGAAAACTTTAACAATCAAAAGGAACAAGAAAAATGACCGCACATCAGGAATCCATCATCGACCAGTTCACCCGTCAGGCTGTGCCATTCTCCAAATTGTACGGCCACACCAATCAAGAGTCTCTGGATTTACTGATGAAGATGGCAAGGGTATCCAAAAGCGACACAGTTTTAGATGTTGCTTGCGGCCCGGGTATTGTTGCTTGTGCTTTTGCTGCGGTTTCCAGTCACGTTACCGGCATCGATTTAACACCTGCAATGCTCGATCGAGCCCGGAGTTTAGCACAGCAAAAAAACTTAACTAATCTCTCGTGGCACCAAGGCGATATAGAGACGCTACCGTTTCCCGATGAGAGTTTTTCTATTGTTTTGAGTCGCTACGCTTTCCATCATTTTTTACAGCCGGATGTCGTGCTCTCGGAGATGGTTCGCGTGTGCCGTCGGGGCGGTAGAATTTTGATTGCTGATGTGGCGATGCCCCCGGAAAAAGTTGATGCTTACAACTGTATTGAGAAGCTTCGCGATCCGTCTCATACTCGCGCCTTGACTTTGGAAGAGTTTTCTAAATTAGCCGCCGATGCCAATCTTCAAAATATCCATTTAGCCTTTTACAAGGTAGAATTAGAGATGGAACAGCAGTTAGCTGCTTCTTTCCCAAACCCCGGCGATGAGGATAAGATCCGAGATTTTTTTAGAGAAGATATTGGTGTTGACAGTCTGGGGATTGGCGCGCATTTTCGAGGCGATGAAATTCATTATGCGGTGCCGATCGCTGCGATCGTTGGCGAGAAAATAGCCTAAGTTTTAGAAACTCAAAACCCGATTAGGAAGACTGGCGTTGTCTGCTGCATCATTTCTCTGACCCATTCCCTGCGGTAAAACATTATGAAATCATTGAAGCACTCAACGAGGTCAGTCAGTCCTAGTTCAAACTATTGCAAATTTATTTGTTAGCGTTCAGCATACAAATAACTAATAATCATGAGCGAATTGTCTACACGTCCGGCCATAATTACCAAGATCTTACCCGACAGCATCGCCGCCGAAATCGGATTTGAAGCCGGCGACGCCATCATTGCTGTCAACGGCCAAAAACCCCGCGATTTAATTGACTATCAATTCCTGTGCGCCGATGAATTTCTCGAACTAGAAGTTTTAGATGCCAAAGGCAAAACTCACAAGTTAGAAATAGAAAAAGAGTATGACGAAGACTTGGGAGTGGAATTTGAAAGCGCCCTCTTCGACGGACTAATTCAGTGCAACAACCGCTGCCCTTTTTGCTTTATCGACCAGCAGCCTCCGGGAAAGCGCGAAACTCTGTATCTCAAAGATGATGACTACCGCCTCAGCTTTCTTTACGGCAGCTATCTCACTCTCACCAATCTGACTCAAAAAGAGTGGGACAGAATCGAACAAATGCGGCTTTCTCCTCTTTACGTTTCGGTACACGCTACGGAACCTGACGTGCGAATTCGGTTGCTTAAAAATCTCCGGGCTGGGAAGATTATCGAACAAATTAAATGGTTTCAAGAGCGCCGGTTGCAAATTCACGCTCAAGTTGTTGTTTGTCCCGGTATTAATGATGGCGAACATTTGGAACGCACTTTGTTGGATTTGGCAAAGTTTCATACCGGAAATATCCCGGCTGTGGCATCGGTAGCTGTGGTGCCGGTTGGTTTAACTCGCTTTCGCCCAGAGGAAGATGAATTGATTGCTGTAACTGCCCAAAAAGCGCGGGAAGTAATCGAGCAAGTGCAGAAAATTCAAGCTGTTTTGAGTCAGGGAAAAGGTGGCGGAAAAACTAAGAAAAAGAATTCAAAATCGCGCTGCATTTGGTTGGCTGATGAGTGGTTCTTAATCGCTGGTTTGGATTTGCCGTCGGCTGCTGATTATGAGGATTATCCCCAAATTGGTAACGGTGTGGGTTCGATTCGCCAGTTTATTCAGCAGTTTGAAACGGCTTTTGAGAAGCTGCAACCGATGCAAGTCGAGCCTGCGCGAAAGTTAGTTTGGGTGGTGGGGAATGCTGTCGAAAAGGCTTTTGAGCCGATCGTACAACAACTAAATCAAATTCCCGGCTTGTCCGTCAACATGGCAGCACTGTGCAGCCGCTACTGGGGACAAACTATCACTGTCACGGGTTTGCTCACCGGGCAAGATTTACTCGAAGCTTTGCAGGGGCGAGACTTGGGAGATGGTATCCTGCTGCCGTCGGTGATGCTAAAACAGGGGGAACCGCGTTTTCTAGACGACATGACCCTCGAACAGCTCGCCAGCTCGCTGAAAACCCGGATTTTGCCGGTTAGCGGAGTAGAGGAACTAATCTCGGCGGCGATCGGTCTGGCAAATGCTGAAGTTAAATTCTAAATTTTGAATCGAACATTCAAAAGTTAAGATGAGTATGGTAATTGTGACTTGTAACCGTCGAGTTCAGGCTACAGACTAGAAACTTGAGACCTCAATCTTCCTCTAAAATTGTCTCTAGGATTGCAGAGTAATTAAAAAATTATGCGTGTTTTTCGTCAAATCATCGTAGTCGGAGTGGGCGCTGCAATTACTTTGGGCAACGCCGCACAGAGTGCTTCAGCACAGCCTCCGGCTCAATCTCAAGACAGTTTGGCCCTTAGCAATCAGCTCGAATTAGGGCAGAATGTTCGATCGACCTCGAACACAGCGGCAGAATCAGCATCAGAGGCCGAACAGTCGATCGCCCTTAACCCTCAAACCTCCGAGTCTCAGCAGCAAGGGGGAGCGAATATCGCATCAACTCGAACCCAGCCCGAGCAAGCATCAAAGCCTCAACAGGCTGCTCCGGCTTCCCCATCAACTCTGTCTCAGGGCGGTTCCACACCACTAAGAGGTTTGGAACCGACACAAGTTCAGCAGCCTTCCCCGAACCCTGCCAACAATATTCTTGTGCCCAGTTCCCCGGTACCTATTCTCCGGGGCACTCCCAACGAAAGTTTCCCCCCTGTGCCTCCGAGGGGCATTCTAGACACCAAGCCTCCGGCTTCCCTGGAACCCAACCCTAATCCACTGCTGTTTCCGACAAGCCCGGAGGATGTCAGGATCGAGCAAACTGAGTCAATTACCTTGCAGCAGGCGATCGACCTCGCGCGCCGCAACAGCCAAGTTTTGCAAATCGCCGGACAGCAAGTGGAACAAAGCAGAGCAGCTTTGCGCGAACAGCAAGCTGCTCTTTATCCGGACCTGAATTTTCAAATGGACGCCAGCCGTTCTGTGAGTGCCGGCGGAGAACTCGGAGTCCGGGCTCAGCAGCGCCAGTTCAACCAGAGGGCTAACGGAACCGGGCTGCCCGCCCTTCAAGCCGGCCCAAATTTCGGCAGCAACAGTCTCAACAGCACTTTGCAGTTGAACTATGACATCGATTTGTTCGGAAGACGGCGCGCTAACATCCGCGCTGCTGAGGAACAGTTGCGCCTTCGGGAACTGGATGTGGAACGCCAAGCCGAGGAACTCCGCTTCGACACTGCTGAGGCTTACTACAACTTGCAAAACGCGGACGGACAAGTTGCCATCCGCCAAGCTTCGGTGAGAAATGCCCAGCAAAGTTTGCGGGATGCCGAAGCCCTGGAACGGGCAGGGGTGGGAACCCGGTTTGCTGTGTTACAGGCTCAGGCAAATTTGGCTAACGAACAGCAACAACTGTCAGTGGCCCGTCGCGATCAGCGAGTTGCCCAGCGGCGTCTGGCTGAAATTTTGAATGTCAGCCAGTCGGCGAACTTGACAGCGGCCGATCCCGTAGAGCAAGCGGGCTCTTGGAGGCTGTCTTTGGAAGAGAGTATCGTGCAGGCTTTTAAAAATCGCCCCGAGTTGGAACAGCAGTTGGTGCAGAGGGATATCAGCAAGCAGCAGAGGCGATCGATTCAGGCGGGGCGTTTGCCTCAACTGAGCGTTGGGGGTAGTTACAACGTACTGGGACAAGACCCTGATAACCCGAGCCCGTATGCTACTCGCGGGTGGGCGGACGGGTATTCGATCCGGGCGAGTCTGACTTGGAGTATCTTCGACGGGGGTGCGGCGAACGCGAGGGTGAGACAGCGGGATGCTGATATTACGATCGCTGAAAGTCGATTTGACCAACTCCGCAACCAAGTGCGTCGGGAAGTGGAACAAGCTTATTTTGGCTTGGAATCGAGT
Source organism: Microcoleus harperi Pol14_C6 (assembly GCF_036701295.1). Classification (NCBI taxonomy): domain Bacteria; kingdom Bacillati; phylum Cyanobacteriota; class Cyanophyceae; order Oscillatoriales; family Microcoleaceae; genus Microcoleus; species Microcoleus harperi. The sequence continues at coordinate 20,896 of NZ_JAUBQN010000002.1, read as the reverse complement.
TTTGAGAATATCGAAACTTCAGAGGCGGGAGTTTTGCAGTCGAGGGAAGCTCTGCGTTTGGCCAGACTGCGCTTTCAAGCTGGTGTGGGTACTCAGACGGATGTGATTCAGGCGGAAACTGATTTGACTAGGGCTGAGAGAAACCGATTGTCGGCCATTGTCACCTATAACCTCGGGCTTTCGTCTCTCCAGCGGGCTGTGAGCAATCTTCCGACTAATAACCTCTCGGATGCTCCTTGAGATTGAGTTGGGGCGATTCCTTACGGGATAGCTACGCTCGCGCGCACCTTTAATCACAAAGGCAATTAGACATCGGGTATTAAACGTCCGACACATTAGTTAATATTTTGTAATAGAGTTCCATGTCAACTGCGTTAAGGAATCGGCAATGGCCAATATCAAGTTTGTGAAGGAAAATCAGGAAGTCATCGCAGCAGACGGAGCCAATTTGAGGCTCAAAGCTCTAGAAAACCGCATCGATTTGTACACATTTTCGGGAAAGATGATGAATTGCGGGGGCTACGGTCAATGCGGCACCTGCATTGTGGAAATTGTAGAGGGCAGTGAAAATCTGTCGCCCCGCACAGACTTTGAGAACCGCAAGCTCAAGAAAAAGCCCGAAAACTATCGGTTGGCTTGTCAAGCTATGGTCAATGGCGAGGTGAGCGTGAAGACTAAACCGTGACTTTCAGAGGGCAGAAGGCTAGAGATGCTAGAGATGCAGAAGCAAAGAAAAATGCAGAATGCAATAATTTTGTTTTTTTTCCTATTTCACTGTATAATCACGCATTTTGCCGATCTAGGAAAAGAAACTTGGTTTCTAGGACAAATAAGAGATTGGGCAGCAAGGCATCCAGCCAGAAAGAAGGTTTCGACGCTTGTCGGTAAGCTCTTCTTCTGTCTTCGAGTTTGCCTTTTGCCTTTGAGTGATATCCTAGTTGTGTGTGTTTTTCTATTTTCCGATAGAGGCGAGCGTCTTCATGGAAGTTAACGATTTAGGGTTTGTGGCAACCATTCTGTTTGTATTGGTTCCCAGTGTTTTTCTAATCATTCTGTACATTCAAACAGCTAGCCGTCAAGGTAGAAAAGATTAGCAACTGCTGCTATTTCTGTCTGGCTTTGCTGCTTGCAAAAAAAAGCGCCAACAGCTTTTTGCTGAGGCGCTTTTTTTGTTAACTGTTGAGTGTTAGCTGCTCAGTCTTAACGATCCGATTCTAGCCGACTGTGCGGGCTAGCAATACGGGACAGTTGGCATAAACTCGCACGTAGTCTGATAGCGAATTTCCTAGGAGTCGATCGATATCCACAAAGTTTTTGGCAACGTTGGGTCGCCGATCCGGGGAACCGATTACCAATAAGTCGGCATTCAAGTCGTCTGCAATCCGACAAATTTCTTCCCCTGGCTTACCTGTAGCACTGACGCAGCGGTAGCTAACTCCCATTTGTTTGGTTAGCGCTACTGCTGGAGCTAATACGGGGTCTTTTTCAGCACTTGCTGTTAAATCTTCGCTGGCTTTTCCCGTCAAATCTTTGGTGACGTGTACTAAAATTATCTCTCCGCCACTGACTTCTTTGACCAAAGATAGCGCAAGCTGTAATGACTGTTTGGCAGCTTCTGATTTGTCTACCGCTACCATGACGCGCTTGATTTTTTTGACGTAAATGTCGTCTTTGACTAACAGCATCGGTCGGGATGTTAGCTGGAAAACGTACTGGCTTACTGAGTTTTCCAAAATCGATTGCAGCCGTCCGAGTCCCCGGGAACCCATAATTACTAAGTCGGATTGTTCTTCTTCTGCGACTTGGCAAACGGTGGTTTTCGGGTCTCCCTGTTTGAGCCGCGGGTTAACTTTGCTGGGATCTATTTTCAAAGACTGGACTGCTTGTGCTAAAATCTTTCCTCCTTCTTCCAACTTCTCGGCCATGCCATCGGAGGTTACTTGCGGCGGCACGACGTGCAAGACGGTGACAGAGGTTTGTTGCAAGGAAGGGATGTCCATCAACATATTAAACATCTCTTCGCACAAGCCGCGACCGGCTACAGCTACTAAAATTTTTTCTATCATGGTTTTGGCGGTAAAAACAGTTGAGTTTTCTTGTGCGACGTTAAACTAGGGCGTTGGTACTCTAGTTTCTTACTGTCAAGCATAAGCCTGAAGTTTGTCTTATGATTTGTAGAAATGTAGCGTTTTGGAACGATTTGTAAAGTGTTAGAGAACGATCGAACTCAACCAGAACTCGCACCGGCTGGTGCTATTCAAAATCGGCGCGGGATGGACTCTGAGGGCTGGTTTGAATATTTGGTGCGAGTGTATCCTCACCATACTGACTACAGCGGTGTGGTTTGGCACGGGACTTATATTGCTTGGATGGAGGAAGCCAGGGTGGAAAGTTTGCGCTCTCTCGGCATCGAGTATGCAGACTGGGTGGCGCAGGGTTTGGAATTGCCCGTGGTGGAACTTTCGCTGCGCTACCACCGGGCTGTACAAATGGGTCAATCTGTAGCAGTCAGAACGCGGATCGCTGCTACCGAGGGTGTGCGGCTGCTTTGGGATTACGAAATTCGATCGGCTGATACTCAGGAGTTATATGTGACAGCACAGGTAACTTTGGTTGGTGTCGATCGCGACAAGAACAAGATTATCCGGCAATTGCCGCCGGCACTAAAGGAGGCTTTGACAAGGCTTTCTGTTAAACCTTCAACCTAAGCTGTTGTTAACTATAAACAATAGTTTATGCAGCCTTATTAAGTAGAGTGCGTGACTTTTGAGTTACTCTCTTCGTAGCCTAAATTTTATTTAGTCACGCACCCTACACAACTGCCTTCTGCCTTCATTGGAACTTTTAATAATGTCAAAAAAACTGGAATTGCCAGAGCCAAATATTGAAATTCAGCTCAATATTTTGGAAAAAACAGAGTTAAACTCTGCCTTAACAACTGAAGACAAAACTCTTGTTTCTGGAAAGCCAGACAGTTTAAACAACGGTGAGTTAGCTGAGAGTCAAGGCAAAATTTGGGCGATCGCATCGCTGTCGGCGGCGCTGCTAGCGGTGTCGCTGGCTGCGATTTTTATTAGGTTGAGCGAACGGGAAATCAGCCCGAATGCTACTGTTTTTAACCGTTTGTGGATAGCAACTGTAGTATTTGGAGTGTGGAATGGTGCGGGTGCTGCCCGCCGCCGAATGTCTGGGGCACAAGTTGAAGAGCGATCGAACTACACTCTGCAGGATGTGATGCTGTTAATCGCCGTAGGCGTGGTGTCTTCTGCTTCTGTGGGTTTCTGGGCGTGGTCACTGAGTCAGACTAATGTCGCCAATTCTACTGTACTGCGAAACTTAACTCCTTTATTTACTACTTTGGGGGGATGGCTGCTGTTGGGGCGGCGCTTTGACAACAGGTTTTTGGTGGGACTGGCGGTGGCTTTGTCTGGTGCAATTGCGATCGGCATGGACGATTTGCAAACTGCGGGAGACAATCTTGCCGGCGACATTGCTGCTCTTTTATCGGCGATGTTTTATGCAGGAAATCTGCTCATTTCAGAACATTTGCGAACCAAGTTTCCGGCAACAACTATATTGATGTGGCGCTGTTTTATGGGCAGTATATTGATTTTGCCACTGGTTCTGCTGGCAGGAGATCGAATTTTCCCTTATTCTTGGCAGGGATGGCTGACTGTAATTGCTTTGGCGGTGATTTGCCAAGCTTTCGGTCAGGGACTGCTTATCCACAGTCTAGGTCGTTTGTCCTCGGAATTTGTTGCTTTTTTCCTGCTGCTAGAACCCGTAATTACGGCTATTATGGCTTGGGTGCTGTTTTCGGAAAGTTTGAGCTTGTTTAATTGGTTTGCTTTCTCTGTGGTTTTGGCTGGAATATATTTGGGAAAATCCAGCGGTTCGGTCGCTAGAAAATGAAACAAAAAGGAAAAATACTTAAATGATTCCCCGATCAATTAGCCGGAATCGCTGGCATTATGACTTTAGTTTGCTTCCTCAATATTTGGAGGTACTCTTTGCTAAATTGCGGATTGCTGTGGTGTTCGGCGGCGACTGCGCTCGCCCGGATTCTGTGATTTACAAAACTCACAACCCCCGCGCTTGGAAGAGTTACGAAGTAGTCGCCCGCGAGATTGCTCAAGCCTTAGCAGAAATTGGCTTTAAGCACGTCTTTGTCCTACCTGATGACATGAATTTGCCGGAACAACTCAAACAAAAAAATATCCATTTAGTGTGGCTGAATACTGGCGGAGTCCAGGGCTACAATCCTGTTTGTCACACTCCCGCATTGTTGGAAATGTTGGGAATGCCTTATGTCGGTCACAATCCTTTAAATAGTTCAACTTTAGATAACAAACACGCTTTTAAACGGGAACTGCAATCAGTCGGAATTAAAACCGCTCCGTTTATGACTTGGCATCCTTCTCAAGGAATTTTGCATCCTAATTTGCATCAGCGTTTTGCGATTGCTTTTGGTGACTATCAAGGGCCGTTTGTTGTTAAACCAGTATCCGGTCGCGCTTCGCTGCACGTTCATTTTGTAGACAAGATTGAGAGTTTGTCTCAGGCAGTTTCGGAAGTTCATCGAGACACTCACAATACTGCTTTAATTGAAAAGTATTTGCCGGGACGAGAATTTTGTGTAGCGGTCTGCGGCTATGTTACTTATGCTAAAGGCAGATTTTATAAAAATACCAAACCCTTTGCTTTTTCGACTGTAGAGCGGGTGCTGGAGCCGGAAGAACGCATCTTTACCTCTATGGATCAAAAGGCGATTACGGCCGACAGAGGACGGTTGATGGGCGGTGACGAACCTGAACTAAAACAAGAGTTAATTGAGTTAGCTCGAAAAATTTATTGGGAGTTTAGTTTGAACAGTTTGGTGCGGATCGATGTCCGAAGTGATGCTGATGGCTCGCTTTATGTTTTGGAAGCAAATCCCAAACCGGATCTCAAACACCCAGGGGAAAATGTGACGAGTTTGGTAGCTTTAGGTTTGGCAGAATACGGGATGAGTTATAACGATTTAATTTTTAGTTTACTGGCGGATAGGTTGGATTATTTGTTGACTCAGCATATCCAAATCATTCCTCATATTGTGGATTTGCTTCATTAATCGGACTGGCAGGGTGCGCTGGGCGCACCTTACCTGTAAACAAAAGGGCTTTGTAAAGAAATATAAATTGTTGAGCCAAGTGAACACAGGCTGGCAAGTTGTGATAGCTTTGAGTAAGATAGCGATTTGTAGATGTCCATTTTTCTGTCAGCATCAAAGTCACTCAATTTATATTAATTAGATAAAACAAATGCAAGCATTACTTTTATTTATAGGATTTGGAGGCGGGGCATTAGTCTGCTGGCTAATTTTGAGTAAGCGAAATTCACGCAATTTGGTGCGGATGAAGGGTTCGCAGGAGGCTATATCGAATTTGGCGGCTCAGTTGGATGCCCGAAATTCGGAATTGCGGCAAAAGGTTCAGAATGAAAATAAGTTAAATTCTGAATTATCCCAGTTGCAAAGTCGCTTTGAGGCTGTGACTCGCGAGCAAGATATTTTAAAAAATCAAGTGTCGGAAATGGAAGAATTTTTGGCAGGAATTGCCCAAGATCGATCGCAAATTGATGCTCTGATTGCTGATTTGCAGTTTCAGCTAGAAAATGCTCAACAAGCTGAGTCGCAGTTAGCAGAAGTGGCCGAACTTAAAGATCAGTTAGAAGTTGCGGAGCAGGAGCGATCGCAGCTTAACGCTCAATTGCTGGAAAAGCAAGCAGAGTTAGAGGCGGTTGATGCAGAACGTTCTCAATTTCAGGCTCTGCTGTCTGAATTTGAGACTCAGTTGGAAACGGCTAGCCAAAGCCGATTGCAGGTACAGTACCAGTTGTCGGAAATTCAAATTAAGTTCGATCGCTCGATTGAAGAGCGGGAGCAACTTCAGTCTCAACTGTCGGGTTTGCAAACTCAACTGCAATTAGTCGAAGCAGAGCGAGCGCAATTTACTTCGGAATTGTCAGAGCTACAAGCTCAATTGGAGAGTGCAGAACAAGAACGCGAAATACTCAACTCTCAATTGCAAACCGCTCGCGAACAAGCACAGCAACCTCCATTTGAATTATTAGAACTGCAAAGACAGTTAGAAGCTGCTAATCTGGATAAAGCGCAGTTAAACTCTCAAGTTCAGGAAGTACAACTTCAATCCGAAATGGTGGTTTTAGAGCGAGATAGACTGCGGGCTGAGTTGTCACAATTGGAGTCTCAGATACATAGCAAGGAGGGAGATAGCTCGCAACTCCAGTCTCAGTTATCAGAACTGCAAGCTCAATTAGAAATTGCTAACACAGAACGATCGCACCTTTATTCTCAATTGTCGGAATCCCAAAATCAAATCGAGACAGCCAACCAGAGCCAAACTCAACTTCAATCTCAAGTATCCGACTTAGAAGCTCAGCTAGATAGCCTGCGTCAAACTCGCTCTGAATTAGAATCTCAGCTAGAAATTGCTAACACAGAACGCTCGCAACTTTATTCTCAACTCTCGGAAATTCAAAGTCAAGCCGAGACAGCAAACCAGAATCAAAATCAACTTCAATCTCAAATTTCGGAGTTAGAGCACCACTTAGAAAATGTGCGTCACAATCGCTCTGAATTGGAATCTCAACTCACTTCTCAAATCTCGCAGTTGCAAAGTCAAACCGAGACAGCTAATCACAATCAAACTCAACTTCAATCTCAAGTATCCGACTTAGAACAACAGTTAGAAACTGTGCGTCAAAGTCGCTCTGAATTAGAATCTCAGCTCACTTCTCAAATCTCGCAATTGCAAAGTCAAATCGAGACTGCCAATCATAATCAAGCTCAGCTTCAATCTCAAGTATCCGAGCTAGAACATCACCTAAATAGTGTGTATCAAACTCGCTCTGAATTAGAAGTTCAGCTAGAAACAGCTAACACAGAACGATCCCACCTTTATTCTCAACTCTCGGAATTCCCCGCTCAAATCGAGACTGCCAATCAGAATCAAAATCAACTTCAATCTCAAATCTCCGAGTTAGAACATCAGTTAGAGAGTGTGCGTCAAAGCCGCTCTGAATTGGAATCTCAGCTCACTTCTCAACTCTTGCAATTGCAAAGTCAAATCGAAACAGCTAATCAAAATCAAACTCAACTTCAATCTCAAGTATCTGAATTAGAAAATCAGTTAGAAAGTGTGCGTCAAAGTCGCTCTGAATTGGAATCTCAGCTAGAAACTGCTAACAGAGAACGATCGCATCTTTATTCTCAACTCTCGGAAACTCAAAGTCAAATCGAGAGAGCCAACCACAATCAAGCTCAACTTCAATCTCAAGTCTCCGAGTTAGAACACCAACTAGAGACAGTTTATCAAGAACGCTTGCTGCTAACATCGCAACTTTCCGAAGTGGGCGATCGACAATCTGAGCATTTTGACTCGCAATCAAAGCAAATTGAAGCATCTACTTCTAATCCCAAAGTTTTGAACAGTCAAAAATTTGTTGTTTCTCAGCAGGGTCAAGGCGATTATACTACTATTAGCGAAGCGCTGAAAAATGCAGCACCGGGCACGCGGATTGACGTGCATCCAGGCGTTTACCGCGAAAGTTTAATTCTCGACAAATCGGTAGAAATTATCGGCAGCGGAGAGGTCGATCGCATTGTGGTTGAAAGTATCAACTCAAACTGCATTAAAATGGCAACTGACCGTGCTTTAGTGCGGGGGTTAACGCTGAGCGCGACAGGGAAATATTACGCTGTAGATATTCGCAAAGGCGAGTTGATCGTAGAAGACAGCGATCTCACTTCTGCGGACTATTCTGTGGTGGGAATTTGCGGCCCTGATGCACATTCTATTCTCCGCCGCAGTCAAATTCATGATGGGGTATGGAACGGAATTTTTATATCGGATAATGCGAAAGCAACGGTGGAAGATTGCAGTATTTTTGACAACGGCAGTTTGGGAATAGGTGTCGGATTGGGAGGAAAATTGATCGTGCGCCGGTGTCGGATTAATGGTAATGAAGGTGAGGCGATCGGCATTTACAGAGATGGCATTGCTACCGTGGAAGATAGCGATTTAACGGGAAATCCTGGGGGTGCTTGGCGCATTGCAGATAACGGATACCTGCGCGGCAAAGGAAATCAAGAATAGAAGAAGGAAAAGGGAAGAGAGCAGAGAATTCCCAATTAGCGATTCCCAATCCCCGATTGCCAATTACCAATTACTAATTACCCATCTAAATGCCTAACAATCGAGCTGGATTGTGTTTCATCATTAAATCAATTTCGTGCGGAGAAATGCCTTGATTTATTAATTTTTCCACAAATAATTTGTAACCTTCCGCAGGCAAAGGATCTGGTTTCCTTCCTAAATCCGTGCTCATAACAAAATGCTCTGCTCCTATTAGTTTAATCGCTGCTGCCATCTTACTAATAGGAACTTGATGCCAGTTTTTGTGTCCGTCATCAGCGGCATTTTCTCCCATCAAATCGTTGACAAATGCGAGTTCTAGAAAAGCTCCCATCTGGGCGGCTGTTTGCATATTTTCTAGGGACAAACCGGGTACATCTGCCATTGCGTGGGTAATCAGGATGTTCTTAATGTTGAGAAGGTTAGCTTCAGCTACAACTGCCATCACTTCTTCTGAGGAAATATGACCAGTTTCTAATATCAAATTATCTTTGGCTACAATCTTCAACACCGCTGCTGTTTTCGGTAAAACCTTGCCATTTTTCGCAACTTTAATCCCTATTCCCGATTTGTGAAAAACCTGCAAGTGATGCTCAGCATCAACCGTTGGCAGCCACACTACTTTACCGTATTTGCCCCCGACGCGGTGCATTGCATCTACAGCGTCGGGATTAATGCCACCGACAGCATGATTGAGAACAACTCCTCCGAAAACTTCGATTTCTGGTACTATTTTATTAACCAAAACTGCCCGTGCTGCTGTGCTGGCATAATGATTTTTCAGTACAACAGCTTTCATCTTCGCACTAGCAGCTAATTTCGCTACCTCAAAATCGTCTAACCTGCGGGGAATCACATCAGGAGAAGAATGGATGTGAAAGTCGATCGCACCTTCGATCGTACTCTTTGGCAAATTGACCATCGGCGAATCTCCGACAGCATAAACTGGCAGACAAAACCAATAGCAAACAATCCAAACTAATGTAAAAAGAACAGCTTGCATTCATCCCCTCTCCCATTCTCCCCTCTGCGTTCTCTGCGCCCTCTGCGGTTCATTCTCTCTTAATTCTCTCAAATAAAAGATTTAACCGCATTTGCTAAAGCTTCTGCATTCTCTTCGTGCATACCCAAAGAACCAGGAATAAGTCGCGATTCAACACCCGGTAATTCCGTTAATGCTTCCATTTCAGCCTTTGATTGGGGCGGCGCATTTTCAGAAATTACAACCATCACCGGCACGGCTAATTGTTGAAATTTATCTGTAAATTCCGATCGCACTTTTGCCGTATCTAAACCACCAGTCACAAAGGCAGCGGGACCGTAGCGAGCACCTGGTTTTTGCGTAATTTTCCACTTATTTTGAATGAAGTCGGGCGTGACTTTAGCTGCATCAACGTAGACGTGACGCCGATACATTAAACTCAGGAAAGACGGCGCAGTGTTTAGTTTGTAGAGGAATTGTCCCAGTAATGGCGATCGTACTAATTCTCTCACAATTCCATGCCACCCGCTTTGCTGTTTGCTCATCGTCGGCAAAGGCCCGCGCCAAGTCGGTGCAGCTAACACAATCTTTGACCAAACATTTGGCTGTGATTGCGCTAACTGCATCACATAACCCGCAGCGTGACCTGCCGCAACTACAGCAACCGGACTATTAAAAATTGCCTCCACAAAATCCTTGATAAATTGATGGTATAATTGCGGTTCATAGTCGGTTCGCGGTCGATCCGATTCGCCAAAACCAGGCCAATCTAAACTCACAACTTGAAAGTTAGGAGCTAACAATTCTGCTAAAGGACGCATTTCTTCTCGCGTCGAAACCGTACTGAAAGCAGGCAGCAGCAATACAGGATTCCCCTGTCCTCTGGTTTCGTAAATAACTTTTATTTGCGTTTCTTTCCAATTCCAGAGATATTCTTGAACTGCGGCGGGATAGTTGCCAGAGCCGGATTTTGTTAAATTTGTAGTTTGAGTCATAACTGTTTATTCTTTTAATTTGCTTCGGCTTGCTTGTTCAATTCACAAGCAAGTGCCTTATTTTTCATCATTTGAAAGATGTTGTAAAATCCGTTAGCGCGGGAAGGTGTCAGACTCACATTCAATCCCGTGTCTTGAATAAAATCTGGGGTAATGGTGACAATTTCAGCAGCCGTTAATCCGCTCAAACCTTCCACCAGCAAGCCAACTAATCCTTTGACTAACTGAGCGTCTGAATCGCCTTGATACAATACTTTTCCGTCTGCCAAATTTGCAGTAATATAAACTTGCGACACGCAGCCTGAAACTTTGTTTTCCGGCAATTTGTCGCTTTCGGGAAATGCTGGGAGTCGCTTGGCATACCACAGCAGTTGTTCGTAGCGCTGTTTTGGATCGGAGTGTCGCTGAAAGCGCTGGACGATTTTAGCTAGGGCTGCGGGTAGCGCGGTGTTTGCGGACATGATTCACTCGTAGCGGTTTACTTCGTTAATATTATACATTTAATTTTGCCGGCGGGTGCGATCGCCTGCTCATCTGCTCCCACTGAAGCCGTCTTCAGGTGAATAGGTTATTGTTATTGTAGTTAACGAGTTCGAGCGTTCCAAACGGAGGAAATATGGTATTTAGTGCTGTTAATGAAGATTGGTGTCGAGTCGTAATGAACCGCGAAACGCGCAGAATTGTTAAAAGCTTGCAACCAGAGGGCTTGAATGTATTAGAAATATCCGGCAATAGTTGGGGTAGTTGGGAGTCTTTCAAAAGCTATAAATCGCTTAAGTATCCCGATTTTGATATTTGCGAGTCTTGCCTCGATGAAACATTTGGTTTGATAATTGCCGAGCAGATATTTGAACATTTACTTTGGCCTTACCGCGCTGGAAAAAATATATATAGAATGCTCAACAGCAAGGGATACTTTTTAATAACCACACCCTTTTTAATTCGCATTCACGATTATCCTACAGATTGCTCTCGCTGGACAGAAACTGGCATCAAATACTTGCTTGCTGAATGCGGTTTTAATTTAGAAAGCATTCAAACAGGAGCCTGGGGAAACCGAGCTTGTGTGGTGGCAAACTTTGCCAGGTGGGAGCTTTACAATCCCTCCATTCATTCGCTCGCAAACGAGCCGGATTTTCCCTTGGTAGTTTGGGCTATCGCGCAGAAATAACTAGGCAAAAATGCGATTTTATCGAAAAGCAAAGCGGTATAATATATTGTGAAAAAACTCTGGCTACAACATCGCATTTTTCCGGCAGTTGCCTTCTTAGGATTGGGTTTGCTGTTAACCATCGCCCTTTCGCTTTCTTTTGGTGCGGTATCCATGAGTGCCGATCAATTGTGGCAAGCATTTCTGCACCGAGGTGATGCTGTCAATCAGACTATTTTATGGGAATTGCGTTTGCCCAGAGTTGCGGCAGCGCTGACGGTTGGTGCGGCTTTAGGAATGTCGGGGGCGTTGCTGCAAGGTTTGCTCCGCAACGGTTTAGCAGATCCTTTTGTATTAGGAATTTCGGCGGGTGCGGGGTTGGTTGCGATTACCATGCTGACTTTGGGAATATTTCAAACTTGGGTGCCTTTGGCGGCTTGGATAGGTGCTATTTTAACTTCGATGTTGGTCTACTTTTTGGGAAAAACTAAAACTGGCATTTCTGTTGAACGTTTGGTTTTAGCTGGTGTGGCTGTGAGTTCTCTGTTTGGGGCAATACAAACTACACTGCTGCTGTTAGCTGAAGACAGCCGTTTGCAAGCTGCTTTGAATTGGTTAATCGGTAGTTTGAACGGTCGCGGTTGGTCGGATTTGCAGGTTGCTTCACCTTATATTTTGACTGCTTTGCTGTTAGGATGTTTTTTGGGGCGCTCGATAAATTTGCTGGCTTTGGGCGACGATTTAGCTGTTGGTTTGGGGGTTTCGCTGGTACGATCGCGCTTGTTGATTGGGGGTGTTGCTACGTTGCTAGCTGCGAGTGCTGTCAGCATCGGCGGATTGATTGGTTTTGTGGGATTGGTTGTGCCTCACGGGGTGCGTTTGTTGGTTGGTAATGATTATCGGTTTGTGTTGCCGATGAGTGCGATCGGCGGTGCTTGGGTGTTGACTTTTGCTGATTTTTTGGCTCGTTTGGGTGCGGTAGAATTGCCTGTGGGTACGGTTACGGCTTTGTTGGGTTCTCCCCTGTTTGTCTGGCTGCTTTATCGCCGTTCTAGTTCTTAAAAATAAGGAAGAAGGAAGAAGGAAGAGGGAAGAAGGAAGAGGGAAGAAGGAAGAGGGAAGAAGGAAGACGCAAAATTAATTATCGATTACCGATTACCAATAACCAATAACAAAATATAATGTCTTTAGAAATTCAAAATTTAACTGGTGGTTACGGCGAAGTTGCGATCGCCCACAACATCACTTTATCTTTACAACCTGGTGAGTGGTTGAGTCTCATCGGTGCCAACGGTTCTGGTAAGTCTACTTTCTTGAAGTTAGTTAGCCGCATCCTAACTCCGCAGCAAGGAAGTGTGTTGCTTGATGGCAAAGCAATTCATACTCAACCTGCGGCTGTTGTCGCTCAAAAATTAGCGATTTTGCCTCAGCAGCAAACAGTACCGGAAGGTTTGACGGTAAGGCAATTAGTTAGTTTGGGGCGTTCTCCTCATCAGGGTTGGTGGCAGTGGGAATTGAGCAAGGAAGATGCGGACAAGGTGGAGGTGGCGCTCGCTCAAACTGGGATTGAGGAATTTCGCGATCGCCCAGTCGAACAACTCTCAGGAGGCGAACGCCAGCGCGCTTTCCTCGCCTTAGCTTTGGCTCAAAATCCGCAAGTTTTGCTATTAGATGAACCTACTACTTATTTAGATATTTGCTATCAGTTGCAATTGTTAGATTTGCTTAACAAATTAAATATAGATCACAAATTGACGATTATTACGGTGTTGCATGAAATTAATTTAGCTGCTAGGTACAGTTCGCGCATTGCTATGTTAAATAAAGGGGAACTTTTTTGTGTAGGAACTCCCGCACAAGTTTTAACTCCTGATAATTTAGCTAAGACTTTTGGCGTAGAAGCTATCATTTTAGAAACTTCTGTAGGCTTGCAGATTTGTGCGATCGCTCCTACTCTTCACACTTAAAGTTTTATACTTAGTATAAAACTACACTCGCACGAAGTTCTCAATCTATTCATAGTTATTTCAATTAATTTATTCCCGCAATCCGCTGTTCTATCTGAGTGCCACAGGCTTTAAACTATTGCCTAGTATTGATTCCAAAGGCTCGAATAAAACTTAAGAGATACTTAAAAAATCCGAGTTCAGGCAATAAATGCGGCTTGTTATACAAAATATCCAGTAAACTATTGATATTTAAATCATTAAGCGCTCAAGTGCGATCGCACTTCCCGTCAATTCTGTCTCAACCTGGTCTAAACCCGCTGTCACTCCCGCCTAAACTATGTACAAAACTTTGTTTTCTCGTACCGCTATCCTGTTGCTGAGTTTAGCATTTACAGCTTGCTCCGTCGCCACTCAACCCCAAATTCAGCCATCAACTCCTGCTGTTTCGCCACCAGCAAATCAACCACAAACAACTAACAGCGCATCTGTACACAAAGTTGTAGCTTTAACACCTTTAACCGCCGATATTATCCATCAACTAGACCCAAGCAAACTTGTAGGAATTCCAGGCAGCAAATTAGTCAGCAGCAACCCCAAATTTACAGGAATTACCGCCGTAACTGCCGAACGTACACCTCCCAATTTGGAAAAAATTATCGCATTGAAACCGGACTTGGTGGTAGGTGCATCTGGATTTCACGACCAAACAATGCAAAAATTGCAGCAGTTTGGAATAAAAACTTTACTCACTCAAGTTGATAGTTGGAAATCCTTAGAAGAGTTAACAACCAGTTTAGCTAAATCCCTCAATACCAATCCCGAACCTCTGTTAAAATGCTACCAAACATTTTTAGCCGACATCCCAAATCAAACCCCCGCCACTTTAGTTTTGGTAAGCAGACAACCGATTTTATCGCCGAATCAAAGCAGTTGGGCTGGAGATTTGCTGGGTAAGTTTAACGTGAAAAATGTCGCAGCCCAGTTGCAAGGAGATAGCCCTGTTCGAGGCTACGTGACGCTTTCAGCGGAAAAAGTTTTAGAGGCTAATCCCGAAGTTATCATTATTGTCGATCGGGGAGAAGGAATTTTAGACCAATTTAAATCTGATTCCTTTTGGAATCAACTAACAGCCACTAAAAATAATCAAGTTTACGTTTTTGACTACTACGGATTGGTCAACCCAGGTAGTATCGAAAAAATTGAGCAAGCAACTGCTCAACTTAAACAAGTTCTAGCTAAAAAATAGAGGGGGTTACAGAAACTGACAGAAGTAAGTCATTACTAAAACCCCAGTTTAACTAGGAACTGTTGAAAAAACCTTGCTAATTACACTGTGGGTAATAGCTGTAGAAGCCGTAAAAGCAGACCCGATTTTGATAGATCCAAAATCTATAGAAATGCTGGAACAGATTGACTACCATTTCTCTAAAAGTGAGAAAGGGCGCAGCGATCGGAAACCTGGTTTTTGAGCCTGACTTCCAATGCTGTTCGATCGATCGCCCTTACACCGGTAAAAGCGGCACACCGCGCAACTGGCGCAGGGAATTGATACAAACCGGGCAGTCGCAGCCAAACATCGCCACGGCGGCATCGCTTTCTTCTTCCGAAAAATCCAGCATCGCCGTCTGTTCGTCAGCAGGGCGCTGCCAAGCGATGGTCGGTTTAGAATCTGAAGCAGCGGTTTTGGCGGGGAGTCGCACGCAAGTCAAACGCTGAGTGTGGGGCGATCGCACGCAGCGGGTCGAATCGGCCGATTGGCTTGGTGTTTCGCCAATTTGAGCCGGATTTGCGATCGCGCTCAAAGACATCAGAGATCCAAACAGCGTCGGACTTACAAGTAAAGTGAGGAGCAATCTATTCATTTGTCGTCCTTAAGAACTTCAACGTACACATTAGCCGATTATCTGTTGCAATTCAACAAGGTTTTTGTCCCCCATCAGTACGATTTGCCGTTATTAAGGCTTAAAAGCCCAATATTTACCGGCCAAAACTTCAACAATTATTCGGGTATTAGCAACTAGCATTTTCTGATAAGTATCACCTTCGCTCCTCACTTTAAGATTTGTTGCAATTTGAGTAAGTTTAGCTTGCCAGTGATAACAAATTCATCCAAGGCGGGTAAACTGATTTCAGCAAGCGTTACTCGAAGCAGCGAACAAGTTTACCTCAGAAACCAGGTGGGGAGTGATGAGTACAGTTTTAGTGGTGGAAGATTCCCGCAGTCAGCGGGAGTGCATTTCACATCAGTTGAGATGCAGCGGATTGAATGTAATTCAGGCATCTGACGGTGTGGAAGCGCTAGATAAAATTGAGAAAAATTGCCCTGATTTAGTATTATTAGATGTCATAATGCCCCGTCTAGACGGTTACGGTGTTTGTCGTTTAATTAAAGCTAATCCCGAAACTCGGAACATACCGATCGTATTTTTAACAGGCAAGGGACAGCAGTTAGCTTTATTTTCCCGGGCGATCGATCGCGCCGAGGCTTATGTTAGCAAACCTTGGCAGCCGAGGGAACTTTTGGCAACGATCAAAAAAGTTTTGCTCAATGCCCATATTAAGTTCGATCGAGCTTCAGCCGACGCTTGGACGGAATACGGAATTTTAAACTTAAATACCGTCGAACTTTATCAAAGCCACGCCGATGCTTGGACAAAATACAGCGCCCAAATTATTAAATTGTACGATTCCAGCTTAACAGCTTTCGAGCAAGCTTTGGCAATTGAACCGAGTCACTCGAATGCAAACAAGTATCGCAACCGAGTCCAGACAATCCGGGCAATTTTGATGAAAAAATTAGAGCAAACTAAACCTTGCAAAGTGTGCGATTATTATTACGGTAAGGATGGCATCAATTGTGCGGTGCATCCTGCTGGCCGCCCTCAAGAACTGTGTCGCGATTGGGAATTTAATTAAACTCAAATGAAAACAAATAACCGTGCTTACTTGGAAACGTTGCTGCAAGAAAGAAACGAATATCCTGAAAGAATGGCTGAAATTGATGAAAAAATTAATTCAACTTTCCGCAAAAACTACGCAATTTTAGTAATGGATATGTCGGGATTTTCGCGCACGACAGTCCGCCACGGAATTATTCATTTTTTGGCAATGATTCACCGGATGCACGGAATTGTCAAGCCGATAATTTCCGAATATGGTGGCACTGTAGTTAAGGAGGAAGCCGACAATATTTTTGCAGTTTTTGCCGATGTAAAATCAGCGGTGGAAGCTGCGATCGACTCTTTGAAACACACGGCGGCTGTCAACACGACACTGCCGCCGGAAATGGATATTTACCTCTGTATTGGTATCGGTTGTGGCGATGTTTTGATGCTGGAAGGAGAGGATATGTACGGTTCCGAATTTAATCTAGCATCGAAGCTGGGAGAGGATTTGGCGGAACGAGGAGAGATTTTGCTCACCTCAGCAGCCTTTGAAAAATTGGAAGGTGATAAGCAAGATTGGCAAAGAGTGGATTTTTCGATTTCGGGTTTGGAGTTGGTGGCGTACAAGCGGCTGTAATCGGGTGAATTTCTGTTGTCTTCTCGTTCTTCGCCATGCTGGAAAATGAGAATATGACTTGCGCCAGCATTGACTAGAAACCCGGTTTCTTCGCAGATATCGGGCGACTCAGCCATTTTGCTAGAAACCTGGTTGATGAGGCTATATTTTAAGAAAATATCGAATTAAAATAAAATTTAAAATCACATGATTGAGGAATACAAAACTTGGCAATCTATCAATTTATCCGCTATTGGACAGCGGCTGGCTTGGCTGCAGCAACAGCCAGACAAAGTTATTTTTTGCAAAGAGTCTGGTGTTCACTATGTTGCAGTCACAAAAGAGCGATCGCACATTAAGCTATCTTTAGTAGAAAAAGTCAATCAGCAAACAGATTTACTGCAATCTGTGTTGGATTTCAACAATCCTTTACATCTAGTGTCTGAATACACTCAGACGATGATGTTGGGTTTAGTGTGGCAAAGCCAACCTCAAAGAATCTACATAGCTGGATTTGGCGGCGGCAGAATTCCCTTAGTTTTGCACCACTATTTGCCGCAAACTGTTATAGAATGTGCAGAGGTCGATCCGATCGCGATCGAAGCAGCTAAAAAGTGTTTTGGGGTGAAATTCGACGAGCGGCTAACTGTAACAATTCAAGACGGCCGAGAGTATTTAGAGCAGCAAAAATCAGATACTCAGTACGATATCATCATGATCGACGTAGCTTTTGGCAATGGCTACTTTCCGCACCGCCTATCCACCAAAGAATTTTATCAAATCTGCGAAAAACACTTGTCAAGCGAGGGAGTTGTACTAGCAAATCTGCTGCAAAGAGATGAGTTTTATGCCGAAAAAATCACGACTTTTCAAAGTGTGTTTTCTCAGGTGTGCGTCTGTGTTTGCCAGGAAAGTAATAGTATTTTGATTGGTAGCAACAGCCAGATTTTGGATAAAGATGAGATTGTGGCTAAGGCAAAATATTTGCAAGATAGCCATCAATTTTCATTTCCATTAACAGACAGGGCGCTTGAGGTAAAAGTAGGTAGAGAATTGGCAGAGGCGGTACCTACTTTAGACAAAGCTCAAATTTTTCATGATGATTCGCCGCCCGCTGGTTATTTTGATTGCTGGTTATTCTGATATCTATAATAAGTCCGGGTTTACTCTTTGTGGAACAGGCATTTTGCCTGTTGCTGATACGCAGTTGATCTCACCGAGGGATTGAAAGAGACTGTTGAATGAAATTACCCTCAGAGTGCGATCTCGGATATAACCATCGACAATAGGAAAACTGAGGAAACGGCAAGGCCGTGTCCCTACCTCAACATAATCAATCTTCCTCGATAAGAGATATAACCATCGCCCGATTAATTGTAGGGAAACCGCACGGCGTCCTCTCCTGACTGTAGGTAATATCAATTCCGATACCACCGGATTTGATATAACTCCTATTTCATATATTCACCCATCTGCTGTTCCAGCTTAGCCAACAATGTATCCACATCGGTTGCAGCTTCCTCAAAACAAACAGGAGGTTCAGGCTTAGGTTCAAAAAAAATTAACTTAATTTGACCTTCGCCGATTGCCAAAATCGCCACTTCTGTCTCAGGCTTGTGAGCATTCAACACACCTACAACTTCTTGAATATGACTTCTCACTTGACGGTTCAACTCCTCAACCGCTTCTTTCTTACAATACACAAAACGCGCACTTTCAGCAACATCAATTGCCAAAATCTCCTCGCTTTCCTCTCCCCTTTCCAGAAATAGCCCCCAAGCCAAAGCAGCCAATTCATTTTGATTAGCTTTCACAAATTTATCTAATTTGCGGCTCCAGCTATTTTCGTTGGGTTTGGATTCAGGGCTATCAAATAGAAACATTTTCTCTTCTTGTTTGTATAAACTAATATTTTACAGTCAGCAGTCAGTAGTCAGTTGGCAGTTGGCAGTTGGCAGTTGGCAGTTGACTGTTGTCATTAGTTACCCATGCCCAATGCCCCATCCCCAATTCCCAATTAGCAATTCCCAATTACCCAAAACCGCTGCGTTTCTATCTTATACCAGATTGCACGCGCCAGAGCGCCGCATAAATTCCGTCCTGTTCGATCAGTTGTTCGTGCTGCCCCGATTCTACCACTAGCCCTTCTTCCATGACACAAATGCAATCGGCATTGCGGACAGTAGAAAGACGGTGGGCGATCGCAATTGTAGTGCGATTTTTGGTAATTCGTTCGAGCGATCGCTGAATGGCCGCCTCAGTCTCGTTATCCACCGCTGAAGTAGCTTCGTCAAGAATCAAAATCGGCGGATTCTTCAAAACAGCCCGTGCAATTGCAATTCGCTGCCGCTGCCCCCCCGACAATTTTTGACCGCGCTCCCCTACAATAGTGTTGTAACCGTCCGGCAATTGGGCGATAAACTCGTGCGCTTCGGCAATTTTAGCAGCATTTACTATCTCTCGATTAGTTGCCTCAAAACTGCCGTAAGCAATATTTTCGGCAACCGTACCGTGAAACAAAAACACATCTTGACTCACCAATCCGATCGCTCTCCGCAAATCTTTTAAATTCAGGTTATTTAATTCTATACCGTCGAGATAAATATTGCCGTACTGTACCTCGTACAGCCTCAAAATTAGCTTCACCAGCGTACTTTTTCCCGAACCAGTAGCCCCAACAATCGCAGTAGTTTTTCCAGCCGGCAGAGTCAAGGAAAAATACTGCAAAATCGGCTTTCTTTGATTGTAAGAAAAAGTAACATTTTTAAATTCCAACTCACCCTTAATCGAACTAACTGGCCGCCGAATATCACCCGTGTGAATTGCGATCGGAGTATCCAACAAATTCATTACCCGATTAGTAGAAGCCATAGCGCGCTGGTATTGATCCAGAGTATCTCCCAGGCGAGTCAGCGGCCACAGCAATCGCTGGGTCAAAAACACCAAAACGCTGTAAGTTCCCACAGACAACCGGCCCGCCACAACCTCCAAACCGCCCAGAAATAGTGTTGCAATAAACCCCAAGAAAATCACAACCCGAATCAGCGGAATAAAAGCTGCCGAAAGTACGATCGCCCGTCGGTTGCTTTCGCGGTAAGCTTGGCTTTGTGCTTCGATGCGCCCAATTTCATAATCTTCGGAAGTAAAACTTTTAATAGTAGTAATTCCCATCAAATTATTCGACAGTTGCCCGTTCAGAAAACTCACCTTTTCCCGCACATCAGCATACAGAGGAGCGAGGCGATTTTGAAAGGCGATCGAACCCCAAATAATAAAAGGTATCGGCAGCATGGACAGCCCAGCAACACCAGGAGAAGCAGCAAAAAAAGCCGCACCAATCACAACAACCGTTGTCATTACCTGAATCACCTCATTAGCGCCGTCGTCCAAAAAACGTTCGAGTTGATTGATATCATCGTTGAGAATAGAAATCAAACCGCCCGTGCTGCGTTCTTCAAAATAAGCTAATTCTAATTCCTGCAAATGGCTGTAAGCTTCCAGACGCAAATCGTGTTCAATATCCTGAGCCAAATTGCGCCACAAATAATCATAGGCATATTCAAAAAGAGATTCCAACGTCCAAACAATCGCGCTCAAAAGAGTGATAATTGCCAGTTGCCAAAAGACATCTTTTATGCCCCACTGAGCGAGGATAGAATCTTGCTGTTTCACCACCACATCAACGGCAATACCGATTAATGCTGGCGGCGCTAAATCGAAGAATTTATTCAGCAGCGAACAGATACTTGCCAGCCAAGCTTTCAGGCGGTAGCGGCGCCCGTACTTCAGCAGCCGCTTTAGGGGATGGACAGGTTTTGATGTATTTGGTGATGCTTGAGAATCATTCATAGGGCATGGGGGATGGGAAATAGGGCCGAGAATTAGAAATTAGTAGGGTGCTGGGCGCGCACCTTACCCTTGTTTAATTTTTAATTCTCAAATGCCCCGTTCCTAGGCTTTAAACGTTAACACTCGCTTTATTTTAGCGACTGCACCAACTATTTGCGTCTCAACCTGAACGTCAATTACTGGTTAAATTGGCTTGTAATACCAATTTAATATGAAGCTGCATAGAATAAAGCCTCAAGAATGAAATTGTAAGAAGATAGCGAAATGATTTGTTC
>NZ_JAUBQN010000050.1:0-38904 GCF_036701295.1 Microcoleus harperi Pol14_C6 | reverse complement strand
TGGTCAATCCTAAGCACTTTAAAAACTGGTTTACAAGCTGCTGTTACTGTACTTCATAAACCTGGAATCCGCTGTATTTTGCTGGCTACTGCACGCTTATTTGGTCAATCCTAAGCACTTTAAAAACTGGTTTACAAGCTGCTGTTACTGTACTTCATAAACCTGGAATTCGCTGTATCTAGAATTTTTCAGGCATTTGCAGAATTATCCCCCAAATTGCCGATCGATATATATACAGAATACAGGTAAACTCTAATGGACGAACAACGCCTCACGGCCTATCTCGAACTGATTCAAGCCCTGCTTGAGTGCCCTAGCGGTGAAGAGGGTGATATTCTCAACGCCAATCGAGAGTTGGTGGATGCCGATTTTGTGCAAGTCCTGGAAGTGGTAGCTGCCGATATGGCAGCAAAGGGTGACACAAATGCAGGTTGGTTGCAAAATCTAGCGGCACATTTGGCGAATTATATTGGTAATAGTGCAACTCCTGAAGAATATTTTAATTTCTTAATGGAGGTGTTGCAGGCAACGTTAGACAGTCGGGGAAATCCTCAATTTGTCGATCCTATTTTACAACAAAATCTCGACAAATTGAATTTAAAGTTTGCGGAAATATTGCCAACTTGGGCAACGTCCACATTCATAGAAGCCACATTAGAACAAGCTAACTCAATCGCAACAGTTATTGGCGAATTAGGCAACTTAATTCAGCAGTTTCCGCTAGGCAGGCGGGCATGGAATTTAGAAATTGCCATCGCTTGTTACAGGTCTGCTTTAATAGTCTATACCCGCGAGAATTATCCCGAAAATTGGGCAGCGACTCAAAACAATTTGGGGGCTGCCTACAGAAACAGAATAGAAGGAGTCAGGGCGGCGAATATTGAATTGGCGATTTCCTGTTATCGGTCAGCTTTAGAAGTCCGTACCCGCGAGAATTATCCCGAAAATTGGGCAGGGACTCAAAACAATTTGGGGGCTGCCTACAGAAACAGAATAGAAGGAGTCAGGGCGGCGAATATTGAATTGGCGATTTCCTGTTATCGATCAGCTTTAGAAGTCTACACCCGCGAGAATTATCCCGAAAATTGGGCAGCGACTCAAAACAATTTGGGTACTGCCTATAGTCACATAATAGAAGCAGTCAGGGCGGCGAATATTGAATCGGCGATTTCCTGTTATCGGTCAGCTTTAGAAGTCCGTACCCGCGAGAATTATCCCGAAAATTGGGCAACGACTCAAAACAATTTGGGGAATGCTTATAGTAACAGAAGAGAAGGAGTCAGGGCGGCGAATATTGAATCGGCGATTTCCTGTTATCGGTCAGCTTTAGAAGTCTACACCCGCGAGAATTATCCCGAACAATGGGCATTGACTCAAAACAATTTGGGTACTGCCTATGGTGACAGAGAAGGAGTCAGGGCAAAGAATATAGAAGATGCGATCGCCTGTTATCGGGAAGCATTAAAAGTCCGTACCCCCGAGAATTATCCCGAACAATGGGCAGCGACTCAAAACAATTTGGGGAATGCCTATAGTGACAGAAGAGAAGGAGTCAGGGCGGCGAATATAGAAGAGGCGATCGACTGTTTTCGCTTAGCATTAGAAATTCGCACTCCTGCTGCTTTTCCTTTAAACTGTCTCACAACCGGAAGAAACCTCGGCAATACCGCTTTCACTGCTGGTTTCTGGGATATCGCCCTGGAAGGATTCGAGAAAGCAATTCAAGCGGTGGAAAAAAGCAGAAGTTGGGCAACTTCCGACGATATCCGCCAGCAGATTTTAGCTGAATCTATAGGTGTTTACGAAAAGGCTATTCAAGCTTGCGTCAACAGCAACCAACTGGAAAAAGCCATAGAATATTGCGACAGAACCCGTGCTCAGCGGTTAGTCGATTTAATGCACAGCAATGATTTGTATGCTAGCGGCGAAATTCCCCCCGCAGTGCAAAAATATTTGCAGGAATTTGAGGCCAAGCAGCGGGAAATTGACGCAGAAGTTGAACAACTCCGCAAACCTTCTGAAGGCAATAAAGAATTAGCCAATGTGGGGAGTCAGTCGCGCAGTCGGGCAGATTTGTCTGCTTACACGGAGAAGATTCAAGAATTGGAAGCCCAGAAACAGCGAATCTGGGAAAACATCCGCAGTTTAGATCCAGTTTTAGCGGGACAAGTTCAAGTCGAGCCGATGGAGTTTGCGAAGATGCAGAAACTCATTGACAATTCGCAGACGGCGATTCTCTGTTTTTATACTACGACTGATGACACTCATGTTTTTGTGATTTACAAGGATAAAGCGCCGCAGATTCATACTTGTCAGGGAGAGGGCTTGGCAACTTTTCAGGAGGGGATTCGCGAGAGTTGGTTGTGGCCTTATTTGCAGGATTGGAAAATTTGGCAACAGGGGATGGGTGAGTTTTTGTCTCAGTTGTCGCAGCGGTTGAAAGTTGATGAGTTGATTGGTAATTGTTTGGATGAAATTGAGGAATTGATTGTGATTCCGCATTTGTATTTGCATCAGATTCCGCTGGCGGCATTGCCGATAGAACCCCCCCAATCCACCCTGCTTAGCAAGGGGAGGCCGGGGGGGGTTCTTAGCGATTATTTCCTAATTCGTTACGTACCCAGTTGCAGAATTTTGGAGTATTGCAGTAAAGAGGAAACCATCGAATCGCCGAAATACGGAATTGTGGAAAATGCCACTGATGATTTGTACTTTACTCCTTTTGAGTGCGAACAAATTGCCGAAATTGTGACCAAACCTGAGCGCTTAAAAGGAAGTCAAGAAGCAACAGTCGCCGCCTATCGAAACCTCGCCCAAAATGTGAATGTAATCCACTCCAGTCACCACGCTGTCTCGCGTTTGGACAATCCTTTAGAATCGCGATTGTTTTTAGGAGACGGGAGTATCACGTTAGGGGAATTGATGACACCTGGTTGGCGCTTGCCGCAGTTATCCGATGTGTTTATGTCCTGCTGCGAAACTAATTTAGGAGGGACGGAAATTACCGATAATCTTCTTAGTTTGGGAACGGGTTTTTTGTGTGCGGGGGCGCGGAGTGTGGTCAGCACTTTGTGGGCTGTGGATGATTTTGCTACTTCCTTGTTTGCGATTTTTTATTATCAGTATCGTCGGGAAGGTTTGAGTCGTCCAGAGGCTTTGCGACGGGCACAGGTGAGGTTGCGGACAATTTCGGGTGCGGAGTTGAAAGAGCTTTATCAACCGCAAATCGATCCGTTGCTTCAGAGAATTATTGGGGATTTAAAGTCAAAATTGGCTAGGGTTCAAAAGGAAAAACAAAAGTTAAAATTGCGGCATAAATCCTACAATAGGGGGACGGATGAGTTTAAGGAGTTGGGGGCGGAGTTGAAGGAAATAGTGAAGCAGGAGAATCAGATTCAGGAACGGAAGAAAGGATATGAAAGTTTGGCAAAAAATCTTTACACTATGTCAAATCCTTTTGATGATTTGATGTATTGGTCGGGGTTTATTTGTCAGGGTTTGCATTGATTTGTCGTGTTTGATTGTGTCAACAAACACGTCTGACACACATTCCGGCGGGGAATTAATTCCCTGTCGGACTTTCGGTTTCACCTGCTATTTCACCTACATTTATTCGCCTTAATCCCCGTTCATCTGCGCTTAAAAATCGGGTTCCGCGGCCAAAAGCTCGATCGACAAATCCATCTGTTCCTTCCCTCGCGCCAAAAACCTTTCGCACTCCTGCCAACACTCCACAGCCACCCCAAACTGCTCGAAAACCTCTTCTAGAGGCAACTCTCCCGATTCCACCCGATCGATAATCGCTTCAATTCGATCGACCGTTTCCTCATAATTCCAGTCAGACTGGCGCAACTGCGAATCAATCATAACTTTTCTTCTGCATCCAATACTTCTACAATCTTAACTTTCAGCACGCCCCGACTCAACCTCACAGTCAATTCCTCTCCCAATTCCAAAGCGTCAGTTGTGCGGACGATCGTACCGTCACTTTGGATTACCGCCGCATAACCCCTTTGCAAAACCGCAGCCGGATTTAATGCGGATAACTTTTCTTGCAATACTTCCAGTTTACCAGTTGCTTGTCGCAAAGTTCGGGATGTCGCAGGTAAGCGTTTTAATCGATTTTGTAACAGTTGCAAATGCTCTTCTTCTGTCTGAAATCTTGCCCGCACAGCGTTTGCTAAATTTACCATTCGCTGCTTGTGTTCAAAGTAAAGATCTGCTAAAATTGGTACTGCTTGAGCGGCAGCCGCAGTGGGAGTGTGCGCTCGTTTATCTGCTACTAAATCGGCGAGAGATTCGTCTCTTTCGTGCCCGATACCAGTGATAATTGGAATCGCACAATTGGCGATCGCCCTGACAACTCTCTCATCATTAAAACAAGCCAAATCTTCCGCAGAACCGCCGCCGCGCGCTAAAACGATCACATCCGCCCTACCGT
This sequence comes from Microcoleus harperi Pol14_C6, assembly GCF_036701295.1. NCBI lineage: Bacteria > Bacillati > Cyanobacteriota > Cyanophyceae > Oscillatoriales > Microcoleaceae > Microcoleus > Microcoleus harperi. The sequence goes on along the minus strand of NZ_JAUBQN010000050.1, from coordinate 34,463 downwards.
CCAATTCTACCCGGGCGATCGCCCTCGCAATGGCAGCAGCAGCCAATTCTCCCTGCACTCCTGTCGGCGACAGCAACACCCGCAAACCGGGATATCTTTGAGCTAGAGTCCGCTGAATGTCTCCCCAAGCAGCGCCTGTATCGGATGTCACCACGGCCACAATTTGCGGGTGTGCGGGAATCGGGCGCTTTCTGGCGGGATCGAAGAAACCCTCAGCATCCAAGCGCGATCGCAATTGCTGCAACCGCAAAGCCTGCAATCCTTCCCCAGCCGGTAGCGATTGCACCACAGTCAACTGGTACTCGCCGCGATTTTTGTAAACCCGGATGCTTCCCAAAACCAGCAACTGTTCGCCTTTTTCCGGGATTTGCACCAATTTTTGCCGCTGAGAATTCCACACCACGCAGCGAATCGCAGCGCTTTTGTCGGTGTCGCACAGAGTGAAAAAGCAGCCGCTGGGGTGGTGCGAAACGTTCGACACCTCGCCTGTCAGCCAAACTGATTGCAGGTTGCGATCGCCCTCCAACAACTCTTGCAGGTAAGATGTTAGTCCGGCAACAGATAAAGCTGTATCGGGAAGAATTGAAGTCATCCAATTTTAGATTTTAGATTTTAGATTTTAGATTTTAGATTTAGGCTACTATCAATGCTTCGGACAGTGTGCGATTGCCAAGCGTAAAATAAGGGTTTCAGGGCGATTGCCAAATCGACTTGCTAACGGAAAATCAAGGGTTTTCCACTAGGATCTCAAAATAGTCCGGACTATTGTAGTATATCTAAGGTAATTTATTTGTAGGCTGAGCGGGCGATCGTAATTTTAACTGCAAACAAACTAATGATATCAGATACAATGAATTCGATGAATGTGCTGCGCCAAGAGGCAGCGGCGATCGGCATTACTGAGGAAGAAGCCAGAAAATATGGCGACCTCCGACATAAAAGAACTTGGTCTTTGGCGATCGAACATCACCTCTCAATGCAAAATTTTGCCGATCGCATAGAACAATCCTTCACAACTTCCGATCCCGATTCCTCCACCGCACTCAACCACTCTCAGACTGAGGAGTCGAAAGACTATGGTATTCAGCTAACTGCGAACCTAGGCGAATCTAGAGTAACCAAGGAGAATCAAACAGCATCTGTTGCTGCGCCACAACAGCAAGCAGTAGCAATTGGTCTATCGCACACACATTCCGACCAGCGCAGCAACCAAAACCGAGGTTTTAAACAAGTAGTTCAAAATCATATTAAAGCATTAACAATTGCATCCGCCTCCCGCACAAATCTGCCCCATTCACAACTGGGCAATTGGGTTTGCCCTGAGTGTGGGTCGGAGGGCGAATTGGGCTGTTACCTTTGCGCCGGAGAAGGCACTGTAGGCGATATTGCAGCTATTGGCTGGACGCTAGCTTATATGGAAATGTTGGGCTGTTCGGCTCGCGAAATTGAACCGTTGAGAAAAAATTCGCCTTCGTCGAATATTCTGCAATTGAATTTAAAAGTCTGTGTTGCTATCAAACAAAGTAGCGAAGTTTTAGCCAGGACGGAGAAATGGGTAATTAGTCATTAGTTACCTGAAATCTCAACAAAATTAAGTATTGATTCTAGCTTTTTCAAAGCAACTTCCAAATCGTCATTAACAACTTGGAAATCGAATTCCCCCGCCGCTTCAATTTCCTCTTTAGCACGCAGCAACCGACGGGCGATCGCCGTTTCGGAATCTTGACCCCGAGTCCGCAGGCGCCGTTCCAATTCTTCCCAAGAAGGAGGTAAAATAAAAATTCGCAGCGCCTGTGGAAAATTATTCCTAATTTGCCTAGCCCCTTCCAACTCAATTTCGAGAATTACCCATTTTCCCTCACCAATTCCTTGCTTGAGACCAAAATAAGGAGTACCGTAAAAATTACCGGCAAACTGAGCCCATTCGGCAAACTCTCCAGCCTCAACCATTTGTTCAAAGCGGCTGCGGCTGACAAAATAGTAGTGCTGTCCCTCAATTTCTCCCTCACGGGGCTCACGAGTTGTCACGGATACCGAAAGATACAATTCGGGATGGCGATTGAGGAGCGATCGTACTAAGGTGCCTTTCCCCACACCGCTAGGCCCCGTCAGAACAATTAATTTACCAGATTTCATCTTTAGAATAGAAACGTGTAACAATTTAAGTTTCTGCTTACTTTAGACTGTAAACGCTCAAATTGCAACTGAAAAACCTCAATCATCCCTACCTTGACTGTCTTTGCTGATCGCAAAACGATTAGCAACCGTTTCCGGCTGAATCGCTGAGAGGATTACGTGACTCGAATCTGTAATAATTACCGCTCTCGTGCGGCGGCCGTAAGTCGCGTCAACCAGTTGTCCCCGCTCTCGCGCATCAGTAATAATCCGCTTAATTGGCGCTGACTCTGGACTGACAATGGCAATCACTCGATTAGCAGACACAATGTTACCAAAACCGATATTAATTAATTGAATATCCATGAAAATCTTAATCTATGGGTGAACGACTAACTATCAATCCTTACTTTTTATCATATATACAAATATTTTGTATTACAATCCTAAAATTAATCTCAACTAATTTTTTTAGTTGAGATTAATTTTTTACCCTTTTGACGCCGAGTACCCCGTTCTTTATAAAAAATTTAAAAAAGACTCGGTGTTGCCGCTGTATCTTAAAGATTCGGTAAACTCCTTAATTTTTAGTTGCTAATAAAAGCATTACCTGTATCGAGACAAAAGCCTATAAATGTTGCGAATTATAAAGTTAATTTTCAGGAGAGGGAAACTTAAGTATAATCAGTGATCGATAAAAGTAAATATTTGCAAATGCTGGTTTGATGAGCTTTCCAAGCTAAACTAAAAGCTGCTGGCGATCCTCTTCGAGGGCTTCGCTAACGCACTTTCTGCCAGATTTTTTACCAAAAGATTGGGGATAATGTGCCAAACTACAGATTTTTATTGCATGATGTTCTACAATAAAATGGGTTTGTAGTGAAAATTTTAGTTTTATTAATACCAATAAAAAAGTGTGGATACAATTATCAATTGTATAACAAATCTGAAAACTTGCAGAGTCTCGCGCCGGACACGGCAGTGCCGTTTCTATACAGATGGTCGCAGGATTATATGTTGCAATAATTGGGGGAATTAGTAGAAAAATCTGAGCACTTTAGTTTTTACTAGAAACATTTTGAATTCAGCAAAAGTTAGGCAGAAATGGGTTTTACGCATGAGATGAATTCCGGTTGACTTGGAATGATTCAACCGCAGAGGACACAGAGAACACAGAGTCAGAGAACAGAGAGATGAATTATTCCGATGCTACCTGATTTGATAGAAATTATAGCGGTAAGAATTCATGCACGCCGCACCATACGCATAAAGGAACTGCGTAAATTTTGGTCAACAAAAACTGGGATTAATGCAGATAAATTCACCCGCATTAATCCCCAGTTATTGTACACTTAAATTAAGCCGCAACTAAACCGCTGTGCCTCAACAAAGCTTTAGTGCTCGGTTCGCGTCCCCGGAAAGTTTTAAACACTTCCATCGGGGGCAAACTGCCGCCCAATCCTAACACTGTATCTCGGAAGCGCCTACCTGTAGAGGCGATCGCACTTTCATCTTCCAAACCCGCTTCCTCAAACGCCGCAAAAGCATCAGCGCTGAGCACTTCCGCCCATTTATAACTGTAATACCCCGCCGCATAGCCACCCGCAAAAATGTGTCCGAAAGCGCACAAAAATGCGTCTTCTTCCAGAGGAGGCAAAACTGTGGTAGTTTTAGCGATGCGGTTGCGGACATCGGCCACAGTTTCGCTGCCGCCCGATCGGTAGCGGTGGTGCAATTCGATGTCAACGCTGCTAAAATGTATTTGCCTGAGCATGGCGGTGCCGCTCATGTAGTGGCGCGCTGCTAGCAGTTTTTGGTAGTAGTGTTCCGGCAAAGTTTCCCCGGTTTGGTAATGCTTTGCCATGCCGAACAAAGTCGCGCGATCATAACACCAATTTTCCATAAATTGACTGGGCAATTCCACCGCATCCCACTCAACATTATTGATGCCCGAAGCCCCCGGATAGTCTACCGTGGTCAGCATATGCTGCAAACCGTGACCGAATTCGTGAAACAAAGTTTCGACTTCCAAGAAAGTCATTAAACTCGGTTTCCCGTCAACCGGAGGACTTTGGTTGCACACCAAATAAGCCACCGGCAACCGCGTAGTTGTTGTGCCTGCTTCGACAAATTTAGCGCGCACCACGCACTCGTCCATCCAAGCACCGCCGCGCTTTTCTTCGGGGCGGCTGTAGGGGTCTAAATAGAAATTGGCGATCGTATTTCCTGCTTCATCATCTATTTGAAAATACCGCACATCTTTGTGCCACACAGGAGTTTGACCGTCCGCCGCAGTTACTGTCACGCCGAACAGCCGCTTTACTAATCCAAATAACCCCTCTAATACCTGTGGCAAAGCAAAATAAGGGCGCAATTCTTCGGCACTAAAAGCAAACTTTTCTTCCCGCCGCCGTTCCGACCAAAAACCGATATCCCAGTGCTTCAAGTCTCCAGCTTCCGCCGCGCCTTTTTCGGCAGCAAAAGCTTTCAATTCTTCTAAATCTTTGACAGCAGCATCATAACTAGCCTGACGCAATTCTTCTAACAAAGCTTCCACTGCTGTCACGTCGGGAGCCATTTTGCTCGCCAGACTCAATTCGGCATAACTGCTAAACCCCAGCAAAGCAGCTTTTTCCTGGCGCAAAGCTAAAATGCGATCGGTCAAAGGCCAGTTATTCAATTCTCCGCTACTTGCTCTGCCGATAAAAGCTTTGTACAACTTTTCGCGCAAGTCGCGGCGGGTGCTGTGCTGCATGAAAGGGCCGTAACTCGGAAAGTCTAAAGTAATCCGCCAAGGGCCGTTTTCGGCATCCGCATTTTCTTCGCCGGCGCTGCGAGCGGCTTGAGCTGCTAAACTCAACAAACTCGGCGGCAAACCGTCAATTTCGTCTTTGTTTGTGAGGGTGATGCTGAATGCTTTGGTAGCGTCGAGGACGTGATTAGAAAATTGGGTAGTAATTTCGGCTAATTCTAATTGAATGGCATTAAAACGCTCTTTTTGCTCGCCTTCTAAACCGACGCCGGAGAGTTGGGCGTCTCGGAGAGCGGCTTCGACAATTCGCTTTTGAGCTGACTCTAAGCTATCCCAATTTTCGCTAGCCCGCAGCGCTTTAAAAGCTTCGTAAAGCGGTTTACTTTGACTGAGCTTGCTCCAAAATTTTACTACTTCCGGCTGCACTGTTTCGTGAGCCGATCGCAATTCCGGGCTATTTTTCACACCCATCAAATGTCCGACAATGCTCCAGCTCCAATTTAAACGCTCTCCGAGCCGCTGCAATGGTTCTACTAAGCCGCTCCAAGTCGGCTCTACAGACGATTCTAAGTCAGCTAGCGAGGCTTCGAGTTCGGTCAGCAGTTGGGTAACAGCGGGGACTACGTGTTCTGGTTCGATCGCGTCAAATGGAGGCAATCCTTGACCGATTAGTAACGGGTTATCAGCAATAGTTAAGGTTGCAGTCATTTAATTTTCTTGTAACAGGTTGAAAACAGGTGAACTAGACAGATTAGCTTTTCATTTTGTAACACAGTTGTCGAAAAATTTGGGTTCTATCGGGCGTGAGTCCCAGAATGTCATAGTCAAAAAATCTTCCTTATGACTGATGACTAATGAGTGCTTACTAATTATTAATGACTACTCTCTTGTGTGTGCTGCAACTCCTTGACAACCGAGATTAAGCGCTTGAGGTGAGGTTTGACAACTTCTTGCTGCTCGTGTTCCAAACGGTGAATTTGAGCTTGGACTAGAGACAAATCCGCACTCGATTGGTGTGCGGGAGCTTGCAGTTGGCTTTGCAAATTGGCCATGACTTTCTGGATTTCCAAAAATCGAGTATTTACTACTTCCCAGTCGTCTCTGGTGATAGAAGTTTCTGCCAAGCCTTGCGTCGCACTTTGCAGTTGCTCTATAGCCTGTTCCACAGCTTGGAGATTCGCCGATTGGCCAACCGATAAATCTTGCAGTTGTTGGCTCACCTGCTGGCGGACATCGAGTACAGCAGACGCCACGATTTCTTGCAAAGAAGCTACCGACTCTCCTAAACTCAGCAACTGCCGCTGGATATCGATCGTCGAATCCTCAAAGCCTTCTGCCCTTGGCATTGCAGCCATTTGCTGGCGCAGCGCTGCAATATCTGCTGACAACTGCTTGCGTAATTTAACAATTACCGTCACCGCCGTTTTTTCGACTTTATTGACAGACTTTTGTACTTGAGCCATTTCCGAATTTTGATGCACCCGCACTTGCTGCTCGAACCGATACCGGTTAGCAACATTCAGCGACAAAGCCAAAGTTAGGGGAGCTACCCCGTAAAAAGCTTGACCGGACACAGCCACCGCCACGGAACCCACACCAGAGGCCGCCAGAGAGGCGTACTCTGCCAGCTCCAGCCAGTGCCTTTGAGGAAAACTTGGTCTCAAGTGGTTTGCAACAGAGGGTTTTGGCTTCCGCACGGCTCTTTGGGTCATAGTATTTGCTCGTTGTTGGTAAGGTTGCGAGATTGGGTGGAGCATCGATTTCTATCCTTTTTTCAGTTATATGTTTTAGATTATTTCTTGGCACTCTTCTATTTTTACCTTTGTGAGTAAGTTAAGGATGACTGACATATTATTATGTATTTGGGAGCCTGTGACGATCGCGCCCAATTCCGGCTGTTAAAAGGTTCGCCCCAACGCGCCCTCTATTTTACAGGAGTTAGCGCCATCGGGTTCGGGCGATCGACAATAGCTGCCGAGGCTAACCGAACAATGCTTAATACCATTTTAGATTTTAGATTTTAGATTAAAAGTTAAAAAAATGCGAGCTACTGAGGGCGATCGTCGTTTGGAGCTTGTCGGGAGTTGCCTTTTTGTTCGCGCATTGGTATAATCTCCTCTTTCTCAATTGCCCCTCTCAAATTTACTGCAAAAATTGACCAATGAACTCAGAAAAACCCGGAATTGGCGATCGGCTAAAGTCTATTTTCAGTATCTCCATCTTTATCATTCTTGTACTAGGAGTAGGATTTTTAAGCGTTAATTTTATTTCTGCTCTCTATGCAAAATTTTCTTAAAATTAGTGCTGGACGCATCGGGTCCAGAAACCGGGTTTTTTTACGATAATAGTTAGTCGCAATCCTCAGACTCGGTAAAAAACCCGGTTTATTTGGTATTTATGCGTCCAGCACTATTTTGCTGATAACCCTGTGATATATTGCTTCAGTACAGGTGGCAAAGTGTAAAGATTTTCCTGTTTTTCGATTAAGCAGCGCCGCGATAGAGATTGGAATGCGTTTAGCAAATCTGATGATGATATTTGTCAGTTTTGTAGCAACTTGGCGAAGTTGACTGGCTGGTTTTGTGTCGCCAACAATGACATAACTTGTTTTTCGAGTTCGGAAGTGCGATCGTACTGCTGCTGTAAAACCTCTTTCAAATCTGTCGGCAACAATATGGTATCATCTATTAATAACTCAGTCGCGCCGATTTCCAACTCTTGAATCAGAGTCGCCACGCTTTTTAACCATAAGTGATTGCCTTGGTAGCGGTGAATGAGTGCTTCGCAGCTATCGATTTCTGCTAATCCTTTATCTCTGAGAATTTCGGCGTTGCTGATTCAGGGTATGAATCAACTTTTATCCGAAGTTACAAAACTCACCCTTTGAGGGCTTATAGCAATTGGGAAATCTGAATTTTTACCTGTATTCAGCAACCCCCAAATCCCATCTCTTTTTCTCATCACAATCTTATCTATAGCAACCCTTCCACTGGGACGATTGTACCGAGATCGATCGCCCATCAGGTATCAACAGCGATCGCCCCTCACACCAAATACTTAACACTGCGATGATTCTACCAAGAACGATCGCCCCTCGCACCCAATACCAAACACTGCGAGGATTGTACCGAGATCGATCGCCCTTCACACCACATACAAAATCGATGTCTCCGGTACAATCAAGGTAAAACTCATGATTAATCTTTCAAAAATTAACACGATCAACTGACTGCTGACTAACTAATGCAAAAACTTGCGAACTTGATATTCGCGACTTTCGGCGATCGCAATTTGCAAATCGCCCATTTTGGCATCCAACTCCTCGATCGTGCTTTGTGGCACCGACTTCCACTTCTCCCTAGTTTCCCAGCGAATCAACATCACCACCTCATTTTCCACCGGATCTACCCAAATTTCTTTGCCTAAAAAACCGTCCCAACTTTTTAGTCCCTCCGTCCAAACTTCCTGATCTCGCTGAATAAACTGCTCCCACTTTTCTTGAGGTACTTTAAATTTGAGCCACTCAATTACCATCTTATTTCCTATTTGTAAATAGCTAATTAATCGTTGCAGATCGCAATTTTAATTATCAACTCCGTTCCCTCTCCCGGACGCGAAACACAGCGCAACTCACCGCCGTGCTTTTCTACTACTAAGTGCTGGGATATTGCTAGACCCAAACCTGTACTCGTGTCTGGACATTTAGTGGTAAACAAAGGGTCAAAGATGCAGTCGAGGACTTCTTCAGTCATGCCAGGGCCATTGTCACTAATGGCGATCGCAACTTCGTTTTCCCCTACCACAAAAGTCCGAATCCGAATTTCAGGATTGAATACTTCAGCTCTCGCTCGGCCTGCAGACAACAAAAACTGACTTTGCATTTTACCATACTTTTCGGCATTTCTCCCCCCTTCTTCCAAAGCGTCGATCGCATTTGTCAACAAGTGCATGAACACTTGGTTTAAGTGTCCCGCATAGCAGTGAACTCGCGGCAAATCCCCGTACTCTTTAACTAGAGAAATCCCCGGCCGTCCCCCTTTAGCTTGCAGGCGATTTTGCAAGATCAGCAAAGTGCTGTCCAAACCCTCGTGGATATCAGCAGGCTTCATTTGGGCTTCGTCGGTACGCGAGAACAAGCGGAGCGATCGCACGACATCGCGAATCCTTTCGGAACCGATTTTCATTGAATTTAGCAGTTTTGGCAAGTCTTTTTTGATGAAGTCTAAGTCTAATTCTTCCATCAAGTCTTGAATTTCCGGCACGGGATGGGGATAATATTTTTGGTAAAGGTCGATCGATCGCAGCAGTTCTTGAATGTAGCCAGTGGCGTGGCTGACATTGCCAGAAATAAAACTAACTGGATTGTTGATTTCGTGCGCTATTCCTGCTACCAACTGCCCCAGAGATGACATCTTTTCTGTTTGAATCAGTTGAGTTTGAGTTTGCTGCAAAATTAACAGCGTCTGCTCTAATTTAGCCGCTTGTTGTCGCAGGCGTTCTTCGGATTCTTGCAAAGCTAAAAGAGACTGTTTACTTTCTGTAATATCCAATCCCACAAATACCGCCGCCGTATTGTTATGGTATTTTTGAGCCACTATTAGATAAGTTTTATTTTCTCCTCGGATGCTCGCTGTTACTTCTTGAGATGTTTTCTTTTTATGGTTCGCAAAGAAATCGTATACTAAATCGTTAAATTTGGGACTTGTCTCTAAAAAACCTACTTTTTGACCGATAAATATTTCGGCCGGCATTTTGTAAGCGCTAGCTAAATGTCGGTTTACTCCCAAATAGCGCAAATCTGAACTTACCCAAGAAACTAATCCGGGCACCGCGTCCAAAACGGCTTGAAGTTGCTCTTTTGCCTCTACGAGCGCTGATTCTGCTGCGAGGCGAGCCGAAATGTCGCGGGCGATCGCGCAGCGGTATTCGCAGCCACCGTATTCTAAATAATTGACTTTAACTTCGACGGAAAAACTGGCGCCGTTTTTGGTTTTGTAACTGGTTTCAAAAGTGAGGTTGGTTTGCTCCTTGAGTTGAGCCCAGTGTTCTCGCCAATCCGATGCTGGCAACTGCGAATCGATGTCGCTAACCCTCATATTTAGCAGTTCCGATTCCGAGTAGCCGAAAAGATGGCAAGCGGCTTTGTTCGCGTAGCAAATTTGACCGTCGGAGGTAGTAAAAAAGATTGTATCAGAAGCATTCTCGAGGGCAATTTGAGTTAGTTGTGGGATTGTTTCTAACTGCTTGCTTTTGACCTCGGACTGAAATTTATTAAAGCAATTAGTTTGAGCGGGAGCCTCAGCTATCTTAGATGCAAACAACATCAAACCGCCGATCGCACCTTCGCTATTTTTCCAAGGCTGAAATACCCATCTTACCGACTCGCTGACAGAGCCACTTGCGGTTTTTCCTGATACAGATGCGATCGATCGCGCTGCCACAAACTCGCTGTATTCCAAAACACCCGCCAAACAAGCCTGGGCATTTTGCTCCCAATATTCCGGAAGATTCGGGAACAGTTCCCAATGAGATCGGCCGATCACCTCCCCGCTGCCCATCCCGCAATCTGTTTCCCAGCGACGGGAAACCGACAGATAGCGCATTTCACAATCTACCATTGCCACGGCGTCGGCGGAGCGCTCAACAAACCGCCGAAATCTGTCTTTACTCTCCGACACGGCTGCCTCTGCGGGTTGTTGGGCGATCGGGACATTCCCGTCAACGTACCTTCCCAGTCCCTGACTTTTTTGCTGAACTGGCTTAGTTTGCACGGTTTGGGATTTCCTCCATAGCTGTCAAGTTTGAAAAATTCTGTTTGAGACCAAAAATGCTGTTTTTCCCTGATTTGCTCTCTCGGACGATACCCTTAGAGGGTATCACCCATCATTGATATCATTTTTGATGGGGATATGTCTATAGGCATTAGTGTCAATTTAAGACCAAAGCTAGTGCCGGGTTGCGGTTTGACGATTAGGCATAGATCGCGCTGGCGCCCCCCGAATAGTAATCGGAGACTGGAGTGATCTCTTGTCTCCCCCGACTATTCCGGGGGGCAAGAGGGCAGCGAGACTAGGCAAAAAACGAGAGAGAAAAAGGGTTTTAGGCGATAGTTGACAGCAATGGTCTAGAGGTACCCAAGAAAGTGTCCCCCACACTTTGATATTCAGAAGATTTCCTGGTGATTGTTCGGTATTTTATACAAGTCCCCAAAAGAATGCAACTGTATGCCCGCGCTCCAAATCATGAGCTTCCTCAGTCATTCCCAATTCTTTCATTGAAAATCCCACATCGAACATGGTATGAGATCGTGTAGCTAGTGCGATCGCCAGATAGCTTGAGAATGCAAGATAGCGCTCAAACAAATTTGTGCGTAAATTCACTGGTAAAATCCACTCTTCCTTTCCGTAACATTGCAGGATCCAATCTTTCAGTGGTGTTGCAAGTCATCAAAACTACGAGTTTTTGCTGAAATTGAATGCCGTGTTCGTCGATGACGCTTTGATACAAAGTTCCATCGAGCAAACTCAAAATATGTTCAGTTTTATTAGTGCGTTGGGCCTCTGCAGTCGATCGATCTTGAGCCAAATTATCAGCCTCATTGATAATAATACAAATCCGCTCTAAATAACTCGGTGGCACAAAATTTTCCACAGCATCGTGGTCTAAGATAAAAATCACATAACCCAGCGGCACTAAAATTTCCTTTGCTACCGCTTGCGTCCAAGCAGTTTTTCCCGTCCCCGGTTCGCCACTAACCAAAACAGCCAACTGATTTTGATCTAAAATTGCCTGCTGAACTGTATCGGTAAAACTTTGAACTTCCGCAGAAAACGTGCGAATTGGGAACTGGCTGTGAACCTGTCCGACGCGGCTTTTGTACCCTCCCAGAATCACCGCTAAATTATAAGTTGCCTTGCTAACGAGCGGCGCAATATCTTGGCAAATTAGAGTGTAGCAGCGTCTTCCCCTGTCGTAGCTGTCAATTTGCAGCCAGCAGCCGAATCGAGCCCAAGAAGCATAAACAGTACCCAAAACTTCCAAGCGTTCCCAGCTAATAAATCGCTCCGGGGGATAAGAAAAATGTCGCTCCATAAAAAACTGGGTAATCGCATCCGGTTTGCCGAGCAAATCCAGAACTTTGAAAACAGTAATTTCTTGGAGTTTGTTGAGAACGTAGTCGATGGGAATGCTAGCGCGGCTGACCAATTGCACCACAGGCGTTTCGGTAACTAAAACGTCTTTGTAGCGGTAATCCGGGTAAACTGGCTGCGGAGTAATGTAATCCCAAAATTCATCAATTTCGTAGCGAGTATTTTCCGAGAATACATTTAACATATTTGCCCACCAAGTATATTGGTGTCGTCCCATTGCGTCGGCAATGTCGCTAGCTGCGCCTAAAGTTTTTTGAGCTAGTTCTAAGGGGTCGGTAGACGCTAAATGTACCAGGTGTTCCCAATCAAATTTACGGTATAAAGGTCGCCATCCAGAGCCTAGTAGACCTCTATTTGGAGAATTGTTTTGATGAAAATTGTTTTCGCGATCGCCCATGTTTTCCGCACTCATTTGGCAAAATTCCTACTTACTCTTATTTTACATTTTTTGTCGTACACCTTCTACAAAATACGGGAAAATAATCAATTTATTTTGAGATAAGTGGCTGGCACAAAATCTACTAACCAAACTTTATTTTCCGAGCAGTAAAATGTATGACCGTCACGTTGCATTGCTGCGGCATCTACAGTAAAGACGGCCGGGATGCCGTGTCTTGCACCTACTTGGCGCGCCGTCTGGATATTCACGGACAAATGAACGTGATGCCGCGACATTCTTCTAATTCCTTGATTGAGAATTGACTCGACGGCAGCGCTACGTGTTCCGTGATATAAAATATTTGGGGGAACAGCGGGTTCTAACTGTAAGTCAACCTCTACGCTGTGTCCTTGGTTGGCACGAATTAGAATGCCTGCGGAGTCAAATGAAAAGCGCTGCTTGTCGTTTTGCGCGACTACTTCCTTGAGTTCTGCAAGCTGAACAGGAAAGTTATTTTTTTGGCACGCATCGAGGAGTTCGCTAACAGCAACCCAGCCACCTGGAGCGAGTTCAATGCCGATGCGCGAGGGCGCGTGACGCAGGTGTTTGCTGAGATATCGGCTGATTTTTACTAATCGAGAATCGTTCATAATTTTACTTGATTTATTTATATTTTAATCACCTTTTACAAAATGTCAGTAGCGGCTTATATCGTTGAGTGGAGGCGGGTTTATTGAATCTGTTTGCAATGCCATAGGGTGCTTGAGGGAACCCCCATTTACAGGTTTTTGGGAAATGGTTTCTGGAGATATAAATGGTCTTACGCGCGAATTATAGAGGTAATGTGCGCTCTCAAGCACCTAGAGAAATAGGTTCTGCCTCCGGGCATAAAAAAGTGTTAGGAGTACCATTTTTGACGACCTTTATCTTTTGATAATTATCAAAAACTTTGCCTTCTGCCGAATGCCTTCTACCTGGGGATAACTCCGCCAAAAATAGCAAAATTTAGATAGCGCCAGTGACATCCTGCGTCTGCAAAACCAGCTTCTGCAAGCCACTTTGTCTGCTCTTCCACAGAGGAGGGAATATCTTCTTCTCTATATTTTTTAAACCAGGCTGCATCGTCTTCTCCGTTAGCTTTCATGTACTGCCGCCACAACTGTTCGTATTGCTCAGTCAGCCGGGGAGTAGCACCTGTCACAATATCTCGAATTAGCAAGATTCCCCCTGGATTCATCGAGTGGAAAAGTTTGTGAAATAGCTGTTGTTTACCTGCGCTATCGAGATGGTGAATTGCCAAGCCTGAAACTACCAAATCGTAACCGCTGCCGAAATCATCTTCGGCAAAGTTTCCTTGCTGCAAGGTCAGCCGTTCTCGGAAAGCAGACAAGTTAGTTTGGCAAGTTTTCAGCATATTTTGGGCGATGTCAAAGGCTAGGACTTTTGCTTGAGGAAATGCTTGCATAATCATAGCCGACAGTATGCCAGTTCCCGCGCCTAAATCCAGAACTTTTATGTTAGCATTAGTTTCAGAAGTGATTAACTGCAATATTACATCGTGTTGCTCGCCATAGCGCGGAATGAGGCGGGGAATTAAACCGTCATAATCAAAGGCTCTTTGTTCAAATTGCTCGCGTACAGCGTCTAAATTCACAGACGATTTTCCTCAAATTGTTAATAGTTGAGTACGTCAATGCAGTTGGGCAGTTCTCTTCTCGGAAAGCATATTACACTTTATAATACAAAAAATATACAGACCTGTCAAGATGTAGAATAAAGTAATTTAAAAGAAGTTACGGGCGATCGCCAGACAGGGACTTTGTGCGCCCAGACCGGCCCGTGATTTGGGAACTGTCTAGCCCTGCACATATATCTCCTTCAGTGCAGATGAGGCAAAATGCCACAGACCCGAAAGCCTCCCGAAGACGAGACTTTGAGCCAGATACTAGGAGTAATTGTGAGAAAAAAGTTGACGGTTATGATACCCGTTTCAAACAAGAATGCAACTGTGGGTGTTTGCTCCACACCATAAATTTCTCAGTGATTCCCCCTAGTAAAATATAAAAGATAAAAACGAATGAGCCAGCAGCCCACGATCGGCTAGATCTGAAAAAATCAGTCCTCAGATTGACAAACTTTAGCCAACTATAAACAAAAATTGAGTTGACTCCCGAGTGGATGTGGTACCTGCCAATTTTTCAGGAAGATGAAGAGATACAAAATATTACACCCGTCAGTGCGGGAAAGAAAATTGTGATAATGAATCAGGATGCGATTAGATTAGGTGTCAGCCGTCAGGGGAAAATAGAAGCAATGGAAATCCAACAACGGAGTAAGGATAAGCCCGATCGCCAGCAACCGGACACGCCCGATCGGCTCGGTCAATTTTCTACGACAAAAGAAGTAGATTCGTCGCTACAAGAATGTTTAGATTTTAAAATAGCGATCGACAGATCGGCACTTGCGGTGAGGACGGACGCGCGAGGAATTATCAACTATGTCAGCGATCGACTTTGCTGCATCTCCAACTATTCCCGCGCTGAACTAATCGGCAACCACTTTGGCATCCTCCATTCGGAATATAAATCGTCGAAATTAATCAAAAATTTGCTGTCAACGGTTGCCAAAGGTGAAGTTTGGCAAGGAGACATTCAGAATAAAGCTAAGAATGGAACTGATTATTGGGTGTACGCAGCAGTAGTTCCACTGTTGGACGGCAAGGGAAAACCCTGTCAGTATTTGGCGATCGGATTCGACATCACCGATCGCAAAGCCGTTGAAGCGGCCCAAGCCGAAGCCAACCGGGCAAAAGACGAATTTCTGGCGATCGCCTCCCACGAACTGCGAGCGCCCCTGAGCGCGATTTTGGGATGGGCGCAGCTAGCCCGATCGCGCAATTTAAACGAAGCCACCACCAGCCGCGCTTTGGAAATCATCGAGCGCAACGCCAAATTACAAAACCGACAAATAGACAATCTCCTCGACCTCTCGCGGTTGCTGCGAGGGAAAGTGTGCCTGAATATCGGCCAAGTTGACCTCCCGTCGATCGTAGAATCGGCGATCGACACCCTCCGTCCCGCCGCCGATGCCAAAAACCTCCGCTTAGAAAAACATTTCGACCCCGCCGTCAGCTACGTTTTGGCAGATGCAGAACGATTGCAGCAAGTAGCCTGGAACCTCCTTGCAAACGCCATAAAATTCACCCCAGAATCGACACCATACCCAGTGCAAGTGTGGATCGAGCCTACTCCGTCGGGGGTCTTGATTCGGGTCAGCGACAGCGGTTGCGGCATCGACCCCAAATTTCTGCCCCACATCTTTGACTACTTCCGCCCTGCAGACAGCTTCCAGACCAAGGAACAAAATCGGCTCGGGATCGGGCTCTCAATTGTGCGGCAGTTGGTGGAACTGCACGGGGGAACTGTTTGGGCTTCGAGTCCCGGCCTCGGTCAGGGGGCGACCTTTGGGGTGCTGCTACCGAGCGCCAACAAAAATGCACCCGACGATCGCACTGCTGCGATCGCCCAAAGGGAAAGCAGACCCGGATCGGTTTCCAAACCCCTAGCGGGAAAGCAAGTCCTGGTGGTGGAAAGCAGCGCCGAGATCCGCCAATTTCTCAAAACTGGCCTCGAAGCATTTGGAGCCAAGGTAACAGCGGTGGGTAGCGCCTGCGAAGCGATGGCGGAGTTGCAACAGTCGCGGCCCGACGTGTTGGTGAGCGATATGACGGTATCCGGAGCAGACGGCTGCGATTTGATCCGCCGCATCAGAGCAATGGAAATGTCCGAGCACAGGCAACTGCTGCCTGCAGTGGCGCTGACGGGAGGCATCGAGGAAGAAGATTCGGCATCGGCACTGGAGGCAGGGTTTCAGAGGCATTTGTCGAAGCCGGTGGAAGCGAATCAGTTGGTGAGCGCGATCGCCCAATTGGCTGGACTGACTGGATTCGGCTCCGGAGAGTGGGGTTCGGGACATATTCGGGCAACCACACCCCATGCCCTGCTACCGGAACCTAACAGTTTGGACGACAAAAATTATCTGGAACAATTAACAAGTGACAGCAGAGAATTACCGCTGTTGCTGGTAGTAGAAGACAACAATTTTCTGCTGGCTTACCTCCAAACTTTATTAACTCCGTACTATCGAGTCGCCGTGGCGAGGGACGGGGTTGAAGGTTTAGAAAAAGCCAAAAGTTTGCAGCCAAATTTGATTGTTAGCGACCAAATCATGCCCAGACAAAACGGACTGGATTTGCTCAAGGAGATTCGGAACACGCCTGAATTGAAATCTACTCCGGTAATCTTTTTGACAGCGCGATCGGGGATGGAAGCTCGAATCGAAAGTTTGGATGCAGGTGCTGACGATTATATTTCAAAGCCTTTTGACGAGAGGGAATTGCTCGCTAGGGTGAGAAATTTGTTGCGATCGCACTCAGCCGAACAGCAGTTGGCTGAGCTCAACCGTCAGTTGCAGCAGCAGAAAAAGCAGTTAGAAACAGTGAATCGAGCCTTGCAGTATTTGGCAAATTACGACAGTTTGACTGAGGTAAGAAACCGCCACTCTTTTAATGAATACCTCGATACGGAATGGCGGCGTTTGGCAAGGGAAGAAGCACCGCTGTCTTTGATTATGTGCGACATTGATTATTTCAAACTTTACAACGACACTTACGGTCACCAAGCGGGGGATGAATGTTTGCGGCAAGTGGCGGCGGTGATTCAGCATTCGGTGAAGCGAGCTGCAGATTTAGTAGCGCGTTACGGTGGAGAAGAATTTGTAGTAGTTTTGCCGAATACGGATATTGAAGGTGCCACTTGCGTAGCTGAAATGATCGCACAACAGGTGCGGGGTTTGCACATAGCTCACGCTAAGTCTGCTGTCAGCGAATACGTGACGCTGAGTTTGGGTGTAGCTTGCTGCATTCCGGCGCCGATGTCGCATCCGGGGGCGCTAATTGCGATCGCCGATGAGTCGCTTTATCGGGCGAAAGAAGCAGGGCGCGATCGAGTTTCGGTTGCCGCATTTGAAGGATAATATAATAGTTAAATAAAATTGTATGGTGTGTCAGAGCTCGCTCGTTTCGATTTAAACAGATTTTTTGGATCGGCCGCACCATACAAATGTGCTTGCAAACTTGTGCGAATTAAAATTGCTATAAAATAGTTAAATGAGGTTGTGCCATGACAGCAATATTAAACAAACCAAAAGACCAGCGCCTAATTCATTCCGGGATTGATTGAGAACAATTCAAGCTAATCGAGCAGGGGTTTTCTAATTCCCCCGGTATCCGACTTTTTTATTTCAAAGGTGAGGTAGAAATCTGGGCAGTTTCGCAATAACATGAAGTCTTCAGCCGTGTCATTGCCCTGTTGCTGGGTACGTATTTTGTAGAAAAAGAAATCGATTTTACGCCCACAGGAAGCTTTACCCAGGAAAAAGAAGGAAAAGGCTCCGCACAAGCAGACCAATCTTACTTAATTGGCAAAGCATCGGGAGCCATTGCAGACCTCTCGATCGAAGTTGTATATACTAGCGGCAACGAAAGCAAGTTGAATCGTTACCAAGCCTTGGGAGTCCCTGAAGTTTGGTTTTGGGAGGATGGAGTATTTGGGCTGTATCATTTGCGATCGCACGGATATGAAAAAATTGACCAAAGCGAAGTTCTGCCCGGTTTAGACATCAACTTACTGTCTCGCTGATCGCTGATGGCTTCTAGGGTTGAAGCAGTTAAGGAGTTTCGGCGCGGGATTTCTGCAGTTTAGATAAAAAGTGGAATTTGGTTTGTGGCTCTTGACAGCCATGTATTACAAATGTAGTAATAAATTACGGTAGAAAAGCTCGATCGACCGACACCAGAAAACAAAATTTAGAAAAAACCTATGCAACCCATCCGACAAGGCGACGTAATTCTCACTCCCGTACCGAAAATCGAAGGAGAAAAAAAACCTCACCTAACTCTCGCCGAAGGTGAAGTCACCGGACATTCTCACCAGATTATTGAGGGACAAGCTGAACTGTACGAAAAAGACGGCACTCTGTACTTGCGGGTGCTTTCACCGACAGCTTTATTGAGTCACGAAGAACACCATGCGATCGCCATTCCCGAAGGTAATTGGATGGTGCGAATTCAGCGGGAATATGAGCCGCAAGGTTGGAGATATGTCGCAGACTAAGGTTAAAAAACTGACGCCAGAACAAGCAGTTTTGATTCCAGTTTATCGGGAAAAGTGGAGAGCGAGATCGCTTTCCACTGGGCCGATAAATCGCTCGCAAGCTGCCGAAACAATAAAATCGGCTTACAGTGCGATCGGCCTCAAAGCACCGGAAATCATTTTGCAGTCTGTTGGATTTTTGGATTTCGGTTCTTAATTTACCTCATTCCTACGGCAGAAATTGGATTGTTTTTAAATCCATTGTGCAGGATTGCGGCTGGATTTATCCCTATGAAAAAGTTTGGGCGTTGCTGAATTACAGTATGATACGGGCAAAAATACGAAAGGGAACCCGAAAATGATTTTTGAGATTTTGATGGGGGATTGGAACATCTCCAAATTTTAGATAATGAATTAGTAATTTAATTGAATACCCTAGCATTTTTTCACATTTAGAATAACAAAGAGTTTTTCTTTTTAGGCGAGCCAAGTAATGTCTGAGTCTTGTATTTTTACCTTCAACTGCAAGTCATATAGGTTTTGCGGTGGGATCTGGTCTCCCTCCGGGATAAAATTTGGGTAAACTTTCCAGCCATCTGTCACATAAAAATAACATTTCCATTTACTAACTGCCGCCCATAGTGGTTCAAAAGTTTTGGCGCTATGGGATCCTAAAACCCATCCTAAAATACCTGGCTTAAAATGGTCTACGGCTGTCCACAGCCAGGCACAAGTTTTTTTTGAACCAACAAATGTTTGTAATTCATCTAATTCTCCCACTTCGGGATTTGTTTCGGGGTTGTAACAATCTGGTAAGAGTTTCCCGGCTTCTTTTACCCAATTAATGATTGTAGTATGATCCACATTTTTGACTCTTTCAATTGCTCGAAAACCCATCCCATTAACATACATCTTGAGACATTCACGTTTAACTTCTTCCGGATATCGTTTTTGAGGTTGATAATCATCTATAAATTGTCTTTTGCATTTGATGCTAATATAATTTTGTTTGCCTTTTTTGTGACCATTTTTATTGATATGAGTTGATTTACATTCAGGGCATTGCATAATATTGCTTTTAAATGTGTGTGATTTTTGACGCTCGGAGGACAGCTTCATCATACCCTAGTTCAGCAACGCCGAAAAAGTTTGCATTATCTGCCAAAAGCCGATCGCACTTTCTGCAGACAGCAACCACCGCTTGCACGCCGAAGGAACACCAGCAGTACAATTGGTCGACTGTTTTTCGATTTACGCCTATCACGTCGTGATTTTGCCGGAATGGTACGGCAGGCTGCACCCGGATCAGTGGCAGTCTAAGTGGGTGTTGAAGGAACAGAATGCAAAAGTTCGGCGCGCGTTAATTCAGGGAATTACTTACGATCGCATTTGTCAAGAATTAGCGGTGACAGAATTAGATAGTTGGCAGGAATACACTTTATTAAGCATCGAGTTTGACGATGATTTTGATTGGGAGGGTAATGCAAAGCCAGTTTATTTGTTAAAAATGACTTGCCCGAGTACGGAACACATTCACGCTTTGCGCGTGCTGCCCTGCCTGATGTGCGATCCTCTTCGAGGGCTTCGCTAACGGCTAAAGAAGCAATTCGCTGGGTAAATTGGGATATCGATCCAGAGGAGTTTAGCGTACAAACATGAAAAACTGACATTTTACCAAACTTGAATCAAAATTTACAATGCCAGGACAACAAGCAAACCAACCAATTAATATCAGTAGCTTTGCCGACTGGTGCAAGCACAAAAATCGTCTGACAAGAGAGGCAAGGCATACTGTTGAGATGCTGTGAGAAATTGCTGGCACTTCTGACTGCGATCAAGCCCAGAAGGTACTTTTAAACCTCACTGAACTCCATCTCAACGAGAATCAAATTACCGATATAAATCCGCTGTCGGGACTCACCAACCTGACCGAACTGAGTCTGGAATACAATAAAATTACCGATATCACCTCGCTGTCGGGACTCACCAACCTGACCGAACTGAGTCTAGAATACAATGAAATTACCGATATAAATCCGCTGTCGGGACTCACCAACCTGACCGAACTGAGTCTGGAATACAATGAAATTACCGACATCACCTCGCTGTCGGCACTCACCAACCTGACATCGCTGGGTCTTGGCAACAATCAAATTACCGATATCACCTCGCTGTCGGCACTCACTAACCTGACCCACCTGAATCTGGAATACAATAAAATTACCGACATCACCTCGCTGTCGGGACTCACCAACCTGACATGGCTGCGTCTCGATGACAATCAAGTTACCTACCTCAATCTGTCGAGCGAACTTAGACAGAAGTACCTGACGCTCTCTAACACGCCAATTGATGCTCAAAAAGCTACAGAAACGGTGAAAAAAATCTATGCAGCTATTGGTCGAGAAGCACCCCAAGTTATTGTTTGCAGCAGTCCACAGGTAGCTTCTATAAAACTACCCAAACAACTCAAAATCTCCTGGATATCGCAACTTCAAAAATGGGAAATAGGGGTTGAGAATATAGTAAGGAGAAACAGATTGGTGGATGAGTTATTTCAATGGGTGGACGTAGGATGTTCGGGTCAGGTGTGGCGGGATGCTCTGGGGTATGAAACAAGACTAGAGCAGTCAGCCGATGACATACTCGACTCAGAATTTCATGACTTGGTAGAAAATTACCGAGAATCGCTGGGAGGTGATATCATGGCCGAGGCTTACTATGTAAGGGCACTAACCCCTACGGATATGGTAAAGGAAATCCATTGGAATGAATTTTTGATAGCGAAATTTGGTGTTACTCTCGACCAAAAAGCACAAGAATTATTTCGCGGCAAGCAACAGTTGTTCGAGGATTGCGGGTGGATATTTCCGTTTGAGAACATTTGCTTAGTTTGCGATCGCCCCCTGCACCTTCGCTTTGACGCTGAAAATCGGCTACACGCTGAAGGAGAACCGGCGATCGCATTTGCGGACGGCTACAGTTTATACTTTCACCACGGCGTTAAGTTACCCGAAAAATACGGAAAAGTACACCCCGCTTTGTGGCAAGCAGAATGGCTTTTATCTGAAGAAAATGCCGAACTGCGTCGAGTGTTAATTCAGGGAATTGGTTACGATCGCATTTGCCAACAATTGCAAGCAGTAAAATTAGATACTTGGCAAGAATACACGCTATTAAAAATTGATAACGCTGATGTCGAGCCGATTTATTTGTTAAAAATGACTTGTCCGAGTACGGGATTCATTCATGCGTTGCGAGTGCCGCCTGATGTGCGATCCTCTTCGAGGGCTTCGCTAACGGCTAAAGAAGCAATTCGTTGGGTAAATTGGGATATCGACTCAGAGGAGTTTTCCGTGCAAACTTAAAACTCCCCCAACCCTGTTTAACAACTACATTTATGGAGGCACCAAGATCCAAGAAACCGGGTTTTTTACCCAATCTCGTAGTTCCATCGAATAATTTTCGTAAACAACCCGGTTTCTGGCCACCCGTGCGTAAGTCCTAGTCTGATATTCTCCTAATTTACAACAATTTTATGTCTGAACAACAACCAAAACCATCGATAACTTTCCGCAGCTTTGCCGACTGGTGCTTGCACAAATACAGCCTTTGTGAAGCAGCAAGATATACAGTTGAGGTGCTGTTAAAAAAAGCTGGCACTTCTGACATTTATGAAGCGAACCAGATACTGTCAAGTAGCAATGAGCTGGATCTGTATCAAAATCAAATATTAGACATCACACCCCTGCAATCTCTGACTAATTTGACTTCTCTGAATCTGTACTGCGATGGAACAGACATCACATCTCTGCAATCTCTGACTAATTTGACTTGTCTAGAGCTGGATGGCAATCTCATATCAGACATCACACCCCTGCAATCTCTGACTAATTTGACTTCTCTGACAGTGAGCTGCGATCGAATATCAGACCTGACGCCACTGCAATCTCTGACTAATTTGACTGCTCTGACTTTGTTATTCAACAATCAAATATCAGACCTGACGCCACTGCAATTTCTGACTAATTTGACAGAGCTGAATTTGTACTACAACTATCAAATATCAGACATCACACCCCTGCAATCTCTGACTAATTTGACTCATCTGACTCTGTTCGACAATCAAATATCAGACATCACACCCCTGCAATCTCTGACTAATTTGACTCGTCTGACTCTGTTCGACAATCAAATATCAGACATCACACCCCTGCAATCTCTGACTAATTTGACTTCTCTGGATCTGACCCACAATCAAATATCAGACCTGACGCCACTGCAATCTCTGACTAATTTGACTGTGCTATTTGTCAACTTTACACCAGAACAGAAGGCTCTCATTGAAGAGTGTCGTCATTCGTGGGAATCTCTCGCCAACTCTACCAAACCCATCAATGCTCCCAAAGCCACAGCCGCCGTTAAAGCTGCCTACGATCTCCTCGGTTTAGAAGCTCCAGAAATAACTTTTTGCAGTAGCCCTAACGAAGCACTAGCACAAATACAAATGCTGCAAACGTTAAATAAAACTGAGTTTAACGAGCGACTTGACAAACAGGTAAAAGATACGGTGTGCCCCTTTTCCTTAATAAATGAATTGTGGAGTGAAGTTTCGAGGTTCAATATTTTTACCAACAGATGGGAACAGCTACAACAACAATTGTATAAAGAATTTTATGACTATTGGAAATACTCAAGCTCGAAAGTTACTACGCAAGACTTAGTTCAGGCTCTCACTCTTCTAGATTTCTATGTTTCTGGCTTGGGCATTGTTCTCAAACCAGAGGCACAGAAATTTTTTGAAGCAGTCAAGCAGCTTTTAGCAGAATGCGGCTGGATTTTTGCGTTTGAGAATGTCTGTTATGTGTGTTCGCGCCCTTGCCAGTTTCGCCTTGACAGCAAGTACCGCCTTCATGCAGAAGCCGAAAGCGCACTGGAATTCCCCGATGGTTACAAACTCTATTCCTATCACGGCGTAACATTACCTGAAAAATACGGGAAAATTCACTCCGCCAACTGGCGATCGCAATGGTTTTTAGAAGAAGACAATGCTGAATTAAGACGAGTATTAATTCAGGTAATTGGTTATGCTAGAATTTGCGAAGAACTGGAAGCAACAGAGTTAGATTGCTGGCAAGAATACACGTTGCTCAGAATTGATGCTGATAGTGACGGCTTCGATTCTGATGATTTCGAGGGGGCTCGATGTGCTCCGAAAAAAGAAGATATTTATTTATTAAAAATGACCTGTCCGAGCACGGGATTCATTCATACGTTGCGAGTGCCGCCTGATGTGACATCTGCTAAAGAAGCAATTCGCTGGGTAAATTGGGATATTGACCCAGAGGAGTTTTCCGTGCAAACCTGAGTAATACAAATTTAAAAAAGTGTTGCTACAATCATCAGTCTTATACCAATTGTTAAAAGTTACAGAGCCCCGCCCCGGACTTAGGCTAAACCGTTTCCATACCCGATATCTGTACCTCCGTCAACTGAAAACCGCTATATTGACAAAAGCCTTAACTCATGAAACACCGATAAACGTTCCTGCAGTGTGCCAGTTCCCAGGGTGGAATGCACCAACCACCGATCGCCCAAAAACAGTTAATAACATGAAGAAGAAGCCCACCCTCGATCGAAGGTGGGCTCTGTTCATGCCAGCTTACCGACAGCTAGGCAATCGGGTCTCTTCGCTGGTAGACGTAAAATATCGGAAAAAGATCCGAACGTCCGAAAAAACTTATCGCCCACCATTAAGCTTCAGTTTACCCAACCGGAGCGGGAAAATTGCGCCCCTAGCGATGTTCCCCTGAAACCGGGGAACACAGGGGCTTCAACTTTTCAATAGACTTCTGCAAAAAAGCTCGTCTTGGGCCGGCAGGATGCCCAAAGCCTACTCCGCACAAGAATTAAAATTTTTCGAGAAGTCTCATAATTCTCCTCTTTAACTTTGATTTGCCAACCGATTAAGCATCGTGATCGTGTGCAAAACGACGGAACAGGAAATCTAAGGCGTAGTTCCGCAAATTGTAGTATTCCGGATCTTCCATCATTTGAACCCGATCGCGCGGACGCGGAAAAGGAATCTCCAAAACTTCGCCAATTGTCGCCGATGGGCCATTAGTCATCATCACCAGTCGATCGGCTAAAAACAGCGCTTCATCAATGTCGTGAGTAATCATCAACACCGTACAGCGGTGATCGTTCCAGATTTTCAGCAATTCTTCCTGCAATTCCTCCTTAGTAATTGCGTCCAGAGCACCAAAAGGTTCGTCTAAAATCAGCACTTTCGGGCGAATTGCCAAGGCGCGGGCAATAGAAACCCGCTGCTTCATCCCCCCCGAAATTTGCGGCGGTCTTTTCTCAGCAGCTTCTGTCAATCCCACCATCGCCAAGTGTTCTTTGACGATCGCATTTTTTTCGACCTTCGACTTATTCGGAAATACAGCATTAACCGCCAGATAAACATTTTCAAACACCGTCCGCCAAGGCAGCAAAGCGTAACCCTGAAACACCACCATGCGATCTGGGCCCGGCTTCGTAATGCGCTCTCCATTAATTGACACGGTACCCTGGCTCGGATGGCTAAAACCCGACACCATATTTAACAGTGTTGATTTGCCGCAGCCTGAGTGTCCGATCAGAGCAATAAACTCTCCCTCAGCTACATTCAGATTGACGTTTTCTAAAGCCCTGTAACCGTTTGGATATACTTTATAAACATTGTCCATCACCAAAAAAGGTTGGCGGCGGCTTTTTCCCCGCTGGATTTGAGTTTTGGTGTTCGTCTGGTTTTTAGTGGTGTTGAGCATGGGTTTAGGAAATTGTGAGTGGGTGATTGGCGAAGGAAGAGGGAAGAGGGAAGAAGGAAGAAGGAAGAGGGAAGAAGGAAGAGGGAATTACTAACTAGAAATTAGTGGCTAACAATTAACAATTAACAATTAACAACTAACAAGCAACAAACAACTAACAATTAGTAATTACCCTGTTTTTATCGAACAAAAAATCGCTCTAGGCAGCTCTGCGGCCGGAATCTAGTACAACTTCCGCCATCGTGAAATCGCGTTTAATCGCCAGATTGTTGAGATAGCCGATCGGATCGTCAGCATTAAACACCGAGCCGTCAAACAAGCTGAGAGAACCGCGAGTGTAAGTAATATCAGCCATCCCCAGCTCTCGCGCCGCCGTGCTGAACGCACCGACTCGCACCACCCGCTCCAGAATTTCCACCCAGTTGCGCGGGAAAACAGTATCGCCCCAGCGCGCCATCTGCACCATGTGCCACAGTTGTTCGGTGCGGCTTGGGCGATTCACCCCCTCTCCAGAAAACAAGTGGTGGGCGTATTCCCGCATCGGAGTATCGAGGTTGCAAGCAACTGATTGCGGGTCGCCGAGTTGGATGTAACTCTTATCAGTAGCGACGTACTCCCTTCCCGCGACTATTTCCGAAACCTCGGCGGCGTGATTTGGATCGGCGCAATACTGGCAAGCTTCCAGCAAAGCTTTGACTAGAGCAATGTGAGTGTTGGGATAAGCATTTGCCCAGTCTTCCCGAACTCCGAGAATTTTCCCGGGGTGTCCGGGCCACAGTTCCAAATCTGTCGCCACCGTAAAGCCGACTCCTTCCATCGATGCCCGCAAGTTCCAAGGTTCGCCGACGCAGAAACCGTCAATAGTGCCACCCTGCAAGTCAACGATCATCTGAGCCGGCGGGATATTTTTCAGCAACACATCGCGATCCGGGTCAATGCCACCGGAAGCCAGCCAGTAACGCAGCAACAGGTTGTGCATCGAAGAAGGGTGAACGATGCCCATACGGTGCGTTTGCGCGGGCGTTCTCTGGAGCATTTTTTTAAAGTCGCCCAGAGTGTAGATCCCTTGGTCGTAAAACCGCCTCGCGAGGGTAATTCCGTTGCCATTCCGGCTCATGGTGAGGGCTGTAACCGTTGGAATCGGCTTCTCTTGGTGGCCTCCCAAGCTCAACCACACCGCCATGCCAGAGGGCATTTGAGCTGCGTCTAAGTAACCTGCGGCGATGCCGTCTACGATGCCGCGCCAGCTTGTTTCCCGCACGAGGTGGACTTCATCGAGGCCGTGTTTGGCAAAAAAGCCTTTTTCTTTGGCGACAGCGAGGGGAGCGCAGGCTGCCAGCGGAATAAAGCCGAGTTCGAGGTTGACTTTTTCCAGGCCGTGGCGGGCGATCGCGGGTACTTTCCGCGCCCGCAGTTTTTTGACGCGCTTCTGCTGGTTGAGGAAGTAAATCATTTCGCTGCGTAGAGCGTAGTAGCTGGGGTGTGAGACTACTTCCATCCGTTTGCGGGGGCGGGGGATGTCTACTTCGAGAATGCCGCCAATCTTCGATTCTGGGCCGTTGGTGAGCATGACGATGCGATCGCTCAGCAACACGGCCTCATCCACATCGTGCGTTACCATCAGGGCGCTGATTTCGTACTCTTGGCAAATTTCCATCAACTTTTCTTGCAAGTTGCCGCGAGTCAAAGCATCCAAAGCGCCGAAGGGTTCGTCTAAGAGTAAGAGTTTGGGGCGCAGGGCCAGAGCACGGGCGATCGCCACGCGCTGTTTTTGTCCGCCCGACAGCAGTGCGGGTTGCTTCTCGGCGTGGGGCGTCAAGCCCACCATGTCGATGTGTTTTTGAATGATTTCGAGGCGTTCTGCTTTGGGTAAGCCGCTCATTACCGAGTCTACGGCTAGGGTAATGTTTTCTCTGACCGTCCGCCAAGGTAGCAAGGAATAGTTTTGGAATACTACCATGCGATCGGGGCCTGGCTGGGTAATTCTTTGTCCTTCAATTGTCACCAATCCTTCTGTTGGCAGATCCAAACCTGCCACCATATTTAGTAGTGTAGATTTACCGCAGCCGGAGTGTCCGATTAAGGAGATAAATTCTCCTTTTTTAATTTCTAAGTCGATGCCTTTGAGGGCTATGTATGTGCCGCCGTCTGTTAAGTTAAATACTTTTCCGACTTGTTCTACTGCAATCAAAACAGACATGATTTTCTTGCCTTTTTTGTAGGTTTGTTATTTCGCTAGATATTGATTGTTGACTGTTGACTGTTCGCTGTTCGCTGTTCGCTGTTTGCTGTGGACTGTTAGCTGTTGATATATAACAGCTAATAGTTAATACATTACTGGATGCCTAAAACTGGTCTTTGAACTAACCCAAATACTTTGTTTAATCCCTCAACAATAGTTTAAGAAACAGGTTTCTGAGCCTCGGAGTTCGTAATTCCTGTAACAGTCAACCGTCAACAGTCAACCGTCAACCGTTAACCCATCGAATTAGCTACTTTCCTTGAGGGGGAGCAATCTTTTGCTGCAACCAAGCCATCATGCGATCGAGCAACAAACCAACAGCCCCAATGTAGAACACCGCTAACAGAATTTCGCTGATGTAGTTTTGCTGGTAAGCATTCCAAATAAAGAAGCCGATACCCGTAATCCCAGACATCACGATTTCCGCAGCAATAATCGCCAGCCAAGCCAAACCGATCGCAATTCTCAATCCTGTGAAGATATAAGGAAGCGCCGACGGAAACAAGATGTTGATGTAATATTCCTGACGAGAAAGTTGCAGCACTTTCGCCACGTTGTTGTAATCGTCGGGAATTTGGCGAACACCTTCAGCCGTGTTGATCAAAATCGGCCAAACAGAGGTAATGAATATCACGAACAAAGCAGCAGGTTCGTTTTGTTGCAGCGCAGCCAGGGCGATTGGCACCCAAGCCAGAGGCGCAACCATCCGCAAAAACTGGAAAATTGGGTCTAAAGCCTTGTTCAGAAGCGGATTTGTACCTACCAAAACACCTCCAGCAATTCCCACAGCAGCGGCTAGAGTGTAGCCTTTTGCCACCCGTTCCAAACTAGCCAAAGTTTGCCAAAACAAGCCGATTCCGTAGGTTTTGGAATTCATGAAAGGATACAGCAACAATATCCGCGTCCGTTCGTCAGTCCAAACACTGATCGGTCCCGGTAGTTTGATCAGTCCGGTGCTGGATAGGAATTGCCAAACTAACAGAAATCCAATTATTCCCAAAATTGGCGGCAAGATATTCCGGGAATTCTTCTTCCAAAACTCGCCAAATGCTCCTTGGACATCGACTCCGCCTCTCCGATTTGTGCTGACAGCCATCTTGGTAATCTCCTATGTTTCTGCTGTTTTTTTCGAGACTAAATTATGGGAAGCTAAGACCCCATCACACTTTTTTAATTGCTAAACTCTTGAGGTAAGCTTCTGGCTGCTCCGGATTAAATTCTGTACCGTCAAAGAACTTCTCAACGCCCCGAGACGTACTTTTCGGAATGTCAGCATCAGCAACTCCGGCTAATTTTGCTGCGGCTTTCCACAAATCTTCGCGGTTGACTTTATCGATAATAGCCTTAGAATCTGCCACGGTTTTTTCGGGCAGGAAACCCCAGCGCACGCTTTCGGTTAAGAACCACAAATCGTGACTCTTATAAGGATAGGAAACGTTGCCGAGGTCGTCTTTCCAGTACAGCGGACTCATCTTGAAATCGTCGATCGCTGGTTGGCCGTCACCCATCATGTACTTGCCCTGGTAGGGAGGTGTCAAAACTGCCGGAGGTACGTCAAAGAAGTTTCTGCCAGAAGTAATGGCAACTAATTCGGGGCGATTTTCTGGTTTGTCGCACCACTGCTGCGCCTCAATTAGTCCTGCGAGTAAGGCTTCGGTGGCTTTCGGGTGTTTGTCTACCCAGTCGCCACGAATAGCGAGATATTCCTCGGGATGATCTTTCCAGATTTGGCCCGTGAGGGCGGACATGAAGCCGATGTCCTCTGTGACGATCCGCAGGGGCCAGGGGTCGCCGGTACTGAAACCGTCCATGCTGCCAGTTTTCATGTTGGCTACGGTTTGCGCTGACGGTACTGTTAGCAACTCGGCTTCTGTGTCGGGATTGATGCCGTTAGCTGCTAGCCAGTAGCGAATCCAAAAGTCTTGATTTGCTTTGGGGAAGGTGTAGGCTGCTTTGAAGGGCGTTCCAGCTTGTTTGAGGCCTTTGATGTAGTCTTGGGCCGCTTGATCTAGTTTAAGTCCGAGACCTTTGCCTTTGTGTTTTCCGGCGATCGCAATTCCATTTCCCTGAGTGTTCAACTGGGCTAGAACATACATCGGGATTTGGACGCTGTTTTTGGTAATCAACCCTTTACTAATTTGATAAGGCATCGGCATTTGCCACTGGCCGCCGTCAATGCCACCGCCTGCTGATCCGATTTCTAGGTTATCTCTGGCAGAACCCCAGTTGGCTTGCTTAGCAACTATTACCTCAGTCATGCCGTATTTGGCAAAAAAGCCTTTTTCTTGGGCAATGATTAAAGGTGCTGCTTCGACGATCGGGATATATCCCAATGTAATTTTAGTGCTTTCAATTCCTTCGACTCTTTTCTCGTTGGCAACAGCCATTACTGAGGTAGCCGCGGGTATCGCGCCGTCAGCACCGGCAGTTGCACCGGGTTCTGGGGGATTTCCCAAACAACCTTTGAGCAGTATTGAACCCAGGGCAGATGCACCTGCTGTAACGATAAATTTACGCCGAGAAAATTGCTCTGAAAATTTTGTCATAGTCTAGCCTCGCTCCAATTCATAAATCTTCTGTAACGACATTCACTGAAGTTTATCAAAGTGCTTTTTTTACTTCGCTAATTGGGTTTAGCGAACTATTCTTAGCGCAGGTTGGCAGGGAAGGAGCAAAAAAATTATTGCTACCATAAGTTTTTAAACTCTCCCTGCTGGTTTGACTCTTTTGATTAACTCAATATCTCGAACGACCAAGTTGCGTTACCTCGCAAAAAGCGAGCTCCACATTTTCTTAGCTTGATTATTCAGTTTACCGTACTCTTGCGGAAATTATAAAACAATTATTAAATTTGATTGATAAGTAAATCTTTTAGGAGGACGCTATCGATAACGAAGCGTTGGGAAGAGCGATCGGGTGTGCTTATCAAAACAGGTTCAAACCAAGGCTTGCTGGTTAAAGGTTGTAGCGAATGGCGATCGGCGGAAATTCAAATCTATTGTCAATAAGTTGCAAAAATCGCAGTGAGTACACATTTACTTTGTTAATATATCTATTGTTTTTTCAGGTTGATTGTAGTCTACAATACAGAAATAATGAACATTTTACGAAATTGCTGTTTTAAAAGGGTTAAGTAGTTTTGATTGGTGGGCTAAAATTGGCACTTAATCGTAAGTAATTTACCGGGTATGATATGACGTGGGCTTTCAGGTTCGATTTCTGTAAAACAGAGAAACCCGGTTTCTTGAAGAAACCGGGTTTCTGAACAGCCTAATGGCTGTACCTACAAGTTCGATTAGTTGGGCGGGTCAAAGCGGTTGACCCAGAGAGCAACACCGATCATCGGTAGGGCTACGCCGAAGCAAATCAGCCACTGATCCAAGTTCATCGGAGCTGTCTCAAATATGCGATTGACAAACGGAGAATTAGCAAAGATAATCTGCAAAATCACCGCCAGGACAATTCCCACACCGAGGGCGGGAGCGCCGCTAACTTCTTCCTTAGAACCGCTAAACTTAGCAATCAAAGAAGGCAACAACTGGCTGAGACTCAACAGGTAAAAAATTCTCCCCATTACCAAAGCTTGAATCGCCATCGTGCGGGCTAGTGCCAAAGTTCCCCAATCCGCTTGGCGCACCCATTCAAACATTCCGAAAATCAGAGTCCAGTTGTAAAGAGAAATCGCGATGATCCGCTTGATCCGATTTCCGGTGAGAAAAGGTTCGTTTACGGGTCGGGGCTGCTGTTTCATGACTCCCACTGACTTGGGTTCGAAAGCCAGAGGCACAGTCATGGTGATCGAGTTGAGCATATTCAGCCAGAGAATTTGTAGCAACAAAATCGGCAATTCTCGACCGAGGAGGGTGCTGAGCAAAATTGTCATCGATTCTCCGCCGTTGACTGGGAGAATGAAGCTGATTGCTTTGAGCAGATTTTTGTAAACAGATCGCCCTTCTTCGACAGCAGATTCGATCGACGCAAAGTTATCGTCAGTCAGAATCATGTCTGCGGCTTCCTTAGAAACCTCCGTACCGCTGCCCATCGCAATGCCGATATCCGCTTGTTTGAGAGCGGGCGCGTCGTTAACGCCGTCTCCCGTCATCGCCACAATTTCGCCTTTTTGCTGCAAAGCTTCTACGAGGCGGAGTTTTTGTTCGGGGGCGACGCGGGCAAAAACTGAACCTGCTTCTACAGCTTCGCCGAGTTCCTGCTTGCTCATGGAGGCGAGCTCGGCGCCGGTGTAGGCTACAAGTTCTCTGTTATGTTTAGTTTTGCGGAATCCCATGCGGCGGGCGATCGCCTTGGCTGTAGCGATGTGGTCGCCGGTAATCATTTTGACTTGGATGCCGGCGGTTTGACAAGCTTGGACGGCTGCGATCGCCTCAGCCCGCGGCGGGTCAATCATGCCTTGCAGTCCCAAGAAAATCAGCCCAGACTCCAAATCCGCGTGATCGACGGAATTTT
Source organism: Microcoleus harperi Pol14_C6 (assembly GCF_036701295.1). NCBI lineage: Bacteria > Bacillati > Cyanobacteriota > Cyanophyceae > Oscillatoriales > Microcoleaceae > Microcoleus > Microcoleus harperi. The sequence continues at coordinate 2,396 of NZ_JAUBQN010000050.1, read as the reverse complement.
GGCTTTGGGGTACTGGCTTTTTCGCTAAAGCCAAGACGCGCAAGCCTTGCTTTGCCATTTCATCGACTTGATGGTGAATTTGTTCGCGATCGACTTGTATCGGATTTCCGTGAGTGTCGAGACTGGAACCGCAACGACTCAAAACTGATTCTACGGAACCTTTGACGTACAAAATTTTGCCAGTGGGAGTTCGGTGCAGCGTCGCCATGTATTGAAACTGAGATTCAAAGGGAATTGAATCCAGCCGCTGCATTGACTTTTCTAAAGTTTGCTGACTCAATTCGGCTTTTTTACCAACAGTAATTAACGCTCCTTCTGTCGGATCTCCGACGACAATCCAATTATCGTCTTTGAATTCCAGGTGAGAGTCGTTGCAAAGGAGTCCAGCTTGCAAACATTCTTGCAAAGTTGGAGTTTGGCTGACAGTAATTGGCAGTTGGTTGAGTTGAATTTCACCTTCGGGGCTGTATCCCGTACCCGTAACCGAGTAGGATTCGCCACCAGAATAGATTTCTTGCACCGTCATTTGGTTTTCCGTCAAGGTTCCGGTTTTGTCGGAACAGATGACTGTAGCGCCGCCGAGGGTTTCCACTGCGGGCAATTTGCGGACGATCGCGTGGCGATTTGCCATCCGGGAAACGCCTACGGCTAGGGTGACGGTGATGACGGCGGGTAAGCCTTCGGGAATTGCGCCGACAATCAGGGCGACAGCGGGTTCGACTGCTTCTTTAAAAGCTGAAACCCCCGCAGGGACTGGCCGCCCCAATCTGACGGCGAAGGTCAAGGTTGCCATTCCCAACACGAATAACAGCCAGTTTTGACTGAATTGGTTGAATTTGCGGGTTAAGGGGGTGGTGAGGTCGATGTGGCGATCTAATAGTTGGGAGATTTTGCCGGTTTCGGTTTTATTGGCGATCGCAATTACGATGCCGCTAGCTTGGCCAAAAGTAACAAAACTGCCGGCATAGGCCATGTTATCCCGTTCTGCTAGCGGCGTTTCTTGTGGCAGAACCAAGTCTCCAGATTGTCCTAATTCTTTTTCGACAGCAACTGATTCCCCGGTGAGTCCCGATTCGTCGATTTGCAAGTCGCGCACTTTCACTAAGCGCAAGTCTGCCGGTACTTTGTCCCCGGAACTCATGATTACTAAGTCACCGACTACGAGTTCTTTGGAGGGAATTCTTAATTTTTTGCCACCCCGAATGACTGTGGCTTCGGTTGTGACAGCTTGGGCTAGGGCTTCAATTTTTTTCTCGGCTCCAGCTTCTTGGATGAAACTAATAGTAGCGTTGGTGGTTGTTACACCCCAAATTACGCTAGCGTTTAGCAATTCTCCGATCGCTGCTTTGATTAAACCTGCACTCAGCAAGATGATCAGGAGGGGTTGGTTAAATTGCAGGATAAATTTTAACCAGGCTGGTTTCGCTGCTTTAACCGTTAGTTCGTTAAGCCCGAATTTCTGTTGGCGATGGTTGGCTTCTGTCGGTTCTAAACCGCTTTCCAGGTTGCTTCCTAAGATAGTTACAACCTTGGATATTTCTAGGTAGTGCCAATATTGCTCCGCTACGTCTACATCGTTGGCGGATCTTGATGGCATGATTCTTCCTGAATATTTGGGGTGTCTGACGAACTTCGATCGCTCCTTAATAGGCACGCTCAATACAACTCACCGCTCGTTGGAGCGTGAATATATTGAGCGACCTAATTGTTTGTTGATTACTTTAACGGGCTGTGACTTACATCTATATTACAAAGGATGTGGCCGTTTGTGGCAAGAGATTTTGGGGATTTTTTCCGGCGCTAAATCTTGTTTAGGACTTGGTGGCTAAGATGGGGAAAAGTCGATCGAGTCTCTTGACATTTGGCAAATTTTAGGTGTGGTTAAAGAAAGAGGGAAGAAGGCAGGAGGCAAAAGAAAAATTCTCCCACTCCCCCTCTCTCCTCCTCCTCCGCTGTCCCACGGACGATCGCATAAAATCGCATAAATGTTAAAACCTAGTTAAGCGACCATATTCTGAACTTATGGAAATAGTAGTGACGCTGGTTCTGGGTTCGGTGCTGTTAGTCTGAGGAATACGGTTCGGGCGGGTGTTAGTTCGATCGTCCGTTACAAAAGAGGATTTATTTAAGGGCAGAAATTCGATCGTCCTGGCTTTCGCGATGCCATCGCCTGCAAACATTTTGACTTCTATGCCGGCTGTTTGACAAGCTGCGAGGGCTGCCAGATCAATTCATGACTCCATGCTATCAATTGCTAGTCTCTTAGTCCAAAACACTCAGCGCCATTTAGACAATTGAATTGAGATTTTGGGCTGCATTGTTCAATTGTTGAGTGCCTACTTTGGTTTGAGTAATACCACTAGCGGTTTCTTTGGCTGCTAGGTTGAGGCTGTTCA